>CAYUXK010000004.1:0-70029 GCA_964448835.1 uncultured Clostridium sp. | reverse complement strand
TTATTCCCACTCCACCGTCGCGGGGGGTTTAGTTGTTATATCATAAACCACGCGGTTGACGCCCTTGACCTCGTTTGTGATTCGGCTTGAAGCCGCGCCGAGCACCGAGGCGGGGATTTTGGCCCAATCGGCGGTCATAAAGTCCTGCGTTTCAACCGCGCGAAGAGCAATCGTGTAATCATATGTGCGCGCGTCGCCCATAACGCCAACGCTCCTAAGGTCGGTAATAACCGCAAAATACTGGTTGATTGACCTGTCAAGTCCGGCGTTTTCAATCTCCTCGCGGAAAATTGCGTCGCACTCACGAAGCAGGTCAAGCTTTTCCTTTGTAATTTTGCCAAGACACCTAACCGCAAGCCCGGGGCCGGGGAACGGCTGACGAATCACGAGCGATTCCGGCAGACCCAGCTCACGCCCTACCTGGCGCACCTCGTCCTTAAACAGGTCGCGCAGCGGCTCAACAAGTCCGCCCTTAAAGCCGATTTTCTTCGGCAGACCGCCGACATTGTGGTGGCTCTTGATAAGTGCCGCGTCGCCCACGCCGCTCTCAATTATATCGGGATAAATCGTGCCCTGCATCAGGTAATCAAAGGTGCCGAGCTTCTTGGCTTCTTCTTCAAATACTCTAATAAATTCCGCGCCGATTATCTTGCGCTTACGCTCGGGATCAGTCACGCCCGCGAGCTTCTTGAGGAAACGCTCCTCGGCGTCAACACAAATTAAATTAATATCAAAATGCCCCTCGAAGGCCTCTTTAACAAGCTTGCCCTCGTTTTTGCGCATAAGGCCGTGGTCAACAAAAACGCATGTCAGGTTTTTGCCGATTGCCTTGCTGAGAAGCGCCGCGCAAACTGAGGAATCCACGCCGCCCGAGAGGGCGCAAAGTACGCGCTTGCCGCCGATTTCTTTTCTATAGCGAGCGATGGATTGCTCAACAAAATCGCTCATTTTCCACTCGCCCGTGCAGCCGCAAATGTCAAAAAGGAAGTTTTCAAATATTTTTTGCCCGTATTGTGTGTGGTTGACCTCGGGATGAACCTGAAGGGCGTAAATGCCTTTCTTTTCGTTCTCGATTGCCGCCGCGGGGCATTCACCCGAAACAGCGATAACCTTGTATCCCTTGGGGGGAGTATCAATATAATCCGTGTGGCTCATCCAGCCGATGCTGTTGCGCGGGACATCTGCAAACAAGCGGCTCTTGCGAACCGTGAGCTTAACCTTGCCGTATTCGCTCGAGCTTTCGCTCGCCTTAACGCTGCCGCCGCCGAGGTAGGCTATCAGCTGAGCGCCGTAGCAGATGCCGAGAATGGGCACGCCGATATCAAGAATCGCCGCGTCATAAATCGGAGAGCCTTCCGCGTAAACGCTGTTTGGGCCGCCGGTGAAGATGATGCCCTTATAGCCCGCCGCCTTGATATCACTAAGAGGGGTTTTGTAGCTTTTTATTTCTGCAAAAACATTAAATTCTCTTACTCTTCGGGCGATAAGCTGATTATATTGACCGCCAAAGTCAAGAACGAGGATCTTTTCTTTCATCGCACAACTTCCTTTCGATTATACACGGAAAAATAAAATTATACTCCATTATAATAAATTTGGCTCACCCTGTCAACGAAAAACTAATGAAATGCATTGCAAGCCATAAAAAAATAACATATATCTTTGCGCGGTACTTGCAAATGCAATAATATAATGATATAATCCGAAAGTAATTCTAAAATAAGGGGTGGCATTATGTACAGCCTAACAGTACCCGAGGGCTACAAGCCCTTGCTCAACATCCGTCAAACTCAGCTCGCGATTAAAAAGGTTAAGGATTTCTTTGAGCGCGATTTAGCAATTCAGCTCAATCTTATGAGAGTCTCCGCACCGCTTTTTGTCGGTTCGGATTCAGGTATTAATGACACCCTCAACGGCGTTGAGCGTCCCGTGAGCTTCGACATTAAGGGCATTGATTCGTGCGAGTTTGAAATCGTTCAGTCACTCGCCAAGTGGAAACGGCTTGCCCTCAAAAACTACGGCTTCGAGCAGGGCGAAGGGCTTTATACCGATATGAGCGCCATTCGCCGCGATGAAGACACGGATAATATCCACTCGGTTTTTGTTGACCAGTGGGATTGGGAGAAGCATATCGCCAAAAGCGAAAGAACCGAAAAAACTCTGCGCGACGCGGTTGAGTGCATCTACCGCGCGTTAAAGCATACCGAGCGCAGAATTTCCGACGACTACGCCTTTGTTGAGCGTAACTTCCTGCCCGATGAAATCACATTCATCACCACTCAGGAGCTTGAGGACAGGTGGCCGGATTTAACGCCCAAGCAGCGCGAAAATGCGATTGCCCGCGAGAAAAAGGCGGTTTTCATCATGAAAATCGGCGGCGCACTCAAATCGGGGGAAATCCATGACGGCAGAGCGCCCGATTATGACGACTGGGAGCTTAACGGCGACATCGTTGTTTACTACCCCGTGCTTGACAGTGCGTTTGAGCTTTCCTCAATGGGCATAAGGGTTGATGAAGCGGCTCTTGAGAAGCAGCTCAAAATCAGGGGCTACGAGGAGCGCAAAAATCTTCCGTTCCATAAGGCGCTGCTTAACGGCGAGCTTCCGTACACAATGGGCGGCGGCATAGGGCAGTCGAGAATTTGTATGTTCTTCTTGCGCAAGGCGCATATCGGCGAGGTTCAGGCCTCCGTCTGGCCCGAGGATATGGTTAAGGAATGTAAGGCAAACGGAATAACTTTACTGTAAAAGCTTGTGGGGAACGGTCAAGACCGTTCCCCACAAAATATTTCAGCTTAATTAAAACTCTTTGTTAGCTACAACGAAGGTCAATCTTTCTTGGATGCTCGCGCCGCCGTGACCCGTTCCGATTCCGCCGTGGTCGCTCGTGACGATAATCAGCCAATCCTCAAGGTTGTAATTCGCTCTATTCATTATGTTGTCGATAATCAGCATGGCGTCTTCATCGCATTGGGTGAATGCGTTTTGATAATCCGGATTAAAATATGAGAAGCCCGTTGTGTGGCCGTTATGGTCGCAGCCCTCAAGGATAGCGAAAATGAAATCGCTGCCGTTGGGGTCGAGAACCTCAGAAAGCGCGCCGTTTACAACAGCCTGGTCATCCGCGAGGCAAGCATAGTTCGCGTTAAGGCCTTTGCTCTGCGCCGCGAGCATTTCCGCGTGGTATGTACTGTCTTCATCAACGAAATGACCGCCCCAAGAGGTTAAGAACGAGGTTTTATCCGCCCTGCCCGAGGTTATCAGCGAGGTCACAAGGCTCTCGTAGCCCTCATTCATCGGCATTCCGTTGCCCAGAACGCCTGTCTTAAGCCCGAGCTCGCCTGTCAGAATGGAGCACCAGCCGGGGGCTGTCGATGTTTGCTGAATATTCGGCAGGGGAACATTTGCGCCGCCCGCGTAGCTGAGCTTGCACATGCCCTGATTCGCCAAGAAGTTGACCGCGCCGTTATCCGCGCGGAAATCGATTGCGTCGGCTCTCGCGCCGTCATAGCCGATAACGATGCACTTCTTGTAAAGCTTGCCGCCGCTGGGAAGCGCGTCAAAATGGTCTTTGATTATACCGCATAAATCCGCCTGTGAAATCGCGTCCTCAACCGAGCATTCATAAATGGTAGCATTATCCAAATGCTTCGTATAAGCGAAAATGTTGTCTTTTTCATTATGGATTGAAACCGTACCGAGAAATGTGGTGAGAAACATGATTACGCTCATAAACACACCTGTGATTTTTGAAAGAGCTCCTGCCATGGAATAGTCCTCCGTTCATATAATGTAAAATGATTTCCGATTATATATAATAAACTTTTGCGGTAATTTTTGCAAGCTTTATATGAAATTTAAATTCAAATTTTACCAAACAATGAAATTTTATTATATAAAGGATGAATTGTGTTTAATTGTGTTGACATTTAATTGCCTTGGGGGATATAATGCGCTTGAACAGAACTCATTTTTATTGTGGCTATAGCGGAGGTGGAATTATGACTACAGACCGAATGCTTACCAACCGTCCTGTTCCCCGACAGCTCGAGAAGCTGTTGAATGCGATTGAACCGGGCGGGGGCGAAGCGCTTTTTGCCGTAGTGGGCGATTTGGAGCCCAACAGTAATTACGGCGAAAGCGCCATTTTTGTTTACGCGGATAAAATAGTGTGCGTGAGCGAGCAATTCGAGGGCGGCGGAATGAGCCTTGCCTTTGCCGATATTGACGAGGCAAAGGTCAAGCGGATGTACGGTAACGCTGTGCTGAAGGTTAAAACCGTGGGCGGCTCAAGTATTGATGTAATGCGCTTTACCTTTTCGGTTGCCGCGCTGTGCGACAGCGCCGCCTCCTTCATTAACAAGGTAAATGAGGACGCTGATATTTCCGAGCAGCTTGAGGTCGTAGACTCCGCGTATGAAAATATGCGTTCGTTTTGCCCCAAATGCAGCAGGAAGCTTCCTTCACCCAATGCCGAGTGCCTTAACTGCAAGGGCAAGGGCAAAATGGCGGCAACGATGATAAAATATCTGAAGCCGCATGTCAAACGCCTTGTTGTTTGTCTGCTGCTTTCACTTATTACTACCGCGACGGCGCTTGTGCCGCCTTACATAACAAGCATCATGGTGGACGATATTATCCCCAACGGCAAAACGAGAATGCTGATGTATGTCATTCTTTTCCTCTTGGGCGTGTATGTCGTTCAGTATACAATCGGCGCGCTTCGTTCTTATCTATTGCGTGTGGCGGGCGACCACATCATCGCAGACCTTAAAAAAGAGATTTACTCAAAGGCGCAGTATCTGCCAATGCGCTTTTATGATAAAACCTCCACAGGCTCTGTTATTAACAGGGTTAATTCCGACACCTCCGTTCTTCAGCAGTTTATGCTGCGAATAACTCAGGAGGCCGTGGTGCAGTTTTTCCTGATGATCGGCATTATTTTGATAATGCTCGCAATGAACTGGCGCCTGACTCTGCTCTCGCTCGCGACCGTGCCGATAGTGGTCTTTTGCAGCAAAATTTTCGGCAATAAAATCAGCCCGATGTACCGCCGTCTTTGGCGCAGAGGCACCGCGATTTCAAACATTCTTGCCGATACAATACCCGCTGTGCGCATCGTCAAGTCGTTTTCCAGCGAAGAAAGGGCGACTAAAAAGTTCACCCATCATATTGACGACTGGCTCAATGAGGATAAGCGGGCGGCTAAAATCTCCGCCATTTTCCCGAACGCTATCACCTTCCTTGTGACCTGCGGCTCGGTAATAATCTGGTATGTGGGCGGTCGGATGGTCATTAGCACCCCCGACAATCTCTCGCTCGGTGTTCTTGTATCGTTTATTTCATACACCAGTATGTTCTATGCGCCTGTCAGCTTCTTTGCGAACCTTAACGATTCCTACCAAAACGCTCTCGCATCGGCGGAGAAGGTCATGGATATCATTAACGCCGAGCCCGAGCACGATTTCGGCAAGGGCAAAACGCTTGAAAGGGTGCAGGGCAAGATCGAGTTTCGCAACGTAAGCTTTTCATTTGATAAATCAAAAAAGGTTCTCAGCGATATTAACTTTGTAATTGAGCCGGGCGATACCGTTGGTATAGTCGGCACAACAGGCTCGGGCAAATCAACGCTGATTAACCTGTTAATGCGCTTTTATGATGACTACGAGGGCGAAATTCTCTTGGATGATGTCAACATTAATGAGCTTGATATGTCCGATTACCGCGCGCAGGTCGGCTATGTTCAGCAGGAGCCGATGATGTTCAGAGACACCATATTCAAAAATATAGCTTATTCACTGCCAAACGCCCACCCCGAGCAGGTGCTTAATGCCGCCGATATTGCGAATGCCCACGGCTTTATTTCGCGCCTGCCCGACGCTTACGACACCATGCTGGGTGAGCGCGGTGTGGGGCTTTCGGGCGGCGAAAAGCAGCGCCTTTCTATCGCGCGGGCAGTGCTGAAGAATCCCTCAATTCTGATTTTTGACGAGGCTACCAGCGCCGTCGATTCCGAAACCGAAAAGCTTATTCAGGACGCTATTGATCGCCTGATAAGGGGCAGAACCACGCTGATGATAGCCCACCGCCTTTCAACCTTGCGCAAGGCAAACAAAATCATTGTTGTCGACAAGGGAAACATCATCGAATTCGGCACGCCCGAGGAGCTGCTGGCCCTCAAGGGCAAGTACTATAAGCTGATTGAAATTCAATCAATGAGCGAGAAGGTTGCCGCCGAAAAAGAAGCCGAAAATTTTGAATAAGGAGGGAACGGCAGTGGCAAGAAATTTTATTAACGGCAATGAAATAAGACTTACCGTTAAGGACAAAATATTTGTGGATGTTGAATTCTACACAGGTGAAAAGTATTACGACCTTGAGCCGCGAAGGCTGTTCCCCGTGAGCGGACTTACCAAATACATAACCCTTCTTGACAGCGAGGGTGAGGAGCAGTTCATAATCCGCCAAATCTCCAATATGGAGCCTGAGCAGGCGGAAATGCTTGTTGGCTGCCTCGAGGAATATTATCGCATACCCAAAATTACAAGGCTCGTCAGCCGCTCGGAAAAATTCAAAATCTGGCTATGGAATGTCGAAACCGACAGGGGCGATTATACCTTTGAAATCATAAACCATCTGCAGTCAATGAAGCTTTTTTACGATAAGCGCATCTTGATTAAGGACGCGAACGACAACCGCTACGAAATACCGAATGTTTATGAGCTCGACAAGCACTCCCAAAAGCTCATTATGCCTGATATGTAATATTCAGAAAGGAAGATTCAATATGAAGCTTATTCTTGCAATAATCAATAACGACGACAGCGCCGTGGTTTCTTCAAATCTTACAAAAGAAAATTTCAGTGTGACCAAGCTCTCCACGATGGGCGGCTTTCTTATGGTCGGCAACACCACCCTGCTTATCGGTGCCGATGACGACAAGGTCGCGCGCGTGAAGGATATCATTCATAAGCATTCGCACACCCGAAACAAGGTTGCCTTGACCACCAATTCACTCGGCAGGGGGCTTCAAAATAACTCCCTCGAGGAGGAGGTTACCGTTGGCGGCGCGACGGTTTTTGTGCTGGACGTAGAAAGCTTCGATAAGTTTTAAGCGGCAGATTAATACCCCCGTTTACCGTTCTTCGGTAAACGGGGGTATTCTATTTGAGTTCAATAATCAATCGGAGAGCCGCGCAGATTAAACAAACAGCGTACAGCCCGTTTCACGAAAGCGCTCAATCATTTCGTCCGCTTTTTCTCGCGTTATGCCGAAGTATTCGCACAGGCAGTCGATGCACATGAATTCCTCCGCGCCCCGGTTCACCATTTTTTTGTGGAAGCCTATGTCGTTGGGCGAGAGCTCAACTGCGCAAGATACACAATCCGCCATAAATCAGACCTCTTTAAGCTTGCAGATATACATAGCGCAGTCGTGCGGTTTAAGTCTGAACTGCATAAACTCCTTTTTGGTGAGGGTTTCGCCCGTGAAGGCGTCCGTCATCTCAAGGCCGAGTCCGCTCGCCGCGGTTATGCCGATATTCTCGAAGTAGAGCGAAACATGGTCCTCCCATTCGCCGAGGTTAGTGAAAAGAACCGCGATTTCATCATTTGAGAGGAGCTTGGCGAATGTGATTGAGGTGTCGCTTCTCTTTGTCGCCACAAATGCGGGGCGGGCCTCCTCATCCTGATTAATGCGAATAAGGTTCTTATTCTTAACCAGTGAAAGGCAATAATCGTTCATCTTGCGCATATCGCCGCCGAGCATCAGGGGCGAGGAAAACATACACCACAGCGAAAACTGGGTTTTGTAATCCGTATCGCTGCAGCCGTTCGCGCCCACGTTGCCATTACCGTACATACCGACCGTGAGCATATCAATATCGTTGAAGCACCCCGCGGCGGAGTAAGCGAGGTTGTCAACCTGGCTGAGCGCTATATCCTTGAAGGACACAAAGGAATCGTTGATATCGCCCGTGGAGCGGTACATATGCGCTCCTGTCGAGCGAATCCATTTGTTGACCTCGTCGCTGCCCCAGTTGCAGGCGGAGTAAAGGATTTCCCTGCCGCACGCCTTGAGTGCCATGCCCATTTTGCGGTAAAGCAGCGGGCCGTTCGCGGGGGCGGGCTTGTAGCAAAAATCATATTTAAGAAAATCCGCGCCGTATTCGGCAAAGGTTTTGGCGTCAAGAAACTCGTGGTCAAAGCTCCCGGGGTAATCGGCGCAGGTTCTTGTGCCCGCGCAGGAATACATACCGAACTTGAGCCCCTTTGAATGAACATAATCGCTCACAGCCTTCATACCATAGGGGAATTTTGAGGGCTCGGGAACAATTTTGCCGCTCACGGGGTCGCGCTCGCGCTTGCTCCAGCAATCGTCGATAACAAGGTATTCGTAACCCGCGTCGCGCAAACCGAGGTTTACCATAGCGTCCGCTGTTTCGCGAATGACCGAGTCGCTGATGTTTTCACCGAAGGTGTTCCAAGTGTTGAAGCCCATAGGGGGTGTTTTTGAGAGCATATTAATCCTCCTTACAAATTGCAATTATTAGCCTGAATTCATAATATCAAATTGTTTGAGGTTGTGCAATAGCAAAAATGCAAATTATGTTTACTTTGCATTATTCTTATTTATTTAACAACATAACTGTTTTTTGTTAACGTTGTAAGATTAAACTTAGTTTGGTCTTTGTCCTGTTTTCTACCCTTGCATATACTGTTATAGGTTAAACACGGTTTAACTTTACAATTAATTTTAAAAAATATTTGCAAGTGAGGAGAAAATGGTGTATAATATCTTAAATGTGATTAGAATCGGGAATTTTGCCAACCGGAGGGGTCTGCTATATGGAAGCGTATTTTGATAACAGCGCAACCACCGTCCCCTGCCGCGAAGCTGTTGCCGCCGTTAATAACGCCCTGACCGAATCCTGGGGCAACCCCTCCTCGTTACACCGCAGGGGCGTTAACGCCGAGGAATTACTTGATTCCTCCCGCGAAACCGTTGCAAGCGCTCTGGGCTGCTCGCATGGTGAGGTTTACTTCACCTCGGGCGGAACTGAAAGCAATAACCTTGCCCTTTTCGGTGCCGCCTATGCGGGGCGAAGGCGCGGCAAGCGCATTATTTCCACCTCTATTGAGCATCCCAGCGTTGACGAGACTCTCAACCGACTTGAGGCGGAAGGCTTTGAGGTTATCCGCCTGCGTGTCGATTCCAATGGCAAGATTTCGCCCGAGGAGCTTTACCGCGCGGTTAACCAAAATACCGTTCTTATTTCGATAATGCTTGTTAACAACGAGGTTGGTTCGATTCAGCCCGTTGAAGCCGCCCGGCGTGCAGTTTCCGTTTCCCGAGCACCCGCGCTCATTCACTGCGACGCGGTGCAGGCATTCGGCAAGCTGCCCTGCAAGCCCTCCGCTCTCGGCGTTGACCTCATGAGCGTGAGCTCACACAAAGTCCACGGCCCCAAGGGTGTCGGCGCGCTTTATGTGCGTAAGGATGTAAAAATTCTTCCCCGAGCCTTCGGCGGTTCACAAGAGAAAACGCTGCGCCCCGGTACCGAGGCCATGCCCGCAATCGCGGGCTTCGCCGCCGCCGTGGGAGCAATGGGTTACCCCTCGGAGCAACTGCGGCAAGCCGCAATGCTGCGCGACTATATGCTGATGCGTCTTCGCAGCCTTGACGGCGTTGTCGTTAACTCGCCGCCCGACGCACTGCCCTATATTACCAATATTTCGGTGCTCGGCATCAAAAGCGAACCGATGCTGAACTTTTTATCCGAAAGGGGCATTTATGTTTCCGCAGGTTCCGCGTGCTCAAAGGGCAAGAAAAGCCGCGTGCTTATGCGTATGGGGCTTGATGACGAGAGGCTTGAAAGTCCGCTTCGTCTGAGCATCTCGCGCTTCACCACCACCCGCGAAATCGATATGCTCGTTCTTGGCATTCAAGAGGGGCAAAAAGTAATAAGAAAAACGAAATAACACAGAGGATAGTTCAAAAATGAAAGAAATCATACTCATCAAAAACGGCGAGCTTGCCCTTAAAGGACTTAACCGCCGGGTTTTTGAGGATTTACTCGTTAAAAACATGCGCAAGCGTCTTGAGCCGCTTGGAGCGTTTACCTTCACCAACGCCCAGTCCACAATTACGGTTGAGCCCAAAAGCTCCGATATTGACCTTGACGAGGCGGTCAGCCGTCTAATGATGGTTTTCGGTATCGCGGGCATTTCAAGGGCGGCAAGCGTAGAGAAGGATATGGATGTTATCTGCAAAAGCGCCAGGGAGTATTTGGCTCCCCTGCTTCTCGGCGCACGCACCTTCAAGGTTGAGGCAAAGCGCGCGGATAAAACCTTCCCGTTTAACTCTCCTCAGATTTCCGCCGAGCTTGGCGGTCAGCTGCTTGAAGAATTTTCTCACTTAACCGTTGATGTTCATACGCCCGAAGTGGTTGTCACGGTTGAAATCCGTGACCACGCGGCGTTTATCCACGGCAATCAGCTCAAGGGCGCGGGCGGTATGCCCGTTGGCAGCGCGGGCAAAGCGGCGCTGCTTATATCGGGCGGTATTGACAGCCCCGTTGCCGGCTACATGATGGCAAAACGAGGTCTTGAGCTTATCGCCGTTCACTTTGCCTCGCCGCCCTACACCAGCGAGAAGGCGGAGCAAAAGGTTCATTCGCTCCTTCGCCAGGTCAGCCGCTACAGCGGCAGGATTACGCTCTTTGTTGTCCCGTTCACCGAGACTCAGGAGCAAATCAAGGATAATTGCCCCGAGGACATCTTTACCCTTGTTATGCGGCGCATGATGATGCGAGTTGCCGAGATAATTGCCGCTAAAGAAACGGCGGGGGCGCTGATAACAGGCGAAAGCGTGGGTCAGGTCGCAAGCCAGACTATGCCGGCCATTGCCTGCACCGACGCGGTGTGTAGCATTCCCGTTTTCCGTCCGCTTATCGGTATGGATAAAGACGAGGTTGTCGCGATAGCGCGCAAAATTGATACATTTGATATTTCTGTTCTTCCCTATGAGGACTGCTGCACGGTTTTCACCCCGAGGCACCCAAAAACTCGCCCGCAAATCGGATATATCGAAGCGTGCGAGCAGGCGCTGAATGTGGACGAGCTGGTTAAGTCGGCAGCCGCAGGCGCGAGGATAGTGACGATAACCGCTTATTAATCCTATATGATATAAATTTTCGGAGGCGTTGGTCTTTGGCTGTTTGTGAAATTCTTTCGGTAGGCACAGAGCTGCTTCTCGGCGATATACTTAATACAGACACACGCTTTATCTCCCTCGAGCTTGCGGGTATGGGCATATCGGTGCTGCACCAGTCCACCGTAGGCGACAATGACGCGAGGCTCTCCGAGGCTCTCAGACTTGCCCTTTCGAGGAGCGACATTGTTATTGTAACGGGGGGCCTTGGCCCCACGGCTGACGATATAACCCGCGAGGTATGCTGCCGCGAGCTCGGCTTTGAGCTTGAAATGGACGAGCAGATTGCCCGGGGAATTCAGGATTTTTTTGCAGGGCGCGGCTACAATATGCCCGAGGCGAATTTAAGGCAGGCGTATGTTCCAATTGGCGGAACAGTTTTTCAAAACAATAACGGCACCGCTCCCGGGCTCGCGATTAAGAAGGGCGGCAAATGCGTTATTATGCTCCCCGGCCCTCCCGGTGAGCTTGAGCCGATGTTTCGCGAGAGCGCTGTTCCCTATCTTTCGGAGTATTCCGACGGCGCGATTGTTTCTCAAACGGTTCATGTTATGAACCTTGGCGAAAGCGCTATGGCGCAGAGGGTGAGCGATTTACTCGAATTATCAAACCCCACCGTTGCCCCTTACGCGAAGCAGGGCGAGGCTCTTCTTCGAGTTACCGCAAAGGCAGCAAGCAAGGAGGAAGCTCTGGCTCTGTGCTCCCCTGTTGTTGACGAAATCAAAAGCCGTCTGGGCGAGTTTGTCTACGGTGTGGACTGCGGTAATATCGAATCCGCCGTTTTCGGGCTTCTTAAAGCAAGCGGCAAAACCCTCGCCTGCGCCGAATCCTGCACGGGCGGTCTTATCGCCAAGCGCATGACTGATATTCCGGGCTCCTCGCAGGTTTTCGCGGGCGGCGCGGTGACTTACACAAATCAGATGAAAACCAGTCTTCTCGGCGTGCGCGAAGAAACCCTTGAGCGTTTTGGTGCCGTGAGCGAGCAAACCTGCCGAGAAATGGCAGAGGGTGTTGTTCGCCTGACAGGCTGCGGTATCGGCGTTGCCACTACGGGAATCGCAGGTCCCGACAATGACGGTGATTTGCCCGCGGGGCTCGCTTACATCGCCGTGAGTGACGGTAAAGTCACCAAGGTTGATAAGGTAAGCACCGGCAGAAGCTTGCGCGATTATAACAGAACCGTAATCGCCTCGCGCGCGCTTAACCTCGTTAGAATTTTTATGGCGGATTAATCACAGATTTTTACCTTCGGAGGAAATATATTATGAGCTCAAAAAAGCTTTTGGCTTTGATTTGCACGGTTTTTGCCATAGTTTCAGCAATTTTCATTGCTCTGTCTGTTATGAGCAAGCTTCAGGTTGAGTCTCCTCAGGCTGCTGCGCAGCCCGATTTTGAATATACCGTTCAAGGCGTCGTAGATTACGATTCGCTTGCCGCGCCCCTTGCCGCGCTCAAGACAAATAAGCAAAAAACTGCGACATATCCAGACGGTATCCTTGATAAGTTTAAGGACGCTTACGCGATTAACAGCGACCTTAAGGGCTGGCTCAAAATCCCCGGCACCGAAATCGACACAGCCGTTGTAGTCGCCGATGATAACGATTTCTACCTCAAGCGTGATTTTTATAAGGTTCGCACCACTTCAAACGACCTTAACTACGGTATCCTTTACCTCGATTACCGTGTTATGCATAATTCCTTATCCAAAAACACCGTTATTTACGGCCATACGACGGACAAGCCCGCTGGCTACCTCGGCTCAACCTTCCGCCAGCTTCATGAGTATAAAAAGCTTGATTTTTATATCGCCCACCCGATAATCGAATACAGCACTCTGTTTGCCGATTATAAATTCAAGGTTTGCGCCGTTTTCCTTACAAATGCGAAGCCAGCCGATGACAACGGCTATGTTTTCAACTATATTTACCCTCATATGTCAGATACTAACATGACGGGCTACATTGAGCAGGTTAAGCAGAGAATGCTCTTTGAAACGGGCGTTTCGCTTGAGGAAACCGATAAAATCATCACCCTTTCCACCTGCATTTACGATTACGGCTCAATCAACACCCGCCTTGTCGTGGTCGGCAGACTGCTGCACGAGGGCGAAAGCGAATCGGTTGACCCCTCGCTTGTTAAAGCCCGTACGGATTACCGTATGCCCGATGCGTGGTGCCGTATTCGCGGTATCCCGAACCCCTACAGGAATTCGAACACATGGAAGCCCTCTTACGAATAATAACCATACGGAGGAAAATCACATATGCCAGACAATAATAAAAACGGCCGCAAGCCAAGCCCCGGCGAGAAGCCCGAGGGCAGCGGCGCGCCTTTAACTGAATTGGATTTTGAAAGCTTTCTCAGTGACGCTCCAGAGCCGGAGCCGAGAATTGATGACAGCTTTAAGAGCGATATAGAGGCGACGGAAAAAAGCCTTGAGGACGATATCCGCGAGCTTTATGAGGAAATCATGAGCCACCCCCTCTCGACAGACGAGCCCGTTCTCTCCCCTAACAAGACCGAGCCCGACGAGCAGCCGACCGAGGCTGTAGTTAACGGCATGTGGCTGAATCCTGATGATTATTATAATGAACCGCAGCAGGCGTCTCCGTTTGCTCGGGATTATGAAAGCTCACCGGTCGAGGCTTCGCCCGACGAGCCGGGAGTCAGCTTTAACCCCTCCCCCGCCCAGGAGCGCTCCGCCGCGCCTGTACCCGAGGAAGTCCCCGTTGAGGAGGATTTCAGCGCTGTGATTGCCGGCGCTTTGAATGAGCTTGACAGCTTGATTGACGATATCTACAGCGATTCCCCCGTTCAAAAGATTGACAAAGCTCCCCCGGCTATGGAGGATATTTCATCCGTTAGCGAAGAGACCGATTTTGATGAACCCACGGAGTCATTAGGCATTGTATCCCCCGATGAGCTTGACTCTCTCAGCCCTGTTTCGGTCCCGAAGCAGCCCGCTTCTCCCCCGGTCACCAAAGGCGAGGATTACTTCTTGGGACGGGCTCCCGCGACCGCGCCAAGGTCCGCGGATGCCTCGGCTGACGCCACGGCCAGAAGACCGTCTCAGCGGCCGACCTCTAATTATGTGACGGACACAAAAAAAACCTCCGCCTTTTTCCCCGCCAAGGGCGACAGCAAGGGTGAAATATTCCGCAAAATCGTGCTTATGGTTTCGATTGTTACGATTATTGTAAGCTCGGGAATTCTTGTGAACTCATATTTTATTGAGCCTTACCGTTTTTCCGTTCAGGCTGACAAGGCGCTTGATGACCTTATTGCGGTTGATGACAGCGGCAACATTCCCGACGCCGATATGAGCGCTGTTTCCGCGAAGAATCCCGATGTGGTTTACCCCGAGGGGCTTCAGAAGAAGTATTATAAGCTCTACGCGGCAAACGATGACCTTGCAGGCTGGATTAATATCCCGGCTCTTCAGATTAATCTCCCCTTGGCGCAGGGTAAGGATAACCAATATTATCTTAAGCGCGATGTTTACGGTAAGCGCACCAAATACGGCGTTCCGTTTTTTGATTACCGCAACTCCCTTCGCGTGCTTAACCGAAACACCATCATTTACGGTCACAACATGGAATATGACGACCTGATTTTCGGTATGCTCGAGAATTACCGCTCAATTGAAGGCTATAAATCCGCGCCTGTTATTGAATGCAATACCATTTTTGCGGATTACACATGGCTTGTTTACGGCGCTTTTGTTACCAACGGCGAGAAGAAGAGCGATAACGGCTATGTTTTTAACTACAACTTCACCGAGCTTGATAATTATACCTTCCTCGAATATATTAAGCAGGTTGACCAGCGCAAGCTTTATACGACGGGTGTCGATATTCTTTCAACCGATAAAATTCTGACACTGTCCACCTGCTGCTACGATTTCAACGGCGCGAGGCTTGTCGTGATTGCCCGCCTTCTGCGTGAGGGCGAGAGCGTTCATGTTTCAACCGCGAACACCGTTATTAACCCCAACCCCCGTTATCCGCAGGCGTGGTATGATGCCCAAAACAAGACCAACCCATACGCGAAGGCCGAGAAATGGGTAGCTTATGCCGATTTGACTAAAACTTCAAACTGATACAAGGCGGTGATTAATTAGTGGCTTCAAAGGTTTGCTTATTGACCCTTGCAACCAAGGGCTCATCAGGAGTCCGCAGGGCTAGGGAGCAAATAGGTGATGTGGTATCTGATTATTTTTCGGATGCCCAGCTTTCCGCTGACTTCAACAGCCAGAAGGAGCTCATTGAATGCCTTAATTCCCAACTTAAAAGCGTTCACACAGCAATTATCGCAGCCGAGCCCGGGCAATTCACGGCACTCAAGCTCACGCTCATGAAAACGCTCTCGCTTCGCGCGGTCAAGAGCCGCGTTGTTGCCGATGCCGTTGAGGGCATTGACTTCCCCTCAAAGCGCGAATATGATTTGCAGGTGGCTATGCCCGAAAAGGCGCGCGTGTTCATTTCCTCCGACGGTCTGTATTCCGGCTTCGCTTTCAAAAAAGGCGCGCGCTGCATTATTATGCTGCCGCTCGACTGCGCGAGGCTTGATTATATGCTCGTGAGTGAGCTGTCGCCCTTCCTCGGCGAGCTTTCGGCGATTTCAAAAAGAATCACTGCCCGCTCCGCTATTGAGCAGTCGGTTAAGCAAACCGTTGACTCACTTGCCGATAACGGCTCTTACATTGCCCTGTCAAATGTCGGCTGCGCCGCGCTGGTTCAAAAGTGTCTGCGCCTTTCGGATGGCTTTGATAAGGTTTTTGTTGTTGACGTTTCGCCCCCGCCGCCTGACGGCGAGGAGAATATCAACAGTTACATAGCGGTTTCTGCTAAAGCCGCAAAAGAGAATACGCACGCCGATGTCGGCATCGCCGTTTCGGATATCTGCACCGATGAAGAGGACTCGAGCACCTACACCGTGGTGAGCATCGCGAACTCCATGCGTGCCCGTGTGGTTAAGGTTTATTCCGAGCCGGGAGATGACCCCAAGGCGCTTGTGCTTGCCGCCATAGGTAAGCTGCTCAATATGCTCGATGAATTCACCGCCACTCCCGAGGGGCTTGTGAACCCGGAGAAAAGCACGCCAAAGGTGAGCGTTCCGCTCGTTAAGCGCATACCCGTGCGCGGTCTTGTTGTGATTATAGCGTGCCTATTTGCCGCTATTGCCGCGTGCGTAGGTATCGCCTATTACCTTTCGGATGATTCTCCCGCGGATTCGCTGAATTCCTCATATAATGAGCCGCCCATGGCCGCCGATTTGGCGGTTGAAGCGGAAGCGAACCTTAATTATTACAGCCCGCTCTACGGCGGCAGTATGCTTGAGAGCCCGGATATGATTGCAATCCCGGCAAGCTCGGCGCTGTCCTCACTTGAAATAACCACCGCGCCGCGTACAGTAATGACCGCGGTTATGCAGGGCGTCGGCCCGCAGAAGAATGAATCCTCCCCCGTTAACACCACGGTAACGCCGCGGCAAACTGCCGCCTCAACCACAAAATCGTCAATAACAACCACAAAATCAGCGGCAACAACCAAAAAATCGGTGGCGACCACCACGAAGCAGGCTGTAACCTCCGCGATTTCAACAACGGCAGCCTCGTTAAAGTGGCCCTTAATTTTGAAGCCGACATCGGCAAAGCCGGTCACGACTAAGCCGGCAACTACCAAGCCCACCACGGTTAAAGTCACAGAAAAAGGCACCACCTCGTCGGGTAAGCCCGTGAGCGGCACCTTTACCTTTACAACTTACGGCTTCGGTCACGGCGTCGGCATGAGCCAGGAGGGCGCAAAGGCGATGGCAAACAGCGGTAAGACCTACGAGCAGATTATTAAGCACTATTATCCCGGCACATCTCTTGAAACAGATACTAATCCGCCCGCAACCGTCACATACGGGGGCGTTCCGATTGAGCTTGTTGAGTACCTCTGCCGCACTACCGTCCGCGAAATCGGCGCGAGTGCTCCTTATGAGGCGCTCAAGGCGCAGATATGCGCGGTCTACACATATGCAAAATACTATAATTTTAAAGTTGCCTCAGACCGTCATGCTTATAATTCTACATATGATTATCTTGACACCAATGTATATTACGCCGCGTTAAGCTACCTGGGCATCACCCTGCCCGGCGATACCCCCTCCCCCAAATATGTCTGTTATAACGGCTCTGCGGCTTTTACCTGCTACTTTGCGAGCGCCGCGGGCAAAACGGCAAGCGCTGAAAGTGTTTGGGGAAGCAATAAATATCCGTATCTGGCGGGAGGAGTGAGCAGCCCCGAAGTCGTCTCCATTAATACGCCGCCATCAATTTCAGCCGATGAATTAAAGAGAAGAATTCTTGCGTATGACAGCTCCATAGTGCTCTCCGACAATCCTGCCGAATGGCTTGAAATACTTACCAACGCTTCACCCTCGGGGTCAACACCCGGGTATGTGAATACCATTCGCGTCGGCAACAAAACCATGCGCGGCAACGCTTTCCGCGCTTCGATAATGAATTGTGATATCCGTTCACATTGCTTCACCTTCAGTTATGAGCCTTAACCAATCGCCATTTTTCGCGTTTTTTCCCCTCAAACATTGACTTGTGGTGTCGCTTGTGCTATATTGTTGTAGAAATAAGATGAAAAGGAGATGTGTTTATGGAAGATTTACAACCCGTCATTGACGTTCTGAAGCAGGCTATTACATTTATCAAGGATTCCGGCTTACTTGAAAAGGCCATCGCCGCAATTAAAGAATACCTTCCTAAAATTATCGAACTCGTCAGCAAGCTCGGCTAATTTATTTTGTGCAAGCTAAATTAACCAAATTGTTCAAAGCAACCGTGTTTTCACGGTTGTTTTCTTTATTATAAGATATCAGCCAAAGCTGAAAAAAGCGCCCCGCCATAAGCGGAGCGCCTCATTATTTATTATTGCTTTCTCACATCGCCGCAGCAGTTTTTGTACTTTTTGCCGCTGCCGCAGGAGCAGGGGTCGTTGGGGCCGACCTTCTTTGCCTTACGAACGGTTCTTGGTGCTTCGGTACCGTCTGAGGCGCCGCTCGTTTCGGTGATTTTTGCCGCCTGCTCACGCTTGGTTTCTTCCTCGCTCTTAACAATTACGGTGAGCATCTGGCGCACGGTATCCTCGCGGATTGATGTGGTCATTTCGTCAAACATATCGTAGCTTTCCATTCTGTAGGCAACCACGGGGTCTGTTTGACCGTAGGCGCGAAGCCCGATACCGCGGCGCAGCTGGTCCATGGCGTCGATATGATCCATCCATTTAGCGTCAACATTGCGAAGCAGAATCATACGCTCAAGGTCGCGCATAATCGGCACACCGTTTTCGTTAAGTCCGAAGGCCTTTTCACGCTCCTCATAACGAGAATGAGCGCGTTCAATGAGCGTCTGGCGAGCGTCTTCTTTATTAAATGTATCCTTATCGGCAAAGTCGCCCGGCACAGTTAGCCAGCCAAAGAATTTTTCCCTCAGCCCGTCAAGGTTCCAGTCGCCCTTGCCTACGCTGTCGCTGCAATAGAAATCAACTGATTCATTGATGCAATCATCAATCATTTTCATGATTACGGGGCAAAGCTCCTCGCCGTCAAGCACCTGATTGCGCTGACCGTAAATGAGCCCCCTCTGACGGTTCATAACATCATCGTATTGAAGCACGCTTTTACGAATTGCAAAGTTTTTGCCCTCAACCTTCTTTTGCGCGTTTTCAATTGTCGAGGTCACCATTTTTGCCTCAATCGGCATATCTTCGGGGGTTTTCAGCGCGTTCATGACATTTGTGATTCTTTCGCCGCCGAAAAGACGCATAAGGTCATCCTCAAGTGAAAGGTAAAAACGGCTTGCGCCGGGGTCACCCTGACGGCCCGCGCGGCCGCGCAGCTGGTTATCGATACGGCGTGATTCATGCCTTTCGGTGCCGATTATAAATAAGCCGCCCGCATCTTTAACGCGCTGAGCCTCGTCTTTGATTTCGCCCTTATATTTGCTCTCAAGATCTGAAAAATCGGCGCGCGAGCGAATAATGTCCTCATCCTCGGTTTCCGCGAAGCCGGTCGCCTCGGCAATCAGCTCCTCGCTGTAGCCCATACGGCGCATCTCAGCCTTGGCAAGGTATTCAGAGTTACCGCCAAGCATAATATCGGTGCCGCGGCCGGCCATGTTCGTGGCGATTGTAACCGCGCCCTCTTTACCGGCCTGGGCTACAATTTGAGCCTCTTTGTCGTGGTGCTTCGCGTTGAGCACCTCATGCTTAATTCCCTTGCGCTTGAGTAAGGCGCTTAGAATCTCTGAGCGTTCGATTGAAATCGTACCCACCAGCACGGGCTGCCCCTTCGCGTGGCTGGCCTCAATCTGCTCAATAACGGCGTTGTACTTCGCCTGCTCGTTTTTATAGACGACATCGGCGTTGTCGGTTCTTATCATCGGCTTATTTGTAGGTATCTCAACAACATCGAGGCCGTAAATCTGATTGAACTCCTGGCTTTCGGTCATGGCTGTACCCGTCATACCGGAAAGCTTCTTATAAAGACGGAAGTAATTCTGGAAGGTAATTGTAGCAAGGGTTTTGCTCTCATGCTCAACATTAACATTTTCTTTTGCTTCAATTGCCTGGTGCAGACCCTCGTTGTAGCGCCTGCCGTGCATAATTCTGCCCGTGAATTCGTCAACAATAAGCACCTGATTGTCGGCAACAACATAGTCAACATCGCGCCTCATAACTCCGATTGCCTTAATCGCCTGATTGATATGGTGCTGCAGCGTCATATTATCAGCGTCCATAAGGTTCTCAACGTTAAACGCCGCCTCGGCTTTTTTGACACCGCTTTTGGTCAGCGTCGCGGTCTTCGCCTTTTCGTCAACGACAACATCGCAGTCCTCGCTTACAATATCCTCAACATTCTCTTTAGAGTTTGTTTCTTTCACTCGGGTAATTTTGAGCGAAAGAGCGAAGCGGTTCGCCAATTTGTAAAGGTCGGTCGATTTCTCGCCCCTGCCCGAAATGATGAGCGGTGTTCTCGCCTCATCGACGAGGATTGAGTCAACCTCGTCAACTATCGCGTAGTTGTGCCCGCGCTGAACTCGATGCTCCTTATAGGCGACCATGTTGTCACGAAGGTAATCGAAGCCCATTTCGTTATTGGTGCCGTAAGTAATGTCCGCAAGATAGGCATCACGCCGCTCGGGATTCTCTTTCTCGTGAATTATCAGACCAACGCTGAGCCCCATGAAACGGTAAACCTTGCCCATCCATTCGCTGTCGCGGCGGGCGAGGTAATCGTTGACGGTAACAATGTGAACGCCCTCGCCGCTGAGTGCGTTGAGGTAAGCGGGCAGGGTGGCGACAAGGGTTTTGCCCTCGCCTGTTTTCATCTCGGATATCCTGCCCTGGTGCAGGATGATGCCGCCTAAAATCTGCACGGGGAAATGCTTCATGTTAAGCACACGCCAGGATGCCTCACGGCAAGCGGCAAACGCCTCGGGCAGAATATCGTCAAGAGTTTCGCCGTCAGCAAGCCGCTGCTTGAATTCGGGGGTTTTGGCCTGAAGCTCGGCGTCTGAAAGGGCGGAATACTCGCTCTCAAGCGCGAGAACCTTATCGCAAAGCGGACGAATTCTTTTGATTTCCTTCGATGAATAATCACCGAAGATTTTTGTTAAAAAGCTCATAGAATCTCCTCACCGGCCAATTTGTTGTTGTAATGACCGCAAAAATATGCTAAAATTCAGATATTATTTAAATTAAAGGAGCTGCCGATATGCCGAAAAGAACCGATTATATCACCTGGAACGAATACTTCATGGGTATTGCCCTGCTCTCAGCCAACCGCAGCAAGGACCCAAGCACTCAGGTCGGCGCCTGCATAGTTAACAGCCACAATAAGATTATGTCAGTCGGCTACAACGGCCTGCCCGCGGGCTGTGATGACGACAGCTTCCCCTGGGAGCGTGACGGCGACGAGTTCAACACCAAATACCCCTATGTCTGCCACGCCGAGCTCAACGCCATACTCAATAACGGCGGCTCAAGCCTTGAGGGCTGCAAGATATATGTGGCGCTCTTCCCCTGCAACGAGTGCGCGAAGGCAATAATTCAGTGCGGCATTCGCGAGGTCTTTTATCTTTCGGATAAATACGCCGATTCCGTGAGTGTCCGCGCTTCAAAGCGAATGTTTGACAGCGTGGGAGTCAAATACACACAGCTTAAAATGGAGCATGACCAGATAGTGCTGGATTTGCGCAAGGAGAATGTTTAATCCTGCGTTTGGGCGGCCGTGAAGCTCCAGCGGCACATCATAACGCCGCTGCCGTCGCCTTTTTCGGGGCGCGCGTGCATAACGCTGTCATTATCGAGCCAGGTAAACGAGCTCGCCGTTTCGCTCAGAAGCAGCGGCTCCGCGAAGGTAAACGCTTTGCCGTTAGCGATATCGTAATAGATGATTCGCTGAACCTTTACCCCAAGCTCGTTAGGCTCGCCAAAGGCGGCGAAAACCGCTTTGCTGCCGTCGGGGCTTACTGAGAAAACATCAATATCGCCCAGATAAATATCTTTTAAGGTCTTGCTTTCGCCTGTCAAAAGGTTCGCGAAGGCAAGGCTGTTTTTATTTATGATATAGTTGCCGCTTTGAAGGTAATCGCTGAAATAATTGCCTTCAAAGGAGGCGATTATTTTTTCGCTGTCGGTAAGGGCGATGCTGTTGAAGCCTGTGTTTGTGTTGCGAAGGTAGTGAAGACCGTCCCCCTGAACACTCGCCCAAAGCCCTACTATTCCGTTTGTTTTGATTGTGGGCTTGTACGCGTCACTGACCACCATAATGTCGCATACCTTGCCGCGGTCGGAGTTATTATAGTTGCGCGATGAAAGGAAATATTTCTCGCCCGCCATATTAGCGGCAAAATAATCTGTGAGCATTGCCCAGTCGTTACGATAGCCGCCCGTGTAGTCAACGGTTCGGTTGCTGTAGTCAAATATTTTTTCTGTCTTGCCGGTCGAAAGATTAAATGAGAATATTTCCGAATATACTTTATCGGCGCTATAGAAATTATCCTTCTCATAATCAATCAGAAGCAAATGCCCGCTGCCGTAGCCGACGGGCTTATTGATAACCTTAAAGAACGCGTAGGGGTAGGTGTTCGCCTCTTTAGAGCTTATTTCGGTCGTGAAAAGCCCGAAGCCGCATACCTTGCCTTCATGCTCAATATAGGTGATTTTGGTGTCCATATCCTGGCGGCTTGTGTAGGTTTTGCTTATAGTAGCATTAACGGTTTTTACCTCGCCGCCATACGGCTTAACCGCGCCGTTTTCAACAGTAAAAAAGCCCACCCTGCCGCTCAGGTCGGCGGAATAATAGATACCGTCTATTCCCGTTGGCAGCAGCACAGCGCCGGACGCGAGATTGGCTCGCCCGTTCGAAAGAGTATATGCGCTTTGCTCGTATGAATAAATCTTAGTTTCCTTTTCTTCATCATCCGAGGGCGCGCTGTTACCTTTGGCGGATATAAAATAGAAAGCACCCGAACCTATCATCAGCGCGGCAAGAATCGCCGCGGTAATTGTGAGCCCCTTGTTTTTCATAGAGTCCTGTCCCCTTTTAATCAAAAGTCAATTGTCACTTCAACCGGGCAATGGTCAGAGCCAAATACCTCATTGTGTATCTGCGCGTCTTTGATTTTGCCCTTGAGAGCTTTTGAAGCAATAAAATAATCTATACGCCAGCCGACATCCTTATCCCGCGCGGAGAATCGGTAAGACCACCAGCTGTATTTAACCGTTTCGGGGTAAAGGAAGCGGAAGGTATCAATAAATCCGCTCTCAAGCAGCTGAGTAAGCTTGCCCCGCTCTTCATCTGTAAAGCCGGGGTTAATGCGATTTGTCGCCGGATTTTTTAAATCTATCTCATTATGAGCGACATTAAGGTCGCCGCAAAAGACAACGGGCTTGTCTTTGTCAAGCTCAAGAATATACTCCCTGAAGGAATCCTCCCAGTCCATGCGGTAATCAAGCCTCACAAGGCCGTCGCGGGAATTTGGCGTATAGACGGTTATGAAATAAAAATCCTTAAATTCAAGCGTGATTACCCTGCCCTCGGTGTCATGGCGTTCAACACCGATGCCGTATGAAACTCTCAATGGCTCGAGGCGCGAAAAAACCGCCGTACCCGCGTAACCCTTCTTATCCGCGTAGCACCAATACTGATGATACCCGGGCAGGTCAAGCTCAATCTGGCATGGCTGAACCTTGGTTTCCTGCAGGCAAAATATATCCGCGTCAAGCGCCGAGAAGCTCTCACAAAAGCCCTTGGTGACGCAAGCTCTTATTCCGTTAACGTTCCACGAAACAAATTTCATCTTTCGAATCCCGCGCTCCTTATAAGATTAATGCGAATATTATAGCATACTTTGCGCGGGATGTCACGATATTATATATAATTTATTATGTATAAACGGTAAATTTTATAAGATATTTTGACATTTTCTGCAAGGTAATCTATTTTCATACTTGACAAATGTGCCTCTTTGTTGTAAATTTTATTGTGGTATAACTCGCGGGGTATCCCGCGGAAAAATCAATTATCTATTTTTAGGAGGTACCCCATGAAAAAACTTGTTGCACTGTTAATGGCATTCTCACTTGTGTTCACGCTTGCCGCTTGCGGCGGCGGTGAGGAAGAAGTTGCCACCACCACCACAGACCTTTTTGCTGAAGAAACCACTCTTGCCGCCGATGAAACTACTATCACAGGCGCTGAAACAACCCTCGCTATCGGCGAAACCACAGCCGCAGCAACTACAGTCGCAGGCGAAACCACAGCTGCCGGCGCAACCACCACGGCCGCAACGGCCGCAGGCGGTCTGAACTCCACCGACATAGCAACTGTTGTTGCTTATTACAACGCAGCAGTTAAAAAGACCAACAAAGAAGGCGCTCCCGCAGGCCAAAGCACAATGAAGCTTGACGGCGACATCACCGGCGACGGCGCTATCGGCGTTATCCTCAAGGTTCTCAACCCCGCGGCAAAGAAGGCGCTCGAGAAGAACTCGACACCCACAGACTATATCCCGGGTAAAGGCGAGCTTAAAGCCTCTGATGTTACAAGAGCCGAAGCCGTTTCCGCAAACGGAGTTACCACCATCAAGCTTTCAATTAAAGAACAGACCGACGGTTCCGATGCTGATTCCAAAGCGGGCCCTGTTGGCCGCGCTGTCGGCACCCTTGGCAGCATTGACGGCGCTCTTGAAGAGCTGGGCGCAGAGCTGACCGAAGGCAGAGATACTGTTAAGCTTACATATAAGAACAGCTCAGTTAAGTGCACAATCAACGAAAAGACAGGCAAAATCACCACAGGCGCGTGGGTATATTCCGTCCACATCTTTATCGGCGATGCAAAAGCAAAGCTCGGTATTTCCGCAAACCTCAAGAATTTCAGAGGCATTGTTGATTACAGCGTAGTTATTAAATAAGCTTGCTTGAAAGGAACAGTATCTATGAAAAAAATATTGGCACTTCTTCTTGCTTTTTCGTTTGTTTTTGCTCTTGCGGCCTGCGGCGGCAATGAAGCTGCCGAAACCACCACCGCTGTTCAGACGCCCGATGATGTCCCCACCACTGTGATTGAAACCACATTAGCTGCTACCACCGTTAACGGCGAAACCACTACGGCGATCGGCGAAACCACCACAGCGGCGCTCACCGATAAGCTGCCTGAAACCACCGAGGAAATTCTTGCCGCTTACACCGCGGTTATGAATCAGGCTAAAGCCGACAAGCCCTCGTTCAATAAATATGAGTACCAGCAGCTTCCCGATGATGAGGCTTCCAGAAAGGTTACTCAGGGCAAGACCCTGGTCAATACCGTTCTTCCCCTCGCCGAGCACTTCATGACCACAGAAGAAGATGCGAAGGCGGAGCCCGAGTTCAGAGAAAAGGGCGGCGACATGAGATGGTTCCCCGTCTATAAATCCCCCAAGGGCTGCATACTCACAGATGCTTCTGCTATTAAATCAGCAAGTGCGAAACAGCTTCCCAACGGCAACTATCAGCTCACAATCGTTCTCAAGAGCGAGAAGAACCCCGAGCCCTGCGCCGACGGAGCAAGCACCTCTCCGAGCAAAACCGGCGCTATGTTCAGCCCTCTTTCAAAGGCTGATATCGATAAAGAGCTTAATGGCGACTTTGTTTCCGCCGTCGCGAAAAACATTGTGTATAATCTTACTTATCATGATTGTAAGGCTGTTCTCACCTACAATCCCAAAACCAATCAGGTTATAGAGCTTGAGCAATTATCCTATGTTACCATCGTTGGATCGGGCAAGGTAATCGGCATGGCCTTTGAGGTTCAGCAGGAGCTTATTAACACAATGAAGATTTACAACGTCAAGTATTAAGGCATAATTTCAGCGCTCCTCATTCGTGATGAATGAGGAGCGCTTTTTTTGTTTTATTTATTTATCTTCAAACGGGTCTGCTTCTTTGTGTTCTTCTTTTTTCTTGTCAATGCTGTTATCTACCTCTTCAAATCGCTTTTCCATGTGACCCTTCAGCTCGCCGCGAGACATTTTTTCGCGCTCAAACTTGGGGTTAAAGTCGATTTTTGTCGCTTTTAGTCCCGCATTTTTTATTCGCTTATCCTCTCTGCTTTCAACAAAAAGGTACTTTCGCTCCAAATAGTAAATGCTGACAAAAGCGAACAGCATCACCGTGCCGATAAAAGCGATAGCGTAAGCGACAATAACAGCGTTGCTGACCGATGTGTAGATATAGTTGTAAATGAGATAATACAGGCACATGATAACATAGTTAAAATAATTGAGCTGCACGGTGTAATAGGAATATGACGCGTTATAAATAAAGCCAAATTCTGTCATTAAAATAAACAGTATACCTACAACGCATAGCACCGCCTCAGGTACCAAAGGCATAAAGGTTTTGTAATCCTCCCAGTGCAAAACCAGCAGTGTTATCATCGCAACAAATACAAAGGGCAACTGAATCCATCTCACGAAGCGATGAAACTTTAGTTCGTCCTCGTGGTAGTCCATTACCTTAATTGTTTCAGCCACATTTCTCACTTCTTTTCCTGAAATTTATTGTGCGGTTCATTCAATTATACCAACCTTCCGAGTGCCTTTGCGAGGCGCGCCAAATCATCCTTATCGTAAAAATCTATTTGCAACGTACCTGATTGTTTATCCTTATTGGTTGTGACCTTTGCCCGTCTGCCGAGCGCGCTGCCCAGCGAAAGCTCAACCTCGTCAAAAAAAGCTTCGCGCGTGACAGCCTTGACTTTGCGCTCTTTTTTTTCAGCGGTCATTGACTTAACCAGCTTTTCCGCTTCGCGAACGGACAGTCCCTTAGCTATAATGAACTTCGCCGCTTTAACGGCTGTGTCCTCATCCTGCAGTCCGGCAAGTGCCTTTGCGTGCCCGGCGCTCAGCTCGCCGCCGCGCACAAGGTCAATTACCTGCTGCGGCAATGTAAGTAAGCGCAAAAGGTTCGCTACCGTCGGGCGTGATTTGCCGACGCGTTCAGCCACCTGCTCCTGAGTAAGCCCGAAATCCTGAGTAAGGCTGTTCAGACCGAGCGCCTCCTCAATCGGATTCAGGTCCTCTCGCTGAAGGTTCTCAATGAGTGAAAGCACCGCCGCCTGTGTATCATCAACCTCTTTGATAATGACAGGCACCTCGGTGAGTCCCGCCATTCTTGCCGCATGCCAGCGCCTTTCGCCGGCTATCAGGCGGTAGCCTCCGCCGATAATGGGCCTGACTATAAGCGGCTGGAGCACACCGTTCTGAGCGATGCTGTCAGCCAAAGCGGCAAGCGCGGTGCTTTCAAAATCCTTACGCGCCTGCTCCTTGTTCGGCTCAATTTCCATAAGCTTCAAGTCTACTATTCGTGCGGAGTTTAATTCCTCAATAGAATTATCCACAAGTAATGCGCTTAATCCCCTGTTTATGTTAAGCCCGCCTTTTTTTGCAGACATTTAACTCACTCCTATCATTTACCGTTAAGTCGCAGAAATTCATCTGCAAGCGCATCATAGGCCTGCGCCCCTGAGGCGGATTTATCGTAATACATAATCGGCTGCCCGTAGCTGGGAGCCTCTGAAAGCCTTACATTCCTTGGGATTGCGGTCGCATAGACCTTTTTGGGGAAGCATTTTTTTACTTCCTCAACCACCTGCTGCGTAAGGTTCAGCCTGCCGTCATACATCGTTAACAGGACGCCCTCAATTTCAATATACGGGTTATAAAGGCGCTTGACCTGCCTGACGGTGGAAATCAGCTGTGAAAGCCCCTCGAGCGCAAAAAACTCGCATTGAATCGGCACTAACAGCGTATCCGCGGCGCAAAGGCCATTGAGCGTTATCAGCCCGAGCGACGGCGGGCAATCCAAAAAAATGAAGTCATAATTATCTTTAACTGAAGCGAGCGCCATCTTAAGGCGACTTTCTCGCTTTTGAGTGTCAATCAGCTCCAGCTCCGCGCCTGCGAGCTCCATATTTGACGCGACCACGCTCACATTTATGAACCGGGTTTTGATTATTGCTTCCTCAACAGGCTCCGAATTAACAAGCACATCGTAAGAAGAAGACACGAGTCCCCTTTTGTTGACGCCGAAGCCGCTCGTTGAGTTCCCCTGCGGGTCAATATCGACGAGCAATATCCTGTATCCCTTGGCACCGAGCGCGGCGGCAAGGTTAATGGCGGATGTGGTTTTGCCAACTCCGCCCTTCTGATTTACTATTGCGATGGTTTTTCCCAAGCGTCTCTCTCCCAACTTATGTATACACGGGTATTATATCATATGTTTTTACAAAATGGTAGTAAACTTTATGTGAACAAAATGTTCCCCGTGGAACAATGCAAAAAGGACAGGCTTTTTAGCCTGCCCTCTCTGCTGTGGATGTGGGTGTGAAAGAGAAAGATATGGTAGTGGTAGTTAAATTAATCAGGTTATGCTATCGCTTCACGATCGTTTAGGTCCTCGCGGTTGCGCTTCGCGCGGATAACATATCCTTTGCTTTTGGGTATTCGAACGATATATTCTATATACTCGTCCGTCTCACTTTTTGCGCTGTCGGCATCAATCCCGGCCTTGCGCATAGTGTCAACGGCGTGATTAAGCGTGTTAACAAATACTCGAACATCTTTGAAGAGCTTAACAGCGGGCTGGCGGGGCCCGTTGTCACTCTCAAGGATATGCGTAATCAGTTTTTCGGCTTCGGCTACAGTAAGCCGCTTTTCCGCAATAATTGCCAGCGCCCTGCTCATTTGCGACTCGCTCGTAAGTCGCAGCAGCGCTCGAGCATGCCGCTCTGAGAGCCCTTCAGAGGTTATTTTGTGGCGCATTTCCTCCGTAAGGCGGAGTAACCTGAGCTTATTAGATATGGTAGGAGCCGCCTTTCCGAGATTCTCGGAAATTTCCTCCCGGCTCATGCCATAATCGGTAATAAGTTTTTCAATTGCCGCAGCTTCCTCAAAGAAACCCAGTTCAGAGCGCTGCATGTTTTCAATCAGCGCAAACAGAGCAGATTTTTCATCGTTGGCATTCATAAGTATACACGGAACGGTGGTAAGCCCAACGAGCCGCGCGGCGCGCAACCGACGCTCGCCCGAAATCAGTTCATACTTGCCATCCTCGTTTAGTCTGACTGCAATGGGCTGTATCATTCCGTTTTTACGTATGCTTTGAGCAAGCCCCTCCAGCTCGTCAAAATCAAATCTTTGGCGAGGCTGGTTCGGATTTGGTATTATTTCACCCTGAGGAACCAGCAATATCTGGCCGCCAACCTTGCATTTTTGTCCCTTCAAAATTTTACCCCCCTCGGTGGCTTGTTCGTTGCTTCAAGCATAGCACCGGGGAGGGGAGTTTGTCCAACATTATTGTGCGCGCAATTTTTCGCTCCGACGACATAAATCTGCGGATTCACAGCGGTTTTTTCGAAATAATTGTCGAGGCTCTGGGGTATTTTGGCAATGTTTGCGATATCTTTTTGATGACAATTATGCATCTTTCGCCATCATCGGCAAGTGAAAAGCTTTTTTCGTGCAATTTTTCACCGCCAAGAAGCTTAATCGCGCTTTGAGCCTGCTGCGCTTCCATCTGCCAATTCGCGCCCTTCATTGCCGCGAAAACTCCGCCGATTTTTACAAGCGGCAGACAATATTCGCTCAGCACCTCGAGGCTCGCCACAGCGCGAGAAACGACTAAATCATATTTTTCACGGTGCAGAGCGCTTTTGCCCGCTTCCTCCGCGCGAAGATGCAGCGTTTTGACGGGTAAATTGAGCTTCGCGGCGCTTTCGTCAATGAAGTCAAGTTTTTTGCGCGTTGAGTCGAGAAGGGTTAAATCCAAATCCGGTCTGCAAATCAAAAGGGGAATGCCCGGGAAGCCCGCGCCGGTCCCAATATCTATTACCTTCGCACCTTGGGGCGGATTCACTGCGCCGAGAAGTGAAATGCTGTCTGCGAAATGCTTAACCGTAACGCCACGGGCATCTTTTATCGCGGTAAGGTTCATGCTTTCATTTGTGTGGAGCATCATCTCGGCATAGGCGTCGAGCAAATCAAGCTTTTGTTCGTCAAGCTCCACTCCAAAGCCCACGGCAAGCGAGGATAAAAGCTCTCTGTCAATCACCATTAATTTTGTTCCTTTCAAGGTATATGAGCAAAACGGATATATCGGCGGGGCTGACGCCAGATATGCGCGAGGCCTGACCGACATTTTCGGGTCTAATCTTGGATAATTTTTCGACAGCTTCAAGTCTTATGCCTTTAATGAGCGAATAATCCAGCGAATGAGGCAGCTTTTTAACTTCAAGGCGGCGCATTTCGTTTATCTGCTGCTTTTGCCGCTTAATATATCCCTCATATTTAATATCCGTTTCAACCTGCTCAAAAATTTCACGGGGCAGGGGAGGCCGCGTTTTGTCAAACGGAGTAAGACACTCATAATTAAGCTGAGGTCTGCGCAAGAGCTCCGCAAGCTTCACCCCTCGCTCAAGCTCTGATGTTCCACGTGAAACAATCATATCGTTGAGCGCCCCGGTCAGCGGTATGGAAGTATTTTCCACTCGCTCGCGTTCACGCTCAATGAGCTCAAGCTTTAATTTAAAACCATTATATCTATCTTCATCGATGAGCCCGATTTCATGCCCGATTTCCGTCAGGCGGCGGTCGGCATTATCCTGCCTTAAAACCAGACGGTACTCCGAGCGCGAGGTCATCATCCTGTACGGGTCGGAGCAGCCCTTGGTAACAAGGTCGTCGATAAGCGTGCCGATATACGAGCTTCCGCGGTCAAAAATGACAGCCGGCTTGCCCTGTGCCTTGCGCGCGGCATTGATTCCCGCCACAATTCCCTGGGCAGCGGCTTCTTCATAACCGCTTGAGCCATTGAACTGACCGGCGCCGAAAAGTCCGTCAAGGTCAGCGAATTCAAGCGACTGCCTGAGCGATAGGGGGTCAACACAGTCGTACTCAATTGCGTACGCCGTGCGCATAACCTCGCAATTCTCAAGCCCGGGTATGCTTTGCAGGATTTTCTTCTGAACATCCTCGGGCAGTGAAGAGGACAGCCCCTGCAAATACAGCTCGTCCGTTTTTGCGCCGCACGGCTCAACAAATATCTGGTGGCGCTCTTTTTCCGGAAACCGTACCATCTTATCTTCAATGCTCGGGCAGTAGCGCGGCCCGACACCGCTGATTTTGCCTGAATAAAGAGGGGAGCGATGCAGATCGTCCAAAATGGTCTGCTTTGTTTCATCACCCGTGTAGGTAATGTAGCAAACCTCTTTATTCTCAATCGGAAATTCGGTTGTAAATGAAAACGGTGTGGTCTGCTCGTCACCGTATTGTATTTCCATTTTAGAGGTATCAACGCTGCGGCGGTTAACTCTCGGCGGCGTGCCCGTTTTAAACCGACGTGTCTGAGCGCCGAGCCTTTTCAAGGCGGCGGCAAGCTCGTTAGCGGGGAACATTCCGTCGGGACCGCTTTCATATGAAATATCGCCGACATACACCCGCCCCGCAAGGAAGGTTCCCGTGGCGATAACAACGCATTTCGCGCTGAACACAGCCTCAAGCTTGGTGGTGAGCAACCACTCGCCGTCGCCCCGCTCGAGGTCGACAATTTCAACCTGTCTGAGAAAAAGGTTCGGCTGCTTCTCAAGAGTGTTTTTCATGAGCTCCGAATAGGCGCGGCGGTCAATTTGCGCCCTCAGGCTTTGAACCGCGGGACCTTTGCCGAGGTTGAGAATACGGCTTTGCAGTGTGTTCTTATCCGCCGCGATTCCCATCTCGCCGCCAAGCGCGTCAATTTCACGCGTCAGGTGTCCCTTGGATGTGCCGCCGATTGAAGGGTTGCACGCCATATTGCCAACCCAGTCAAGGTTGATGGTAAAAACCGCTGTTTTGCACCCAAGGCGCGCCGAGGCAAGACCCGCCTCAATCCCCGCGTGCCCTGCGCCGATAACGGCCACATCAAATTTTTCAGCGCTGTATTTCATAATCTTTAAGCTTTCTCCTTATTTGCCAACGCAAAAGCGTGAAAAAATTTCGTTAACAACCGCGCTGCTTGCCTTCTCGCCCGTAAGCTCAAGTAAAGCCTCCACCGCGCAGTCCGCGCACACATTCACCGCGTCAACGGTGACGCCCTCGTTTAAAGCGCTGAGCGCCTGCTCGAGATGCCCGATTGCCTCGCAGCAGCACGCGCGCTGTCTTTCGCCCGTCAGGCAGGCGGCATCTGGGTCAAATTCAGAAGCGGAAAGAAGGCGCGTTATCGCCCGCTCAAGCTCCTCGGCGCCCTGACCGTCAGCGGCGCAAAGCTCCACTGTTTCGCCGGCGCTTTGCCGGATTATATCTATATCAGCCTCTCGCGGCAGGTCAGTTTTATTAATGATTGCCACAGTGAGCTTACTTTGGCAGGCCTTTAGAATCTCAATGTCATCCTCGGACAGGGGAGCAGCCCCGTCAAAAACGGCGAGCACGATTTCGGCGCGCTCAAGGCGCTTTTTTGCGAGCGAAACTCCGATATTCTCAATCGGGTTATCCGTTTCACGGATTCCCGCTGTGTCTGCAATTCTCAGTATTATTTCGCCCACACGCACCTTTTCCTCCACCACATCGCGCGTGGTGCCCGCGAGCGGCGTAACGATTGAGCGATCAAAGCCGGTGAGCATATTCATAAGCGTTGATTTGCCGACATTCGGTCTGCCTACAATAACAGCGTCAACGCCTTCGGTTAATACGCGCCCGCAATCAAAGCGGCGCACAAGACCTTTGAGTGTATCAAGCGCCGCGGTAAAGACAGCCCGCATTTCGTCAGCGCCCGTTTCGGGCGTTTCGTCATCGGGGTAATCAACCCACGCGCTCAGGGCGGCGCAAACGCCGATTATACTGTCAGCGCAGCGGCGAATTTCATCGCTCAGCTTGCCCTCAAGGGTGTTGAGCGCGGCGTCGGCGGCGCGCTTGCCGCTCGCGGAGATAAGCGCCATAACCGCCTCGCTGCCCGCAAGGTCGATTTTGCCGTTTAGAAACGCGCGCTTAGTGAATTCCCCCGGGCCTGCCGCCTGAGCGCCCGCGTTTAATGCCGCGCGAAGCACACGCTGAGTAACATACAGACCGCCGTGGCAGCTGATTTCGGCAACATTCTCGCCCGTATAGCTGTGCGGAGCGCGAAAAACGAGGCAAACCGCCTCGTCAATACGCTCGTTATTATCGTAAATATGCCCGAAATGCGCCCTGTAGCCGCGACTGCTTTCAATACTGCCGCCCGCCGCGGGGCGAAAAATCTTACCCGCGACATTCAGCGCATCCGAGCCCGAAATTCTGATTATTCCGATTCCGCCCGGAGCCGCGGGGGTCGCGATGGCGGCAACGGTTAAGATTTCAGTCATAATTCTCTCCTTTATTCCACCACCAGCGGTATTCGCCTACCGGCTATCCTTGCGGCAATGCGCTCATACGCCGAGGCGGAGGGTGAATACTCCTCGGGGCGGCGAGCCAAGACAGAGGAGTAAACAATCTGTGAATCCTCGGGCACAATGCCAAAGAGCTGAACGGTCGAAATATCGATACAGTCGTCAATATTAAGCAGCTTGCCCTTGCACACAGGACGAGAGGCAAAGCGGTTGATTATAAGGCGGATGTCCTTGACGCCCATGCTTCTGAGTATCTTGGCAGTATATGAGCAGGTGCGAAGGCAGACATTATCGGGCGTTGTGACAAGCAAAACCTGCTCAGCCGCAAGGCAGGCGAGGGAAAATCCGCCCGAAACGCCCGCAGGAGCGTCAATCAAAACATAGTCGTAATTTTGCGCGAGCTTTTGCACCATCTCGGTTACCGCCTGAGCTGTGAATTCCTCGGCAAAGTTCTGAGGCGCGGCAAGAAAGCTAAGGCCGTCGCAATCAACGATTGCCTGCTCCGCCGAGCAGCGGTCAAGCAGCAAATCGCCCCAGTCAAATATTATCATTTCGCTCACATCAAGCATAACATCCAGGCTCCTCAGGCCGATATCAAAGTCAAGCACAAGGGTTTTAAAGCCGTTCTTTGCAAGCGAAAGCCCAACCCCCGCTGTAACGGAGGACTTCCCGACACCGCCCTTGCCCGAGGCAACAGCTATAATTTTTGCCATATTAACCGTTCCTCTTTTCAGCTGAGTAATTCGTTTACCGGCTGCGGCTTATCCGCTTCATCGGTTCCCGAAAAACAGTAATCAATTATTTTTGCCGCGGCAGGGCCAGCAAAGCTGCCGCTGCCCATGCCTTCGCCCGCGATTGCGATTGCGATTTCGGGGTTATCGTAAGGCGCGAAGGCGATAAGGAAGCCGTTGTTGATTTTTACCGATTGGCCCTCAAGCACCCTGTATTCCTGAGATGTGCCGGTTTTTGCCGCCGCCGTAACGGGCAGGTCGGCGAAAGCCGACTCGAGGTAGCCCGTTGTGACCACGGCAAGCATACCGCGCTTAACTATATCGAGCGTTTTAGCCGAAATTCCTGTTTCATAAGCGACAGTCGGTTCCTTCTCTATCAAGGTTTCTGAATAATCATAGCTCTTAACCGCTTTCACAAAGTGAGTGTAATACCTTGTGCCGCCGTTTGCTATCGTGGCGCAGTAGTTCGCGAGCTGAATCGGCGAAACAAGATTGCCCGCCTGACCGATTGCCGACTGAATCGTGTAGCCCGGCAGCCATTCCTGCCCGAGGGATTCACGGTATTCCGGGCTGTCAAGCACACCGTCGGCCTCCGAAAGCTCGCAGCCTGTTTTTTGCCCGAAGCCGAGCCTTACACGGTAATCATTCATTTTTTCAATGCCGAGGAGTCTGCTGACCTCGTAGAAGAAAATGTTGCAGGATTCATTAATCGCGTTAACAACATTGACATTTTGTCTTACATGTGATTGCTCACATTTGAACTTCTGCCCGAGATAGTTGTAAATTCCCGTGCAATAGAAGGTTGTTTCCTCTGTAATAACGCCCTCCTCGAGAGCGGCGATTGCCACCGAGGGTTTCATTGTAGAGCCGGTCGCGTAGGTGCTCATAAGCGCCCTGTTCCAAAGCGGAGCGGCGGGGGCGCTGTTAAGCGCGGCGGCGTTTTCTTTATAAGTTGAGATATCATATGACGGGTAACTCGCCGAGGCGAGGATTTCACCTGTGCGGCAATCGAGCACAACAGCCGCGCCCGCGTTATCCACCAGATTGCCCTTTAGCCCGGCGTAGGTTTCAATCGCGCTTTGCAGAGCGTTTTGCGTAACCTCCTGAAGCCCCGCGTCAATGGTGAGCACAACGGTGTTGCCCTGCTCAGGCTCGGTCGTGACGGCAGTTGATTTTTTGCCCTCGGCATCGGTGTAAACGGTTTTTACCCCGCTTTTGCCTCTCAAATACTCTTCCATGGCGGATTCAATGCCGCTTTTGCCGATTTCGTCGGTAATTTTATATCCGGAGCTTTTGAGCTTGGCGTATTCCTCGGCGTCAATCGCGCCGACTCTGCCAAGCACATGGGGCGCGAGCGTGCCGTCAATATACTCTCGGTAAGGCACAACGGCTACATCAACGCCCTTATAGAAGCTGCTGTTTTCTTTAATCAGCGCCACGGTTTCATCCGATACATCCTGAGCGAAGGTGTAGGGGTTGCTTATTCTGAAGGCGTTTCGCTCCATCGAATAACGAACAGAGGCTATTTTAATAGCCTTAGCCGGAGCGTAGCTCTCAAGGGAATACCTCGAAATAAGCGCATCGTAGCAGTTCGACGCGGCGGCGTATTCGTTAAGGTCAAGTAAATCAGCGCTTTTCATGGTTTTGATTTCGCTTTCGCAGTCGGCCTTAAATTTGATTACTCCCTTGCCGTCAAACTCAAGGGGCAGATTGTCAAGCCACGGCTCCTTACGCTGCTCAAAAAGCGTAATGAGGCTGTCGATAATGTTGTTTCGTACCGCCGCCTGTGATGAGGGCGGGAAATAGGTCGCGTCAAAAACAATTGAATACCCTTGGCGGTTGATAATCAGCGGGTCGCCGTTTCGGTCAACGATTCCGCCCCTTGCCGCGGGGATGGAAATAGTATTTTCGGAAACAGAGGAGCTCGCGGCAGCATAGGTATCGCCGTCAATTAACTGAATTTTAACCAGTCCGCAGCAAAAGATAAAAAAACAACCCAGAACAACGCAAATTGCCGTTGTCCTGCGCGCCTTTGACAGCTTTTTTGACATTAAAGCTCCTCCTCCCTGTATTTTTGATTGGATTATTCCTCTCTGAATGCTCTTTCGATTGCTCTGATGCCGAAAAACATAAACGGCACAAGGGCAAGTGAATACAAAACTCCGGGCAAATAATACCGCCAAAGCACCCGGAGCGCAGAGTCATACGAATGCAGAACATATTGGAAAAACCAGTAGCCCAGGTTATAGATCAGTAACGCCGCTAAGCTCAAAAGCGAAGCGGTTACAATGTTGTTGCGCATAACTGTATTAATCAGCGTGCCGCATAAAAACCCGACGGCAAGTAAAAACAGCGCGTTAAAATTGTTACCTGATGCGGAAATATCCCACAGCGAGCCCGCGAAAAGCCCCAGGCACATCCCCGGGATATCACGCTCATTCATCGCTATGCACACCACCGCGGGAATCAGCAGCAGCGCGCGCACGCCAAAGACAGAGGGGAAAAAGCCGTCTGTGTTTTGCAAAACCGACATAATAAACAGTAGCAGGGCGTAAGACGCCCTGCGGGCAATTGTGTTCTTAAGCGGTTTCTCAATTGTCGTCATTTTGTTCACCTGTTCCCGCGCTTGTCTGCCCGAGGAAGTTTGTGATGATGAAAACATCGGTAATCTCCGATATATCGGCGCCCGGCTTAATAATCGCGCTCGCCGAAATGTCAACGGTCCCGTCAACAACATCAACAATCGTACCTATTATCAGGTCGCGCGGGTAAATTCCGCCGACACCCGAAGAGCAAACAACGCCGCCCGCGGTGACCGCGGTGGAGTTGGGAAGCCCCGGCATCTGGCAAAGCTCCTCCTGTGAAAGCTCCACTGTTGTGGTCACGAAGCCGAGCCCGCGGGTTCTCACCTCATAGGCGCTCACATTAACATTGGGGTTCAGAATTGTTTCAACGGTGCATTGCATGAGCGTAACGCTTGTAACGACACCCACGAGGTATTTGCCGTAAATGACAGGGTCATTGACGCTTATTCCGTGAGCGCTGCCGCGGTTTAGCGTGAAGGTTCCGAGCCTGTCCATAGAATCCCTGCCGACGACGGCCGCCTCGGCAAAGGTAAAATCATCATGCTCCTCTTTCAGCTCAAGGAACTGCTGATAAAACTTGTTCTTTTGCTTTGCCTGCTCATAATCAACAAGCTGCTCCATTAGCGTGTCCACCTGCTTGTTGGCCTCGTCGAGCTCCTTTGAGAGAGTTGACGAGGAGCGGAAAGAAATGGGCAGGGACTTGAGCTCGCCCGCCACATATGCGGAAAAACGGTGAACCGGCCCGAAGACAAAGCTTGTAAAAGCGGTAAGCGGCGAGGTGCCACCGCGCGAGGCGGTTGCAAAAACCGACCCGGCCAGCAGCGCCGCCGCCACAACCGCAAATATTTTGAAAGCTGAACTCTTAAAAAATCGGCGCATAGGTCTACTCCTTGCCGAAAAGGCGATTTAATAAAACGCTGATTAGCCCGGAGCGCGAGCTCGAAATCAGTTAATCAAGGTTCACCGTAACGCCTCAGATATATTTTTTGTTGCTGATTACATTGAGCGTATCGTTCTCAAGGCATATACCTGTGCCGTCAACTACGCAGTCAAGCGGATTCTCGGCAACAAGAACAGGGATTTTTGTTTCGGTAGCAATCAGCTTGTCAAGCCCGCGCAGCAGCGCGCCGCCGCCCGTGAGCATAATGCCGTGGTCAATAATATCCGCCGCAAGCTCGGGAGGGGTTTTTTCGAGCGTGGATTTAACCGCGTCGACAATGAGGTTAACCGTGTCTGCCATCGCCTCGCGAATTTCCTCCGATGTTACATCAACATTCTTGGGAAGCCCGTCCATAAGGTTGCGCCCCTTGATGTTGAGCGTTCCCTCGCCCTCATAGGGATAGGCGGAGCCGATTTTAATTTTGATATCCTCTGCTGTTCTTTCACCGATAAGCAGGTTATATTTTTTCTTTATATATGAAATTATCGATTCGTCAAAGTTATCGCCCGCAACTCTGGCTGAATTCGCGGTAACAACATCGCCCAGAGAAATAACGGCGACCTCGCTTGTGCCGCCGCCGATATCGACGACCATACTGCCTGTCGCCTCGCTCACGGGAAGCCCTGCGCCGATAGCCGCCGCCATAGGCTCCTCAATAAGGCTCACATATTTAGCACCCGCGCTTTTTGCCGCGTCATAAACCGCCTTGCGCTCGACCTCGGTAACGCCCGAGGGGATGCAGATAAGCACCCTGATGCGTGCGAAGGGCGAACGACTCGCGGTGCGCTTGACAAACGCCTTTATCATATCGGCTGTTATCTCAAAATCTGCAATAACGCCGTCCTTAAGCGGACGAACGGCGGTAATTGAGCCGGGAGTTCTGCCAATCATTTCTTTTGCTTCCATACCCACGGCAACAACACGCGGGGGGTTACTTTTTTGGTCAACGGCAACCACAGAGGGCTCGCGGATAACGATGCCCTTGCCCTTCAAAAACACCAGCGTATTGGCGGTTCCGAGGTCAATGCCAATGTCCTGTGAAAATAACATTTTAACTTCCCCTTCTTTATATAAATTCAATAGTGTTTAAAATATTCGTAAAATCTTTGGTGCCCGTAAGGTCATGGTTTGAGGAAATATAGCACGAATACACTATGCCGCCGTATTCAAAGAAATAGAAGCAGACATAAACAGGCTCGGTTTCTTCGCCCTCGGGGTCAACAAAGCCCTCATAGAAGGTGGCCTTCTGGCCGCTTATTGTTACCTCGCCGTCGCTGAATTTGCCGGTTGCGCTGTACATGCTTTTAATGCTGTCATAAAGCTTCAGGCGCTCCTTGGTCTTTTCCTCAAGGGTAGTGTCTTCAAAAAAGCTGACAATCAGCTGGTCCTTTGTGCCGTCACGGCTGATGATAAGGTCGGAGTAGCTCGTTTTGTCGCTCCAGCCATCGGGGATTTTCATTGAAAAAAACCTGGCCTCAATGCGGTCACCCACAACAATCGCGTGCTCAATCCTGACAGCGTTAGATACATATTCGCCGTTCTCACCCGTAACATTTTTGCCATCGGCGTCGGTTTCAAGCACGATTACATTGCCTGCGGCATCCCTCTCGATACCGCCGTCCTCTTTTGTAACGGCCGCGTAGCCCTTGCCTGCAAGGTCTGTAACTACCGCCGCGCCGCCCTTTAGCGAATGGGAGCAGGAGGTAAGAACCCCGCTGAGAACAATAACAGCTAAAAAAAGCGAGATATATTTTTTCATAATGACTTCCCTTTCGAAATTAATGTTTATTACTAATTAACCGTTAAGCGCTTTGAACGCATCCTTATTGTTCTTATAAAGGGTTTTGTAGACGGCAAAATTTTTGTCATATATTGCCTTGTTCTCTATATTGGGCGTGAAGGTTTTTTTAGCCGGAATAAGCTTTTTCGCTTCGCCGACACTGTCAATTTTGCCGATATTGACAGCTACAAGCACAGCCGCGCCGACCGCGCCGACATTCTGGGGGCTTTCAACCGTTTCAACCGGCCTGCCTATGCAGTCCGCGAGAATCTGGCAGGTAACATCCGACAGCGCGCCGCCGCCGACAAAGCGGACAATCTCGCTTGTTTTAACCTTCTTTTCTTCTGTTTCAAGAAACCAGCGAAGGTGCATGCAAACGCCCTCAATAACTGAGCGGATAAGCTCATTTTTACCGTTTTCGAGGCTAATATTAAAGAACATCCCGCGCGCGTTAGGGTCTTCGAACGGGCAGCGGTTGCCGTGAAGCCACGGAGTAAATATTACGCCGCCGCTCCCGGCGGGAACCTCGCTGATAACCTTTGAAAGGTAATCATAAAGATTTGTGTATATTGATTCCTTGCTTTGCGCAACATGAATTTTTTCAAGGTAAATATCGATTTCATCAAGCGCGAGATGATCCTTAACCCACTCAAGGCACTTGCCGGCCGTTTCAAGCTCCGCGAAATAATTGAATTTATCTTTTTGCGCGCCGACTATTGCGGCAATCATCGCGGAAGTGTCTACCACGCTTTTGTCAACTACGGTTGAAACCCAGCCCGATGTGCCCATATATACATGCGTTGCGCCCATTTCAACAGCGCCCGCGCCAACGCCTATCAGCGAAGCGTCGCCGCCGCCGCCGTAAACGGGAGTGCCCTCTTTTAGGCCGAGCTCCTCGGCCGCCTTGGCGGTTAAGCCGCCGACAACATCAGTGCAGTCAATAATATCCGCCAGATGGGCGGTGTTAACACCGAGCTTTTTGCAGATTGTTTCGCTCCAGCAGCCTTTGCCTTTACGAATATCATAGATCAGCGTTGCAAAGGCAGAGTCGCGCGTCATGATGAATTTATCTGTCATTCGGCAAATAATGTATTCCTTCGCGTCAAGCCATTTGTAAGCGCGCGCAAAATTCTCGGGCTCGTTATCTTCAATCCATTTGTATTTCCACACAGGGTCCTTAACGCTCGCGGCAACAGCGCCTGTTATGATAAGCGAGGGGATCAGCGTAGCAATGTTTGCGCCCGCGATCTGAACGCCGTTTGCCATGCCCTTCTTAAGCTGCTCCTTCGCGCGCTGGTCCATGTAGCTCATAGCGCGGTGAACGGGAACGCCGTTTTTATCAACAAGCACGATTCCCTGCATCTGTGAGCAGAACGAAATGCCGGAAATCTGGTCGGGGGTGATGCCGCAATTCGCAAAAAGCTTGCGGGTGGTTAAGCAGAGTGCGTTCCACCACTCATCGGTATCCTGCTCCGCGCCGCCGTCGGGCAAAATATAAAGCTCGTAGCCCTCCATTTCAGCGCCAATCAGCTTAATTGTGTCGCCCACATCAAAAAGGCAGGTTTTAACCCCCGTTGTGCCGAGGTCGTAGGCAAGCACATATGCGTTTTTGCTCATTTTATTTCCTCCTCATTCATGAAAGGCGCGTCGCGGTAAATAAATTATATTACAGTGCGCGTATTTTGCTGTTAACTTTTTGTTAAGCTTTTGTGTAAAATCCGAGGCTCCGCTATTATAAAGGCAATATACATTCATTATAATGATATTTTAATTAAAATACAAGTGTATTTGCGCTTTTTTTACCTTCATCCGTACAAAAAACAGCTCGGGAGGCAAAATTCCAATGAATTCTGCCTCCCGTGAAAATTCTATACAGGTGTTTTAATTTGCTTTAACAGGCAAAAGCCGAGCTAATGCTGTCTGCGGTTAAAAACACGGCTTGCTTTGAAATAATCACTCCGCCTTCTTTGAGTATTTTTTTAAATAAACAAATCTCATAAGATGCGCGTCAAATCTGCCTATCGGCTCTTCGTTGCCGAAAAGCTTCGCGGCAAACAGCGCCTTGCAAGCCTTACTCATAATCATATCAACAGCGTGAGTGTCGCCCTTGTTTTTGCCGCAGCACAGAGCGCCGTAATCCTTAATAAACGCCGCGTTAACATTCTTTATTGCCCGCTTGCAATCCTCAGCGCTCGAGGCGACTAAAATCTTTGAACCGACTATCTGCGCAAAATCGTCAGTCAACGGTCTTTTGCTCTCGACCAGCGCGCTCGCCGCTGCAACCTCGGGGGTATTGTTGTGAACGATAAAATGCGCTTTGCGATTAACAAGGTAAATATTCCTGTGGTACTCGGAAAACGCAGGCAAAAGCCCCTCGCCTATAAGTGAGCCGTCGGAAAGGCGCATAACCACATCGCTGCAGTTGGGGGCAGAGAATACCACCTCGCCCTTATCTCTGTAACAGATGCTGTTATAAACCACGGCGTTTACTATTTCGCCGACATTTTCGGATTTAGAATACTTCTTTGCATAGTCAAGGCAAAAATCACCGTAGCTTCTGCTCCTTGCGCCCATAACCTTTGCCTGTTTATCAAGAACATAGTCCTCGCAAACCTTTTCGAGCATATTGGCAACCGCGAAGGCCTCGTCGCTGTCTTTGCCGTAGCAAAGAGCGCCGTGACGCGCCATAATAATCGCCTTTGAGCTTGATGAGGCCAGCGCCTCGGATACACCCTTGCACAGCTTACCCGTGCCGGGCAAACCGTAGGAGGCAATCAAAACCTCGTTGCCGATAACTTTGGCTGCTTCGCCCGTAAGCGGAGAAATGCCCTTATCAAGCACGCTGACAACCGACGCAAAATCCTGATGAGTGTGGATAACAAAATTCGCATCCTCGTGAAGTTTGTATACCTCGGCGTGAATGCCCTTTTCGGAGGACGGCTTTACCTCTCCGCTATATTCGAGCGTGTCAATCGCAACCTCAACTATATCGTCGGGGGTAAGTGAGTCATAGGCCTTGCCGCTGGGAGTGATAACAAAGCTTTTATCGTTAATGCGGCAGCTGACATTGCCCCATGTTCTTGCGATAAGCCCTGTTCTTACAAGCTCCTTACCCGCGTCAATAACCAAATTTTTTGCTTGTTGAGTATTCATTCGGTACAAAACCTTTCCTGAAAAATAAGATTTCCTGATTATCATGCCAATCCGAGTTTTTTTGCCATTTCGGCGGTTTTAAGCTCAAGGAGCTTTGATACGCCCTCCTCCTGCATCGTAACGCCGTAGAGAACGTCTGCCTCCTCCATGGTGCCGCGGCGGTGGGAAATAAGTATAAACTGGGTGTTGCCCGTTATGCTCCTTACATACTTTGCATAGCGTGAAACGTTAATATCATCAAGCGCCGCCTCAACCTCGTCAAAAATACAAAACGGTGAGGGCGTAACCTTTAATATTGCAAAAAGCAAAGCAATTGCCGAAAGTCCCTTTTCACCGCCCGAGAGCAAATCTATGTTTTGAACATTCTTGCCCGGGGGCTGAACTCTGATGTCAATGTTGCATTCGAGTACATCGGCGGCATCCTCAAGCACAAGCTCGGCGCGTCCGCCGTCAAAAAGCTCCTTGAAGGTTTCGCCGAAATTGTTGTTAATGCGCCTGAACTGCTCGCGAAAGCGCTCCGCCATTTTGCCTGTCAGCTCCCCGATGAGAGCCGTGAGCGCTTCTTTTGCCTTCTCAATGTCGTTGACCTGGGCGCTCATGAAGGTATGGCGCTCATAGACCTCTTTGTATTCCTCCACAGCGCCGACATTGACATTACCGAGCGCGCGGATTTTGGAGCGAATCTCCTGCAGCTCTCTTCCCGCCTTCGGGATATCCTCTATTTTAATATCAAGCTCCTGCGCTTCTCGCAGGGTAAGCTGGTATTCGTCATAAAGCTTGTTTTGAGCGTTTTCAATCTCGCCGCGCATTGTATCTCTGCGCTCCTCGAGTCTTGCAAGCTCGCCGCTGATTTTTTCTTTATCCTGCATCTTTGAGCGCTCGGCGCTGCGCATAACCTCACCCTGCGCCTCGCTCTTTGTTCTGCGCTCAACCAAAGCGGCAATCTGCGCCTTCGCATCAGAGCCCTGCGAACGAAGAAGCTCAGCGCGCGCTTTAAGCTCGGCTATTCTCGCCTTGGCGTCAATGCTGTTTTGTGCTATTGATGCAATTTCGTCGTTTAATTCATCCGCCTTCATGCCGTGAACAGCAAAGCGGCGGCGTAATTCACCGATAATCTCTTTTTTAGCCTCTATATCCTTGCGAAGCGCGACCTCCTGAAGGTTCAGCTGAGCCTGAGCGTCGGCGGTTTCCTCTCGTCTGGCAAGAAGAGTACCGCGCCTTTCATCGAGCGAAGCCAGCTCGGCGGTAAGCGCCTCGGTTTCGCTAATCAGGGCATCACATTCGCTTTGCGCGGCGGCGGCAAGCGCCTGATTCTCTTTGACTCTCGCGTTCGCGCGTCCTTTTTCGTCTGCCAGGTCGTCAAGGTGCCCCTTTGCGGAAACATAGCGGTCCTCAAGCACGCTAAGCTCGCTCTCTTTGTATACAAGCGCCTCTTTGCTCTTTGAAATCTCGGCGTTCGTCGCGTCAAGCTGCGCCTGAACACCCGAAAGCTCGCCGAGAACTGATTTCAGCTGTGTCTGTTTCTCTTCAAGCTGCCCCTCAAGGCGTTTAACCGCCTGGCGCAAATCCTCAATTTCGTTTGCCCTGCTCAAAAATCCTGTGTTTTGCCCGCGTGAGCCGCCCGTCATTGAGCCGCCCGCGTTAAGCACCTGCCCGTCAAGGGTAACTATTTTGAAGCGGTATGAGTATTTTTTTGCCATGGCAATCGCGCTGTCGATATTGTCGACCACGGCGGTGCGGCAAAGGAAGGATTTGATAATTTCAGAATATTTGCTGTCATATGTAAGCAGCTTGTCTGCCATGTCCACAAAGCCCTCGCAGGCGGACAGACCTTTCTCGGTAAACGGCTTTGATGAGATTGCGGATATCGGCAAAAATGTCGCCCTGCCCGCGCGGTTCTCCTGAAGGAAGCTGATTGCGCGCTTCGCGTCATCTTCATTGTCGGTAACAATGTTTTGAATCGCGGAGCCAAGAGCGGTTTCAACCGCTACAGCATACTCGCCCTCGACCGTGATAAGCTGCGAGAGTGTGCCGTGAATTCCCCGCAAAACGCCGCGCTTTGACTGCTGAATAACCTTTTGCACGCTGCCCTGATAACCGTCCATGTTTTTTTCGAGGTCGTTGAGCATCGATATGCGTGCGTTCTTTTGATATATGTCAAGGTTGATTCTCTCGGTCTCTTTTCGCGCCGCGTCGGCCTTCGCGGTCTTTGACGAAACGAGCATCCCGTAGCCCTCAAGGGAATTCTCGTAGCCCGATAATTCTTCTCTGATTTCGCTCAGCTGTAATTTACACTGTGTTTTTTCTTCCTCAATCTCCTTGAGCAAGCCCCCGCGGGCGGCAAAAACCTCCTCAATTGCGGCAATGCGGCCGCGAAGCTCCTCAATGGTGGATTCAGCCGTGGATTTCTCAACCCTGCAATCTGAAAGACGCATCGTTTTGGCGGTTATCGCCTCGCTCAATTGCCTTGCCTTGTCAGAATTGGAGCTGTCTTCACCTCGGATAAGCTCCGCTTGCTCCAGAATTGCCTCAAGAGCCTCTCTTTTCTCGATAATCTGCAAATTGAGCTGCTCGATTTCAGCCTCGGCGGCGTCAATTTGAGCCTGTATTTTGCTCGAGGTTTCCGACGCGGCGGACATATCCCTCGTGATTCTTTCAATCGTTTCGTTGTTATGCTCTAAGGTGTTGTTTTCAACCGCGATTTTACCCTCGATGCCCGCGGCTTCTTCTTCGCCTGCGGCGGTCTCGAGGCGCACGCGCTCAATTTCGAGCGTTATTTCCTGCCCTATGGTGATATGCTGCTCAATGCTTTGAGCCAGCTCCTCAAGCTCCCGCCCTGTCTGCTCATACTGTGATGAGGCAAGGGCAAGCCTGTTTTCCTGCTCGCGCAGGCCGGCGGTTGATTTCTCTATTGTATGTAGCCAAAGCCCGATTTCAAGCTCTCTTTTGTCCTTTGCAAGGGCAAGAAACTTTTGCGCCTTGTCGCTTTGAGCCTTGAGCGGTCCTATTCTGTCGTCAAGCTCGCTTAAAATATCGCGCAGACGAATCAGGTTCTCTTCCGCCTGCTCCAAGCGGCGGCTTGCGTCCTCTCTGCGATAACGAAGGTGCGAAATTCCCGCCGCCTCCTCAATCATATCGCGCCGCTGGCTTGAACGCGCCGAAACAAGCTCGGCAATTCTGCCCTGACCGACAAGAGAGTAGCCGTCCCTGCCAAGACCGGTATCCATAAACAGCTCGTGAACATCGCGCAGGCGGCAAATCCCGCCATTAATGAGGTACTCGCTCTCGCCCGAGCGATAGTAACGCCGCGTTACGCTGACATCGTCCTTATCGCAGCCGTTAAGCCCTCTGTCGCTGTTATCAAGGCGAAGCGTAACCTCCGCGAAGCCCACGGCCTTGCGCACACCCGTGCCGCTGAAAATAACATCCTCCATGCGAGCGCCGCGCAGCGACTTTGTGGACTGCTCGCCCAAAACCCAGCGCACAGCATCGGAAATATTGCTTTTGCCCGCGCCATTCGGGCCGACAACGCAGGTTATGCCCTTGCCGAATTCAAGAACGGTCTTGTCCGGAAAAGATTTAAAGCCCTGCATTTCAAGTGCCTTTAAAATCATCTGCGTACCTCTTCTGTCGCTAACCGCAAATCAGCGGTCGCCATAGACTTTGATCTCGTATTTTTTAAGAAAATCCACGGGAAGCGCCTGCACGGTGTATCCCGCTTGATTGAAATATTCAATGTTTTCACGCTTCTGACCAATAAACTTGGAAAGCTCGCTTTTGTTGACGGCAACAATTACATTTTTGTCTTCGCCGAGCTCCTTTAATGTAAGCTCACGGTAAACGCAGCTTTCGCATTTTTCACGCAGGGCCGGGTGATAGGCGCCGGCCAGAAAGCCGTCCTCTACACCTTTGCCCGAGTGAAGCCCGAGGCGGATAACAGGTATTTCGGCCTCATCAAACATCAAAAGCAACCTTGCGCAAAGCTCCACCGCGCTCTCAACGCTCTGCGGGGTGTATTCGCCCCTTCGCATCCTCTCGGCAAGCTCGGTGCCCTCAAGCACCACCGTGGGATAAATCCGCATGGAGGCGGGCGAAAGCTTAATCAGCTTTTCGGCGGTTAGAATGCAGTCCTCATCCCGTGAGCCGTAAAGCCCCGTCATCATCTGCAAGCCGACCTCAAACCCGAAGGAGTGCAAGAAAGCGCAGGCATCCGCCACTTGCTTTGCCGTGTGCCCCCTGCGGTTTTTAATAAGAACCTCGTCGTCCATGCTCTGAGCGCCGAGCTCAACGCTCGTTACGCCATATTCTTTAAGAATGGAGCAAATCTCCGCGTCAATTCCGTCAGGCCTTGTGGATATCCGAATCCCGCGGAATTTGCCGCGGTCAATGTATTTTTTAGCGGTGCTGAGCAGCTCGAGCATATATGAGCGCTCAATCATGGTAAAGCTGCCGCCGAAAAAAGCAATCTCGCCCTGCGCCGCCTGCTCCTCATTTGACTCGAGCGCCGTGGCTACGGCGGCGTCAACCTGCTCGGCTGTCAGGCGCTGCTTAACCCCGGAGATACTGCGCTGGTTACAGAAGCTGCAGTAATTCGGGCAGCCCTCGTGAACAACAAACAGGGCAACATTTATATGCTTCATACGCCCATCAGGGCAAGCGTCTCACGCGCCGCCTCCTGCTCCGCAATTTTCTTGCTTCGCCCGGTGCCGCGGCCGATAACATTGCTGTTTAAATGGACCTCAACCTCAAATGTCTTGTTATGATCGGGGCCGCTCTCGTTGACAACGATATATTCAAGGAGCTCCTCGGGGTTTTTTTGCACAATCTCCTGAAGGCGTGTTTTGTAGTCGGTAACCGAGGGAATAATTTCCTCCCGACCCACAAAACGCACAGCGAGCTTGCGCGCCTCTCCGATTCCGCCGTCAAGGTAAACCGCGGCAAGCACAGCCTCAAAGGCGTCGGCGAGAATTGACGGCCTGTTACGCCCGCCTGTCCTTTCCTCGCCCTTGCCAAGATGCAAAACGCCACCGATGTCAAGCTCGCGTGCAAAAACGCTCAGCGATTTTTCGCAAACCGCCGCCGCGCGGTATTTGGTAAGCTCGCCCTCGGGCAGATGAGCATAGCTGTCAAAGAAAAGGTCAGCGGTTATGAAGCCGAGAACAGAGTCGCCAAGGAACTCCAGGCGCTCATTGCTCTCAGACCCGTCTTGCTTCTCGTTAACATATGACGAATGCGACAGGGCCCTGACAAGCAGGGCCTCGTTCTTAAACGCATATCCCAATCTTTTTTGAAATTCCTGCAAATACTCAGACATTATTTGCATGCACTTCTTTCCGAATTTATATTTCCTGTAATTCCTCTATCATTTCAACAAGCTCGCCGATGGTCATTTTGCCGTCAAGCTCCTCGTCAATTTCGATTCCGTATTCACTCTCGAGCGCAAGCGAAAGCTCGGCGGCCTCCGTCTCGTCGCTGAAGATTTCGCCGAGCGGGGTGTATTCGCTCGCCAGCGCGGAATCAACGCCAAGTTCACCGCAAACAAATTCAATAACTTTGTCAAGATGCATCTTAATCCCTCCAGATAGATAGCTTCTCAATAAAATCTATCGTTTCACGGTAAAATTATACTCCATATCATAAAAAATATCAAATAAAATGTGTAGTTATATTAAATCTTGCGAAATTTTTTCTTTAAGAACGGCGAGTCCCCGCTGTGAAAGCGCCTCATAACGCAGTTTTTTATCCCGTATTTTTTCATCAAGCGGCGGCAGCAAACCGAACGCCGCTCCCATGGGCTGAAAGCTTTTAACCGAATCGTCCGCGATATATGCCATAAGCGCGCCGAGCATCGTTTCGCGCGGCGGCACAAACGAATTTTTGCCCTCGAGCGTTCTTGCCGCGTTGATACCGGCGACAATTCCGGATGAAGCGGATTCCATATAGCCCTCAACGCCTGTTATCTGCCCCGCGAACCACAGCCGGTCACAAGCGCGGAAAGAAAAATCAGCGTTAAGCAGGCGCGGGGAATCAATAAAGGTGTTTCGGTGCATAACTCCGTAGCGCACAAATTCGGCGTTTGCGAGGGCGGGTATCATTGAAAACACTCGCTTTTGCTCGCCGAACTTTAAATTGGTCTGAAAGCCCACAAGGTTATACATTGTGCCCGCGCTGTTCTCTTTACGAAGCTGAAGGTTCGCCCACGGGCGATGCCCCGTAGCGGGGTTCACAAGCCCCGCCGGCTTCATCGGTCCGAAGCGTATTGTATCACGCCCGCGCTTTGCCATAACCTCAATCGGCATACAGCCCTCGTAGACGCCCTTTTTGATATCAAAGTCGTGCTGCGGCGCGCTTTCGGCGGTTATTAGAGCCGAATAAAACGCCTCGTATTCCTCTTTATCCATCGGGCAGTTAATGTAATCCTCGGGCTCACCGCGGTCGTAACGCGACTGCTCAAAGGCCTTGCTGCGGTCAATGCTTTCCCCTGTAATAATCGGCGCCGCCGCATCAAAGAACGCTAAGCTGCCGCCGCACAGAGCGGATATTTTATCCGAAAGCGCCTCGGAGGCAAGCGGCCCGGCGGCAATAATAACAGCCTTGCCCTCAGGTATGTCGGTAACCTCCTCGCGAAGCACTTTTATAAGCGGCTGCGACTCGATTCTTGAGGTAACAAGGGCGGAAAATTTGTCCCTGTCGACGGCTAAAGCGCCGCCTGCGGGTACAGCGGTCTCTTTGGCGCATTCAACACAAAGAGAGCCCAAAAGCTCCATTTCGGCCTTGAGCATCCCCGCGGCGCAGCCGAGCCGCACCGCCTTAAACGAATTTGAGCAAACAAGCTCCGCGAGCCCGCCGCTCGTGTGAGCGGGCGAGAATTTTTTTGGCTTCATTTCGTAAAGAGTTACGCTAAAACCCCTTTTCGCCAGCTGCCACGCCGCCTCACATCCCGCAAAGCCGCCGCCGACAACTATCGCGTCAGTCATTTACTTTTTTCTTTGAGGGCGCCTTTTTTTCATAGCCGCAGCCCTCGGTCGCGCAATATATTTTACCGACTTTCTTTATGAATAAGGTCTTGCCGCATTGCGGGCAGTCCTCGCCCGCGGGGGCGTCCCAGCTCATAAAGCTGCATTTCGGCCAACTTGAGCAGCCGAAAAATGTATGGCCTTTTTTAGATTTTCTTTCTATTATTTCACTGCCGCAGCTGGGGCACTTCGCGCCCGTGTTTGACATGAGCGGCTTTGTGTTTTTGCACGCGGGATACCCCGGGCAGGCAAGGAATTTGCCGAAACGGCCTGATTTGACAACCATCATCCTGCCGCATTTGTCGCAGGGGATGTCCGTAGTGTCCTCCTCAAGCTGAATTTTTACGTCCTTCATGTCCTCCTTGGCCTTCTCAAGAGTTTTTTCGAACTCGTCATAAAAGCCATGAAGCATCGCCACATAATCCATCGTGCCGCCGCCGACCTCGTCAAGGTTCGTTTCAAGCTGAGCGGTGAATTTGGCGTTAACTATTTTAGGGAATCTTTCTTTAAGCAGGTTTGTCGTCACCGTGCCAAGCTCGGTGGGCACAAGCTGCTTTGCGTTTCGCTGAACATACTCGCGCCTGATAATCGTTGACAGAATCGTGGCGTAGGTGCTGGGGCGGCCGATGCCGTTTTCTTCAAGCTCCTTAATCAGAGAAGCCTCGGTGAAGCGGGCAGGGGGCTGGGTAAAGTGCTGGTTGCTCATGAGCTCCTTGAGCTTAACAGCCTCGTCAGCCTTGAGCTCAGGCAGAGCGCCGCCCTTTTCTTCATCCTCCTCGGTAACCTCGTAGAGGCGAGTGAAGCCGTCAAACTTAACCGAATAGCCCGCCGCGGAAAAAATGCAGTACTTATTGCTTTCGCCATCTTTTTGTGCAAGGATCTCCGCCTTAACCGTGTCCTGCACGCAGCTTGACATAAGGCAGGCGACAAAGCGCTTCCAGATAAGCGAATAAAGCTTAAACTGGTCGGCCGTAAGGCTTTCCTTGACCATTTCGGGCGTAAGAGAGGGGCTCGACGGTCTGATTGCCTCGTGACCGTCCTGCGCGTTGGCGCGGGATTTATAATAATTCGGCTTGTCGGGCAGATATGCCGCGCCGAAGGTGTTGACAATGTAATCGTTCGCGGCGGCTCTCGCCTCCTCGGATATGCGAAGTGAGTCGGTTCTCATGTAGGTTATAACACCCATCATGCCGACGCCCTTGATGTTGACACCCTCATAAAGCTCCTGGGCTATGCGCATTGTCCGCTCCGCTTGGAAGCCGAGCTTGCGCGAAGCCTCCTGCTGCAGGGTTGATGTAATGAATGGAGGCATGGGGTTCTTTTTTCTTGTGCCTTTTTTGACGGATTTAACGCTGTATTGGGCGCCGTCAAGCCTTGTAAGGTAAGCCTGCGCCTGCTGCTTGCTTTCGATTTTTACCTTGCCCTTCTCATCCGAGGCAAGCGTAGCGGTGAAAACCTTGCGCTGAGCGCTTGTGAGCTTAGCGTCAATTATCCAATATTCCTCGGGCACGAAAGCGCTGATTTCGCTTTCGCGGTCAACTATGAGCCGCACCGCGACGCTCTGAACCCTGCCCGCGGAAAGACCGCGGCGGATTTTTTGCGACACAAACGGGCTCAGACGGTAACCGACAAGGCGGTCAAGAATCCTGCGCGCCTGCTGAGCGTTGACCAGGTCGAGGTTCACCTTTTGCGGGTTCGCCATGCCGTTTGTTATGCCTGTCTGTGTAATTTCGTTGAAGGTAACTCTGTTTTTGCTGTCAAGGTCGAGCCCGAGCACCGTCGCGAGGTGCCACGAGATGGCCTCCCCTTCGCGGTCGGGGTCGGCGGCAAGGTAAATCTTATCGCTGGCGCTGACCATATCCTGGATTTCCTTAACCAGCTTCTCCTTGCCTTTAATAAGCGCGTATTTTGGCGCAAAATCGTTTTTAACATCAACGCTGAGCTTTGCCGCAGGCAAATCGCGGATATGCCCCATTGAGGCAACCACTTTAAAGTCGCTGCCGAGATATTTTTTGATTGTTTTCGCCTTTGCCGGCGACTCAACGATAATCAGTTTAGACATATTGAGTAATCTCCTGTCTTAATTTGGACATCCGCTGAAATGTAGTATATAAAATTTATATCAGTCTGTATTGTCTGCCTGTGACCTGCTCAATTAAGCCCTCCATCTCAAGCTCGGTGAGCGCGGCAATTACATCGCCCGCCGCGAAGCCCGTTTGCGCCGCCAGCTCGTCGCTGTGCTGCGGCTGAGCGCCGAGAACCGAGTAAAGCTTTTTGGCGTTTTCCGAGAGAGCAAGCGGTACATTGGCCGCAGGGCTTACTTTAGGATTTTCTTTTTTTGGCGAAGCTTTTATCCTTGTCTGCTCAATTGAAAGCTTCTTCATGTCAAGCTTTTCGGGGTAAAGAAGAGCGTAGCCCTCAAGCAGCTCCGAAGCGCAGGAAACAGGCTTCGCGCCGTCGCGAATAAGCTTGTTAGCGCCGTTATACGCGCCGCTGAGCACCTCGCCCGGAACGGCAAAAACATCTCTGTTTTGCTCCGCGGCATAACCCGCCGTAATCAGCGAGCCGCTTTTTTCGCCTGCCTCAATTATAAGAGTTCCGTAGCACATACCCGAAATTATCCGGTTTCTTAACGGGAAGCTGCTTTTTGTTACCGGCGAAAACGGCGAATACTCTGAAATAACCGCTCCGTTTTTGCTTATTTCGTTTCGCAGCGCCTCGTTCGCGGCAAGGTACCTCTCGCCAAGCCCACAGCCGAGAACTGCTACGGTTTTGCCGCCGCCGAGCATTGCTCCCTCATGAGCGGCGCTGTCGATTCCGAGCGCCCCTCCGCTCACAATAACCGCGCGGGCCCTTGCCGCATCTGCACAAATAGTGCGCGTAAGGGCAATGCTGTTATTTGAGGGCTTTCGCGTGCCGACCACGCCGACGGTGACGCTGTCGTTAATGTACGAAATGTCGCCCTGAACATACAGCACCAGGGGGCTGCTGCTTATACGCAGCAAAAGCTGAGGATATTCTTTATCTGACGGGGTTACAAAGCCCCAGCCGTTTTTTTGGCATATTTCAATATTGTGCCGCGCGCGCAGGGGGTTAAGCTCAGTAAGGTTTTTTAACTGCCTTTGAGTGAACACGCCGCTCGTGCGCCACTCGCGTTCGCCGGCCTCATAAAGCGCCTCGGGGTCGGGGTAATGGGCGAGGATTTCATCAGTTCTCGCGCCCGCGCCCAGCACCGCGGAAAGCCATATCCAATATGCGCGTTTCTCCATATTCTTATGCCCTCATCATTTCCCACGCGATAATTGCCGCCGCGGCCGCCGCGTTTAAGGACTCCGCCTTGCCATGCATGGGTATTGTTACGGTCTGCTTGCACTCGCGAAGGGTTTCATCGCTCACGCCCGCGCCCTCGTTACCCACAACAGCGATAACTCCGCCGTTAAAATCGACCGCGCGAATATCCGCCGCGCCCGAATCGGGGGTTGAGGCGAGGGTGTTCATGCCCTTGGCGGCTGCTGTTTTAATCAGCTGCGGCAGGTTTCCGCACATAATAATATTAACGCGAAACGAAGAGCCCATCGCGGCGCGAAGCGCCTTCGGGTTATAGATATCACAGCCGCCGCATACAATCAGCCCTGTCAGCCCGAGCGCCTCAGCCGTGCGGCAGATTGCGCCGAAATTCGAAGGATCCTGTATGTTCTCGAGAGCGAGATATTTTCCGCTCGCTTCAATGTCGCCGTCAGATTTTTGCGCGGGTACGGCGCATATGCAAAAAACGCCCTGACTGCCCGCGGTTTCGGACAGCTTGGCCGAAATATGCTCCGCCAGCTCATAGCATTCACGCGCCGCAGTTTTTATTACATTAATATACTCGCCGTATCTTTCAAGGGCCTCTGCCGTAAAAAAGGCACACCTGATCTCAAGACCGCTCTGCGCCGCGTCGCGGCACAGGCGCGCCCCCTCAATTAAAAACTCGCCGCTCTGCGCGCGATTCTTAGCGCTCTCGCGAAGGGAGACGGCGTATTTGATTCTTTCGTTGGAACGGCTCTCGATTTTAAGCATTCTGCCCTTCCTTTCGGCGCGAATATCAACTATAGAATAGAGATGTAACAAAGTAAATATTTGTTACATCTCAAGCTTTGCATAATTTAGTTGAGCGCCGCCTTAGCCTTGTCTGTCAGTTCCGTAAAAGCAGCAGGGTCGGAAACGGCAATCTCGGCAAGCATCTTGCGGTTAAGGTTAATCTCCGCCTTCTTGAGGCCGTTAATGAATGTGGAATAATTCATACCGTTGAGCTTGCAGCCCGCGGAGATGCGGGTAATCCAAAGGCGACGGAAATCGCGCTTTTTGTGCTTTCTGCCGATGTATGCATACTGGCCGCTCTTCATTACGGCCTGCTTTGCGGTTTTAAAAAGACTGCTCTTTGAGCCATAGTAGCCCTTGGCAAGCTTTAATACTTTGTTTCTTCTTTTGCGAGTCATTGTCGCGCCTTTAATACGAGCCATTATAGTTTACCTCCAAATTTTGAAAAAGTTGTTAAACAATCAACAACCTGTTTGTTAATTATTTATAAGGAACAAGACGCTTAATCTGCTTGCAGTTTGTTGTGTCGGCAACGGAAGTCTTACGCAGATTTCTCTTGCGCTTTGTGTTCTTCTTTGTCAGAATGTGGGACTTGTTCGCATGGGAGCGGATAGGCTTGCCGCCTTTTGAAATCTTGAAGCGCTTTTTTGCGCCGCTGTGCGTTTTAATCTTGGGCATTGGTGTTTCCTCCTTAATAATGTTGGCTGTGTCAGCCGTTACTTTGTTGCCTTGGGAGCCAGGAACATCAGCATCTGACGCCCCTCAAGCTTTGCCGCCTTCTCAACCGTGGCATACTGGGCGCAGGCCTCTGCGCAACGCTCCATTATAACATGCCCGAGCTGGGGGTGAGCCATCTCGCGCCCTCTGAAGCGAATTGAGACCTTAACCTTGTCGCCCGACTCCAGGAACTTGCGGGCGTGGTTGATTTTGGTGTCAAAATCGTGGGTGTCAATATTGAGGGAAAGCCTGATTTCTTTAATTTCAACAATCTTTTGATTTTTTTTGGCTTCCTTTTCACGCTTTGATTTCTCAAAGCGGAACTTTCCGTAATCCATAATTTTGCACACAGGCGGTTGCGCCATAGGAGCAATCTTGACTAAATCAAGATTTTTGCTCTCCGCAATCGAAAGCGCCTGAGCGGCAGACATTATTCCGAGCTGCTCGCCATCGTCGCCGATGACTCTGATCTCCTTATCACGGATTTCCTCATTAATTTGAGCTTCTTTGCTGTTAGTGCTGATGTTAAAGCACCTCCCATAAGTAAAATTTAAAGCGAGGGCAGTGATCTCTGCCCTCGCCGAAATAATCAAAACACTTATCCGAGCGCTTGCCCGTTGAATAAGCTATTGACCGACGATGGGACGAAACCCCGCGGTGAGAGCCGCCACTCTGCTTTGTTGTGCAGTTATTCTATGCCATATACGGCAAAAAGTCAAGTGTTTTTTGAAATTTTTATTTTATGCGCTTAATTGAAGTAACCCCGAGTACCGCCGCCGTTGCCGCGACGCTGAAAAGCACCGCCGTAAAACCGTTAAAATATTCGGATAATCCTAATCCCCCAAGCACAGCCATGCCCGCAAATCCGATTGCAGCCGCCGCTATCTGAGCCGCTGAGCCTAACCGCGACGCGGCGTTCATTCTGCCTGCCGCCGCAACTGTGCGCAGCATTGAATACGCCGTGCCGTCGTGCATTACGCGAACAGGCAAACGGTCCGTAACCGCGTCACGCCGGCGCTTAAATAGTCTGCCCGCGACAGATGAAAGAATGTGGATGCTTTGCTTGGGCATATCAAACGCGTGAGAAATAAGCTCCTCGGTCACATTGACGTCGTTTGTGCGCACAAGCACCTGAGTGCCGTTGCTTTCAAGCTCTTTAAGGTAGGGGCGAAGCGATTCGTCAACGGCGTAGCTCACAACAAACAGCGCCGCGAGCTTACCCGCGACGGCAAGGTACATTACCTTGCGCCCACTGTGGGTATATTTATCCTCAACCGATTTATCGGGAACCTCAATGTTGTGATTGGTGAGAAGGCTGCGGTTGCCGAGCAAAACCTTTTGCCCGTGAATTCTTGCCGCGATGCCGAGCTTATCCTCATAAACAAGCTCCTTGACGGGCGGCAGCAAATCCTGCCTGTTGCTGACAACCTGCTCAAAGCTTTCGCGAAGCGGACCGCCCGACTTAATAACAAGCGCCGCCGCGTAAAGAAGAACATCGTCAATTCTGATGTTTTTGAAATCCTTCATTCCGTGCATGGCGCAGTTCGAACGATCAAAAATATCGGCGCTGTCAATAACTACGGCGTTTGCCTGAACGGTTTTTTCTGCCGCGTCAATGCTGACAATCATCGAGCCTGCGGCGTTAAGAGTAATGTTTGACCTTCTTGTAATCCATTCGGGGCAAAGCGCCGAGAGCACAGGCGAGCAGATGCAAAATGTTCCCGCGAACGCGGCGAGGGCAAGGTAAACATCCTTTGTGAAAACCCCCGTAAGCACCGCCGAAACGGCAGCGCCGGCAGCAGCCGCGGGAATGAGGATTTTCGCTGTTTTTTCCTGCACGGAGCAGCTGTCGGAGTTCTTGAGAAAATCCGAGGGGAAGCCGACCTTGGAGGAGTAGAGCAGCTCGGCGTTGCCCATCAAAAGACCTCTGCCCAGCTCAAATATCTCCGCCTCGTTATCGAAGCGGTGGATTGCGTAAAGGCTGTGTTCCTTTTTATAAGCGCAAACCTCGAAATTTTCGAGTATGCGAGCCGCGACGGTTTTGCGCGTAAGTGTGGCAATCACCATCGCGAACGCCGCAGAAGCGGTAAAAATCGGAGCGCTTGACGCGCCGTTGCCGGCAACGGCGCAAATCACGGTCTGTACCAAAGCCACAGCCACGCACAGGCTCGCGGCGGAATCGGCGTCGGGTTTTTTATTTATCAGCTTAGTGAATCCGTCGATAAAGCTCTCGTTATTGATTACCGTCAGGATTATGAGAAGCGCCGCGTTTGCCGAAAGCATAAATAACGAGCCATCGGCGAAAACAACGCTCTTATATGAAAGCGCCTCGACTATCCGCGGCAGGAAAAACATCAGCAAAAACAGAACTTCACCAATCAGGTTGACTATAAGCGCTGCGGAGGCTTTTTTAACGGCCCTGTTAAGGCGGCTGTGAACGGCGATTCTCTCGGCGCTCATTGTGTATTCGCCCGCGGGGGAGTCATCGGGGGGATTCTCATCCTCCAGATGTCTGCGGTTCTCTTTTTTGCGCTCCTTTTGTTCCTGCTCCTCGGCCTCGTATGTATGCTCGGGCTCGTCAAGGTTCTCAATCGGGGGAGCGTCAACTATTTTAAAGCTCTTTGCCTTTTGTCTTCGTTTTTCCCAAAGAGCCTGCTCTATATCAACCTCGTCGGCGGTCACGGGCTCCGCCTCTTGGTGAGGCTCGTCAAAGCCTGTAAGCACTATCTGCCCGTCAACCTTGTCATCCTCTTTTTTAGGCTTGAGAACGGGTTCCTTCTCGGTGCCGACAATTATCGTCTTGCCGTCATAATCGCCGCCGCCCTGAAGCATATCCTCAGCCGCGACAATTTTAGGCAGGGGCTGAAGGTCACCGGGCTGAGCGTCTTCTGACGGCTTTCTTTCAACAATTATGCCGGATTTGTCAACGGGACCCTCCAGTGAATCGTCAACCTCAGCGGTTCTTTCAAGGCGCAGTTTGTTGAAAAATCTTGCTCTGAATTCGCTTGTTCCGTCGGCTGAAACCGCCGCGGGCTTTCGCTCCGCTCCTGATTTTGTGCGGAAAAATTCTAACGCGCTTGACTCGTCCTCCGGGAACTCGTTGATAATCGGGCGCGGTTTCTCGGGAGGAGCGGCGGGCGCGGTTTTGTCAAAAATATACTTTTGCTCTGCCGGAACGGGCGGAGCCTCGTCGGGAACAACGACTGTTTCAATTTCAAAGACCTCGGGCTCGCTCACAATCGGCTCAAAGAAGGTTTCCTGCCCTTCAACCTCGGGGAGCAGCTGACGGGAATCCGAAAAAACATCGGGCAGCGGCCTCGGCAGCTCGGGGGCGGGGGCTTCAACGGTGAAAATGCTACTGTCAAACTCGCTGCTCAGGAACCTTGAAAGTCCGCTTTCCTGCGCAACAGGAGAGGGTTCAAAAGCTCTTGGCGGCGCGGGGGGCTCGGCCATGGGCTTTGGCGGATTGTATAACGGCTTTGCCGCCTTGTCTTTGCCGGTGTCGGCAATCAGGCGGTCAATATCGTCCATAGACCAGGTCCTCGCCGCGCCTGACGGCCCGGCGGAGGTCTTCTCGGTCTTTTTTGATTTTATCTCATCAAGAATAGCGTCGAGTGTCGCGCTGCTGACGGCAGAATTATCGAACCCGCTCAAAACTCTCACCTCACAAAACTTTGGTTACCTGTGCCTTGCAACCTCATACATCAGAATCCCCGCCGCCACGGAGGCGTTAAGGGAATTAATTTTGCCTTTCATCGGGAGCGAAACGAGAAAATCGCATTTCTCTCTTATCAGTCGGCTGATACCCTTGCCCTCAGAGCCGACCACAAGCGCGACCGCGCCCGAAAAATCAACCTTGCCGAAATCCTCGCCCTGCATATCCGCGCCGTAAACCCAAAGACCTTTTTCTTTAAGCTCGTCAATGGCAGAGGCGAGATTGGAAACCCTCGCGACCGGAACATATTCAACAGCGCCCGCCGAAACCTTGCCGACCGCGTATGTCAGCGCGACTCCGTGGCGCTTTGGGATAACGATTCCGTGCGCTCCGCACGCGTCGGCGGTCCGGATAATCGCGCCGAGATTGTGAGGATCCTCAAGGCTGTCGCAAACTACAATGAACGGCGCCTCGCCCTTTTCTTCAGCCGCCGCTAAAATCGTCGCTATGTCCGAATATTCATGCGCCGCGGCTCTCGCGGCGACACCCTGATGATTTTCTCCGCCGCAAAGGCTGTCAAGCTTACGGGAATCAACCTCTTTGACCACAATGCCGTTGTCGCGGCACCTGCTGATTATCTGACCGATTGAGCCGCTTCTTTCGCCCTTGGCAACGAGCAGGCAGTCGATTTCTCTGCCGCTCTTTAAGGCCTCGGCAACAGCGTTCCTGCCGATTATAAGCCCTTCTTCGATTTGAGTATCCGTAACAGCGACCTCCTTGGTCTTCTTTTTTCGAACATATCTACCCATAATATTAAATATTATATCATAAAAATTAAAAAAACAACAGTATAATACGCAGATTTACAAAAAAAATAATAAGCTTTGCTTTTTCGCCCTATGTGCTTTGACAAATTATTTTAGTGCAATAATGTAAAATAAATCCGTATATTGCATAATTGAAAGGACTGTTAAAAATGGAGATAACTAAAATCGGCGTTGCCCGTGACGAGGATGAGCTTGACCTCGTCTGGGAAACAGGCAAAAAGGCCCTTGTCGCGGCAGGGTACGCCGCAAGCGGCTTTTTGCTCGCGGGCGCGCGGCTATTCGGCGTTTACATACCGCTCTCCGCCTCACTCACGGCAGCCTCGCGCGGCACGGCGATTTTTTATACCTGCGCGGGCGCCATAGCGGGCGGTTTTTTGCGTCTTTCGGGCGCCGGACTTATTCGCTATATCGCCGTGTGCATCGCCTCGGGCGCGGCGGCGTTTTTGCTTGAGAAAATCGGTCTTCCGGAAAAAAGGCGGCTGATTATGCCGTTAACCGTTTTTTCCGTTTGCATTGTTACCGGGATTACAGTGCTGTTTGCAGGCGTACCAACAGCGAGCGGATTCCTGCAATGCGTTTGTGATTCGCTTCTGGGCGGCGGCGCGGTTCTTCTTTATATGGGCGCGCTCTACGGCATTGAAAGGCGAGAGGGTCTTGCCCTGCTTGACAAGCGCAGCCTTGTCAGCCTGATAATCGCGGTTTGCTCGCTGCTTTTAAGCGTTTCGGATGTCAGCATTTACGGCATTCACCCCGCAAGAATTGCAGGCTCGCTCACGCTCCTTGCCGCGGCCTATCTTTTTGCGGAGCCGGGCGGCAGCATAGCCGGCGTTTGCGTCGGGACATGCTTTGCCGCTACAGGCACGGCTAATGTTTTGAGCGTTTGCTACGCCGTATGCGGTCTTACAAGCGGCATTTTCTCTGCCTACGGAAGGCTCGCGGCAGCCGCGGCTTTCTCGGTAACGGCGGCGCTGGCGGCTGTAATCGACGGCTCCTCACAGGGGGTTGCGGTGCTTGCGGAGAGCGCGGTGGCCTCGGTAATTTTTATGCTGATTCCCACATCCAAGCTTGAAACCGTCAAGTCACATTTAACCCGCCCCGCGGCCCTGCGAATTCAGAGCGGGCTTGAAACCGCGCCCGACAGACTCATGGAGGCCTCTGCCGCCGTCGGCTCGGTTGCCGAATGTATTCGCACCGTTTCGCGCGGAATTGAGGCTCTTTCGCCGGCGCACGACAGCATAATCCGCCTTCGTGTTTACGAGCGCGTTTGCGCCGATTGTCCGCTTAAAGAGGGCGGCTGCCCCGAAAGCGGAGAATTCGCCTCCTTTACAGAGAAACTGCGGGGCGGCGGAGAAATCGAGGCCGATGACTTTCCGCAGGAATTCAAGGCGAAATGCCCGAGCTATTTGCAGGTAGGCGATTCCTTTAACAAGGTTTTTCGCTCCCGAGCGACAAGCTCCGCCCTTGAGGCGGCAAACGCCCGCAGCCGCGAGCTTTCCTGCTGCCAGTTTGACAGCGCCGCGGCGCTCCTGGGCGAGCTTTCTGCGTCACTGCGCGGCGAGTCGCAGATACTTTTTGAAAAAGAAAAAACCGCTCTTCGCGTTTTACGCGAAAACGGTCTTTCAGTCGATAACTTGCGCTGCGCGATACCGCCGAACGGAGCTTTGCAGCTTGAGGCGCAGGTAAAATCCGTTATGCCCGGGGTAAGCCTTTCACGCTTGACAAGGCAGCTTTCGTCAGAGCTTGCCGTCGAGCTTTCACCGCCCGAGCTCAGCGAGGCTCAGGAGGGCGCGCTGCTTTCTTTCGCGGGCAAGGAACGCTTTGCCGTAAGGCTCGGCGCGGCGGGCAGCGCCTGCGGCGGCGAGAGGCTTTGCGGTGATTATTACGAGTTTTTCCGCGGCGAGACAAACGCTTATATCCTGCTCAGCGACGGAATGGGTACGGGCGGCAGGGCGGCTGTGGATTCGGCGATGACCGTTGAGCTTTATTCGCGTCTTCTTCGCGCGGGTATTTCAATGCAAACCGCTCTTGATATGACCGCCTGCGCGCTCACAGTCAAATCGGGCGACGAGTCGCTTTCAACCCTTGACATCGCGGAGATTAACCTTTTCACAGGCGAAACAACAATTTATAAAGCGGGTGCCGCGGCAAGCTTTTGCAAGTGCATCGGTAAGGTGCGCACTCTACAGATTTCTTCGCCTCCGCTTGGTATTCTGCCAAACTCAAGGTTTGCCAAAACAAGCCTCACCCTTCGCGGCGGCGACACTTTGCTGATGGTGAGCGACGGAATTCTGGGCTGCGGCAACGAATGGGTTCTCGATGAGCTTAACGCCTTCGCCGGCGAGGACGCCACCGCCCTTGCCCATAAAATCCTTGACAAAGCAAAAGCAAAGTGCGGCAACCGGTATGATGATATGACCGTGATTGCCGCGGTTATCGAGCATCTTTGATTTTATCACGGGTGGGGCAGGCCCTTTCGGTAATTGTCCATAATTTTCTTAAAGACCTCGCCGTTTGAGGGCGGAGTCCAGGTTATCGCGTTCGCACCCGCGGCTATGGTTTCAAGAATTGTTTCGCCCGTCGGTCCGCCCGTTGCGATAATCGGAACATCGGGATAGCTTTGCTTTATTGCACGCACACATTCGGGCGTCAGTGCCGCCGCGGATACATTTAGAATCGAAGCCCCCGCGTCAAGACGCGCGGCTATGTTCTCATCTTTTGATACAACAGTAACAACAATCGGTAAATCAATCGTTCGAGCAAGCTCGCGGATTACTTCGTTTGATGTCGGCGCGTTAACAACCACGCCGATCGCGCCCTGAAATTCGGCGTGAAGCGCGAGGTTCACCACCCGCGTGCCCTGTGTAAGCCCGCCGCCTACACCGACAAAGACAGGCACATCCGCCGCCGCCATAACTGCCTGAGTGATAACAGGCTGCGGCGTGAAGGGATACACTGCAATTATCGCATCGGCGTTTGTGTTTCTGATAATGCTCACATCTGTTGAAAATAACAGGGATTTAATCCGCCTGCCCAAGATTTTTATTCCCGAGCAGGTATAAATCTCCTGGGGTACTTTTATCATAAAATCTCTGAGAAGTCCTTTGATTTCAGGTGTTTTCTGGTCTGCCATTTTTACAGCTCCCGCCTGCAAATAAATATTGCATTATTTTCTCGTTGTGATATAATAATACAACAAATAACCGCATATATTTTTCCTTGATAATATTTTGCTGTAATTTTAAAGAAAATTCACAACAACCGCATATTTTTATTTGGAGGTCAGTCTTAATGCTTAAAGAAATCAACATCAGAGATATTAAAGAAAGCCCGGTTAAGCTCATTGGCGACGATTGGGGCCTTATCGCCGCAGGAAACGAGCAAAGCTGGAACACCATGACCGTCAGCTGGGGCGCGATAGGCGAAATCTGGGGCAAGGACGCGGCTTTTGTTTTCGTCCGCCCGCAGCGCCACACCTTCGGCTTTTTCGAGCGTGAGGAGCTTTTCACGGTCAGTTTTTTCGCACCCGAGCATAAGGATATATTAAAATTCTGCGGCTCGCATAGCGGCAGGGATTGCGATAAGGCCGCGCTCACGGGCTTAACGCCGCTATTTGAGCAGGGCTCTGTTGCCTTTGAGCAGGCGGAGTATACTCTGCTTTGCAAGAAGCTTGCCTCACAGTTTTTTGACCCGAAGGGCTTTGCCGACATATCAATCGAGGATAATTATTCTTCAGGCGATTATCACAAGATGTATATCGGCGAAATTTTGAAGGTATTTAAAAAAATTTAACATTTTTTAAAAAAGCTCTTGACAAAAGGGCTTTGCCGTTATATAATCATCAGGCATTCAAAAAACGCCGATGCGTTTTTTAGTTGGTGTTGATTACGTTGAGGGTCCACCCGTTCCCATCCCGAACACGGTAGTTAAGCTCAATCGTGCCGAAAATACTTGGACGGCAGCGTCCCGGGAAGATAGGTCGGTGCCAACATTTATAAAAACAGCCTCCCAATAGGGGGGCTGTTTTTCTTTATATTTTAAGAGATTAAACTATATAATATACATTATACATTGGTCAGGCTGTCAACATACCCCGTTCTTTTTAGCAGGGTTGAGGAGGAAATCTGCGAAATATATATTTTCCTTTTGCCCTTGCCGTCAAGGCAAACAATAAAAGACTTCGGCAAATCCTTGCAAACGTTTTCAACCTCGCCTGCCGTTTGGGCGCGCGCGAGGTAATCCCTCGTATTTTTGGACACCGTGGAGGTATCCAAATCAAAAATGCCGAGAATGTCGTCAAAGGTGATAACCTTGTCAAGTCCCAGGTGGAGATACATTTTATTCTCCTTTGATGTGAATTAATGATACAAAAGGATTACATTTTTTTGTAGGGGTCGGCGTCCTCGACGACCCAATAATAAATCATCCGGATTATAACCAATCGATGAATACTTGCGGAAATGTCATAACCGTTCTCTGCAACACAAACAAAATAATGCAGATATTACGATATTTCCTCGATTTTTCCGCTTTTTACCTCAAACGCCTTGCCTTTTTTTGAGCGCAGCAGCTGCGAAGGGTCGCAGCAGGTGATAAAAACCTGCCAATCGGTTAAATAATTGAGTATAAAGCCCTGTCTTCCCTCGTCAAGCTCGCTCATAACATCATCTAGCAGAACCACAGGCTCCTCACCGCAAAGCTCCTTTATTATAGCCGCCTCGCCAAGCTTCATTGCAAGAGAAGCGGAGCGCTGCTGCCCCTGTGAGCCGAAAACTCTCGCGTCGCGCCCGTTAAGAGTCAGAATTAAATCGTGAGCGTGCGGTCCGGCGCTTGTGTATTGGCGGCGAATATCGCTCTCGCGGTTTTTTTCAAGCTCCGAGCGAAGCTTTTCCGCGATTGCTTCAAGCGAGGGTTTTTCGCCCGAGCGATAAAAATCATAATCCATAAGAAATTCTTCGCGCCCGGCGCTTATCCCGCCGTAGATTTCGCCCGCGATGGTTCTCAGGCGGTCAATGTAATCAAGTCTGTAATCAACAATGCGCGAGCCGAGCTTGACAATTTCCTCATCCCACGGCTCAAGCTCCGCGGGGCGCGGGGACTCAACCATTTGGCGTAAAAGCGCGTTTCGCTGCTCAACGGCGCGAAGGTAACGCGCGGTGAGAACGGCATAATTCGGTTTAATAAGGCTTATCGCGACATCCATCAGCTTTCGGCGCTCGCCCGGGCCGTCCTGAACAATTGACAGTAAATTCGGCGAAAAAACAACGGCATAAAACCTGCCGAGCATCACGCGCGGTGACTCGCTTTTTATGCCGTTTAGCGTGACCTCTTTGCGCTGGTTGATTTTCATAACTGCGTTTTGTTCTCTGCCGTCAGCATAAAAATCAACACTTGCCGTTGCTTCCTTCTCATTATCCATAATGAGCTGAGCGTTTTTACGCGTGCGGAAGCTGTAACAGCCCGTGAAAAGCCACATGCTTTCTATTATATTTGTTTTGCCCTGCCCATTCTCGCCGTAGATGATGTTCATTTCTTCGTCAGGCTCAAAGCTCAGGCCGGACAGGTTGCGGAACTTATCCGCGGAATGTCTGATTATTCTCATATCAGCCTACTGTATAAATAGTATTGTTGAATTCGGCCTTATCGCCCTTATGCAGTTTTTTGCCGCGCTGGCGGCATACTTCACCGTTAACGTGAACCTCGCCGTCCTGAATAACAATCTTGGCGTGCCCGCCTGTCTGAACAGCGTCACACATCTTGAGAAAAGCGTCAAGGCGGATAAAATCCGTATCTATATGCTTTGTTATTTCGGGTTTTTTGGCGACCTTAACATTAATCTTCATTCTTAAGCCTCACGGGAAGAATCAGGAAAATGAAAGCGTCGTCAACGGGCGGAACAATCAAAATAGGCGAAATCGCGCCGTTAAGCATGATTTTAACCTCGTCGGTATCGCAAACCCTGAGAGCTTCAATCATATATTTGTTGTTAAATCCCACCGTGCAGCCCTCGCCGTTAACCGCCGCGGGAATTCTGTCGCTCGCCGTGCCCAGAGAGGTTATGCTCGAAATGCTGATAAGATTGTTATCAAAAACGCATTTTACCGGGCTTTTGAGCTTATCGGTAATAATTAATGAGGTTCTTTCAATGCTGTCAATGAAGCTGCGGGTATTGACTGAAATAACGGTCTTTGTGCTTGAAGGGATGGCAGCCTTGTAATTAAGAAAATCGCCGTCAAGAAGGCGCGAAATAATCCTGTAATCCTTAACCTCAAAAATGATATGGCGTTTGCCGACACCGATCGAAATGTCCTCTTCCTCATCGCCCATGAGCTTAATAACCTCGGAGAGCGTTTTAGCCGGAACAACGAATGAAAGCTCCTCGCCGGAGTAGCTGACAGTCTCGTTTCTGATTGCAAGTCTTACACCGTCAACAGCGATAAGACGAATATGATTCTCCTCAAGCTCAAACTTAACGCCCGTATGAACTGCTTTATTATCCTTAACCGCAACGGAGAAAATTGTTTTTCTGACCATATCCTTAAGAATATTCTGGTCAATTGTCACTGGATATCCGCCCATAACCGAAGGCAGCTCGGGATATTCCTCGGGCGCGATACCTATGAGCGAAAATTCTGCGTCGCCGCATTTGATTGAGGCAATCTGACGCTGGTCGCTGTCTAATGTAACAACCTCGCCGGGGAGCTTACGGATAATGTCACTTAGCATATGGGCGTTGAGAACTATTGAGCCCTCCTCCTCAACCCTCGCGGGGATAGAGGTGGTTATGCCCATCTCAAGGTCATAGCCCGTTAAATTAAGCGCTCCGTTTGAAGAAACAAGCAAAATACCCTCAATAGCGGGTATTGCCGTCTTAGTTGAGGCAGCTCTCTGAACATTTTGACATGCCTCCGACAAGGCGGTGGTATTGCAAACAACCTTCATATCTTTTTCTCCTTTGGTTAAGTGTTTGAATAGGTAATATTAAACAGTAGTAGAAGTAGGGGCTGTTAAAATTATGGAAAACTCCCCCATTGCTTGAAATATATGGGAAAACCGGTTTTATTAAAAATCGAGAAGCTGTTAAAAAAAATGAAATACTTAACAAACCAAAAAAGTGCAATGTTAAAACTGTTAAAAAAGAGCTGTTGAATGTTTAAAAAAGTGTGGATATATTAAGCTCATTTTTAAAGCTGATTTCTTCCCTCAATGGCTCGGATAAGTGTGTATTCATCGGCATATTCAAGCTCGGCGCCAACCGGAATACCGTAAGCAAGCCGGCTGACCGAAACACCTATCGGTTTAATAAGGCGTGAGATATACATCGCGGTCGCTTCGCCCTCAACCGTGGGGTTGGTTGCCATGATAACCTCTTTAATACGGTCATCGGCCAGGCGGTTGATAAGCTCCTTTATGCATAAATCCTCAATGCCTATATTATTCATCGGCGAAATAACCCCGTGAAGCACATGGTAAAGGCCGTTATATTCATGGGTTCGCTCAATGGCGATAACATCCTTCGGGTTCTCAACCACGCATATGACACTGCGGTCACGCGAGGGGCTTGAGCAAATCGGGCATTGCTCCTTATCTGTTAAATCGCAGCAATCCGCGCAGCGGCGGATTTTGTTGCGCGCGTCAAGGATAGACTGTATAAAGGCCTCCGCGTCGTTTTCGCTCAGTGAAAGCAGATAAAAAGCAAGCCGCTGAGCGCTTTTGCGCCCCACGGAGGGTAAACGCGCCAGCTGCTCTATGAGCTGCTCGAGCGGTGAGGCAAAGCCCGCCAATTAAAACAGCCCGGGCACTGAAAGCCCGCCCTTTGCCTGCTCAAGGCCGCTCTTCATTGCTTCGTCAGCCTTGCGAAGGCTCTCGTTAAAGGCGGACATAATCAAATCCTCAAGCATTTCAACATCCTCGGGGTCAACAACCTCGGGTTTAAGCTTAATGGCCGTAACCTCGTGGGCGCCGTTAACGGTAATCTCAACAGTTCCGCCGCCAACGCTTGAAGAAAACTCCGTTGCCTCAACCTCTGCCTGTATGCGGGCCATATTATCCTGCATATCCTGAATTTGTTTCATCATATTGTTTTGGTCTGCGCCCGGGATTCTTGCTTTCATATTAAAACATCCTTCCTCAATTATTGTTGAAATTATTTATCTTTGATTTAATATCCGCAAGCGGATTTTTTACTGCTTCTGTCGGTGTATTTTTTTTGACGCTCATTTTGACGCTTACGCCCAAAACATCGGTTACGCTGCGCTTTAAATCGGAGGCATGGGTATCTGTGCGGATAAAATCGTAAAGGGTCGGGTTATCCGAAACAATCTGTAATCCGCCGTTAACAAAGTTGGCGCTCGAGCCTGACAGAATGCCAACAAGAGGCATATCATACTTCTTAAGCGCTTCAATAACCTCGGGCCAGCGGTCAAAAACGCCGTCCGCAAAGGTCAAAGCAGCCGCGTTTTCGGCTGAAGGAGCGGCAGGGGCAGGAACAGGCACCTTTGCCTTGGAGTCGTCAGGAGCAGGCTCAGCCGCCCGCAAGACGGGCTCGGCAACGGGAGCCGCCTCGGCGCCGGGAGCGGACGAAAGAGCGCACATACGCACAACGGCGGACTCAAGCTTGATTTTTTTATTAATTGCGCCCTTCATATCCTTTGACGCCTGCTCAAGCACATCAAGGCAGTCAAGAATTTTTGAAAGCTTCATTTCGGTGCAACGCTCCTTGAGCTGTGATAGCTCTTTTGGAGTGCATATAATCAGCCCGGCGCAGTTCGGAACGGTTTTGGCGACCATAAGATTACGAAAGTGCTGCGTAAGCTCGGCACAAAGGCTCTCGGCGTCGCAAACCTCGTTATGAAGCCTTGTAACTAGAGAAAGAGCAGCGGTAAAATCGCTTTTGGCGATATACTGCGAGAACTCAAAAAGATGCTCCGTTCCGGCAATTCCGGCGGCGGAGCGAACGCTGTCAACGGTGACATCGGAGTTCCTGACAAGGCAGAGGTCAAGCAGCGAAAGGGCGTCACGCATACCGCCGTCAGCAATTTGAGCGATGAGCAACGCGGCGTCTCTCTCAATCGAAACACCCTCCTGCTCAGCGACATAGAGCAGACGCGAAGCTATTTCTTCGGGGGAAATGCGCTTAAAATCAAACCGCTGGCAACGCGAAAGCACCGTGGCCGGCAGCTTATAAACCTCTGTTGTGGCAAGAATAAAAATAACGTGCTTAGGCGGCTCCTCAAGAGTTTTGAGCAGGGCGTTAAACGCGCCCGACGAGAGCATATGAACCTCGTCAATAATATAGACTCGGTATTTTACCGAGACGGGGGTATAATTGACCTCCTCGCGCAAATCGCGGATATAATCAACGCCGTTGTTGCTTGCCGCGTCGATTTCAAGCACGTCTAAAATAGAGCCGTTAGTTATGCCTCGGCAGCTTTCACATTCGTTGCAGGGGTTGCCGTCTTTTAAATTAAGGCAGTTAACCGCCTTTGCCAGAATTTTAGCGCAGCTGGTTTTGCCCGTGCCCCTCGAGCCACTGAAAAGATAGGCGTGCGAGAGCCTGCCGAGCATCAGCTCGTTCTTTAAAGTGGAGGTTACCTGCGGCTGACCGGATACGCTGTCGAAATCCTCGGGACGCCATTTGCGGTATAGCGCCTGGTACATACGGTCTGCCCCCCACTCAGAAAATAATGGTAATATAAAAAAACAAAAAGATAAGGAACAAAGCGTTAACTTGGTCATATGGCGGCAGGCAGACTGTGGCGCACAAAACTGTCCGCTTAATGCTGCTCGGTTCCCCGCCTGACATGGTTCACGGTGCCCTGTCGCACAGGACCCGCACGCCACATGACCAAATCAAAGCCCTGTCCCTTACCGATATATTATATTATAAAATATCTGTAATATCAAGGGGATTTTACAAAAAATTTTGTTATATCCGCGATTTTCTTAAATTTGAAAAAAACTCACTCAAAGCCTCGCCGCACTCCTCCTGCATAAATCCGCCTTCAACCTCGGGGCGGTGATTATACGGCAGGCTGAAAAGGTCAACCAATGTGCCGCACGAGCCCGCTTTTGAGTCATACGCGCCGAAAACCACGCGGCGAATTCGGGAGTTGATTATCGCGCCCGCGCACATCGGGCAGGGCTCAAGGGTAACGAACAGCTCGCATTCCCAAAGCCGCCAGCCGCCAAGGGCCTTGCAGGCCTTGTCTATCGCCTCAAGCTCCGCGTGGGCAAGGGCGTTTTTATCGTTTTCGCGGCGGTTTCTGCCTGTTGAAACAACCTCGCCGCGCCGAGCTATGACCGCTCCGACGGGCACCTCGCCCTGAGAGACCGACAGCCGCGCCTGCTCGAGCGCGAGAAGCATAAAATCTTTATCCTCCATCGCCGTTACCCCTTGAATTCGACATAATCCGCCGTGTAAGAAAGCATAATTATTATGGCAATTATCATCGGCGGCGTAAATATGAAGGCGGCGGCTTTTTTGCCCGCGGTCAGGCAGGTTACCGAGGGGCGAAGACGGGCTTCTTTTTTTGTAGCGAAAAACATCACCGCGCAAACGCAGCCCACGGCGTAAATGATGAAAAGCGAAAGCATATAAATCAAATTCAGCAGCGTCTCATTTTTAATGTCCTCAACCATAAACGATACGGCGACAGAATAGAGGTTATTTAGGAAATGGATAGCAATGCCGGTCCACAGCGTGCCCGTGATACACACCGCGTAGCCTATTGTGATGCCGGCGATAAAAGCGAACGGCGCCTGAACGAGGTTGCCGTGCATAATTGCGAAAACCGCGGACGAAGCGATAATCGCGAAGGTGTCGCCGTACCTGCGAAGCGGCTGCATAACCGTGCCTCTTATGGCGAGTTCCTCCGTGAGCGCGGGCACAACCGAGATAAGAACAACAAAGACAATCCGCCCAAAGGTGCTTGATGGAACATCAAAATCATATGAAGTCAGAAAAACCCCGACATCCTCAAGGCGGGTAACAAAGAGGTTAGTTACGGCGTTACCTATCATGCAGGCGGCAAGCCCCATGGGCATCGAGAGCCCCATGAGCCACGCGCTGTTAGGGCGCGAGAAGCGGAAAATATTGATTCCGCGGCGGTTTTTGATGTATATCGCGCCGAGAACAAACGGGAAAAATATGCCTAAGATAGACATCATTATTGAAATGCAGTTTTCGAGGTCGGCGCTTTTAATATCGTAAAATCCGAGCGAATAAGTGAAGTAGGCGATGATGTATTGCATCAGAACGAAGCCTATAACGCAAAAGCCCGCCACGCAGCTGAAAAGCTTAATCTCTTTTTTCTCTCTTTGCGCCACAACATAGGGCGGCTCGGAATACGGTGAAAACTGCGCGTAGCTTCCGCGGCGATTCATTCGGTGACCTCCTTG
>CAYUXK010000003.1:11629-74484 GCA_964448835.1 uncultured Clostridium sp. | reverse complement strand
TGTCAAGCGCTTCACGGATATCCCGCATAAGCATATTATAAAAATAAAGATTATGAATTACGCATAAGCGCATCGCGAGCATCTCTTTGCTTTTAAAAAGATGATGTAAATATGCGCGCGAAAAATTACGGCAGGTCGGGCAATCGCAGCCCTCCTCGATGGGCAGAGCGTCGCGCTCATACTTTTTATTATTGAGATTAATTATGCCGTTATGCGTAAAAAGATGCCCGTGGCGCGCGTTTCGGCTCGGCATAACGCAGTCAAAGATATCAACGCCTCGTGAAACGCCCTCAATGATATTGCCGGGTGTGCCCACGCCCATAAGATATCGGATTTTATCCTTGGGCATATAAGGCTCGACCGCAGAAATGATTCTGTACATATCCTCCTTCGGCTCGCCGACGGCAAGTCCGCCAATGGCATAACCGTCAAGGTCAAGCTCGGCTATAGTTTTCATATTCTCAACGCGCAAATCTTCATAGGTGCTGCCTTGATTTATGCCGAAAAGGAGCTGATTCGGGTTAATGGTGTTCGGCAACGAGTTAAGCCGCAGCATCTCCGCCTTGCAGCGTTCAAGCCAGCGCGCGGTTCGCTCACATGATTTTTTGGCGTATTGATACTCGGCGGGGTTCTCAACACATTCATCAAACGCCATTGCAACGGTTGAGCCAAGGTTTGACTGAATTCTCATACTTTCTTCCGGTCCCATGAATATATGCCGCCCGTCAATGTGCGACTGAAAGTAAACGCCCTCCTCCTTGATTTTGCGTAGCGATGCCAGAGAAAAAACCTGAAAACCGCCGCTGTCAGTTAAAATCGGTGCGTTCCACGAAGTAAACTTGTGTAGCCCGCCCATATCATACACAAGTGAATCACCCGGGCGAACATGCAAATGATAGGTGTTGCACAGCATTACCTGGCAGCTGATTTCTTCAAGGTCGCGCGCTGAAAGAGCGCCTTTAATGGCGCCGCAGGTGGCAACATTCATAAACGCGGGCGTTTGAACCACGCCGTGAACGGTTGTGAATTCGCCGCGTCGCGCTGTTCCTTCGTTATAAATAAGCTTGTACATGGCAACACCTCAAACAATCATCATCGCGTCGCCGAAGGAAAAGAACCTGTATTTTTCTTCAACCGCGATTCTATAGGCATTCATCGTGTTCTCATAGCCGCTGAAAGCGCTCACGAGCATTATCAGCGTGCTTTCAGGCAAATGAAAATTAGTTATTAGCGCGTCAATACACTTGAATTCATAACCCGGGTAGATGAAAATATCAGTCCATCCCTCATCCTCGCATATTTCACTCCGAAGCGAGGCAACCGATTCAAGCGTGCGGCAGCAAGTGGTCCCCACTGCAAAAACTCTGCCGCCGTTCTTTTTTGTTTCATTTATCAAATCAGCTGTTTGAGGCGGCAGATAATAATGCTCGGAGTGCATATGATGCTTCTCAATATTTTCTTCCTTAACGGGGCGGAATGTGCCAAGGCCCACATGGAGAGTAACAAAGCCGACTCCGACGCCGCGCTGCGCAATCTTATCGAGCAAATCATTTGTAAAATGAAGCCCTGCCGTGGGCGCGGCCGCGCTCCCGAGCTCCTTGGCGTAAACGGTTTGGTAGCGTTCCCTGTCCTTTAGCTTTTCGGTTATGTAATGCGGCAGAGGCATTTCACCGATTTTGTCGATTACCTCATAAAAATTGCCGTCATAGCTGAACTCGGCAAGTCTGTTGCCGTCGGGCAAAACATCAATCACCTTTGCCGAAAGACAGCCGCCTCCGAAGGTAAAGCAATGCCCCTCGCGTGCCTTTTTGCCGGGGCCTGTTATTACCTCCCAGACATTCCCCTGCTTTTGGTTAAGCAGCAAAAATTCCACCACCGCGCCGTTATCAGTTCGCGTGCCGTAAATGCGAGCGGGTAAAACCTTGGTGTTGTTGAGAATAAGGCAGTCGCCTTCTCTAAGATATTCGGTAACAGCGTCAAAATGAGTATGCGTACACTCGCCCGTATTTTTGTCAAGAACAAGCATCCTTGAGCTGTCGCGCGGTTCTATCGGAGTTTGCGCTATCAGGCTCTGCGGTAAGTCATAATAAAAATCGCTTTTTTTCATCAATATTCCTCAAATTATTTACATTATTTTTATACAATTTGTTATAAATAGTATTTGACTTGTTTATTGGTAATGTGTTATTATCTTAAATATTACATATCATATTCTTTATATAGGCAACTGCAAGCAACTTATTATAGTCTATTGAAGAGCAAATTACAATAATTTTTTAATCAGTGAGGTTGAATTGTATGAAACATTACAAGGTTGGTATTGTTGGGGCAACGGGTATGGTCGGCCAGAGATTTGCGTCTCTGCTTGAGAATCACCCCTGGTTTGAGGTCGTTTGCCTTGCGGCAAGTCCCCGTTCCGCCGGCAAAACTTATAAAGAAGCGGTCGGCAACAGATGGTGCATGGCCACCCCTATCCCGGCAAAAATGGCGAATCTTATCGTTATGGACGCGCAGGCAGATGTTGAAAAAATAGCTGCCGCTGTTGATTTTATTTTTTGCGCGGTTGATATGAATAAATCAGAGATAAAAGCGCTTGAGCAAGCATATGCTAAAGCGGAATGCCCCGTTATTTCAAATAACAGCGCTAACCGCCATACGCCGGATGTACCGATGATGGTTCCAGAGCTTAACGCGCATCATGCTGATATTATTCCCGCCCAGCGCAAGCGTCTGGGAACAAAGCGCGGCTTTATTGCCGTTAAATCAAACTGCTCGCTTCAAAGCTATGTGCCCGCTCTTTATCCGCTGGATATGGCAGGCTACAAGGTTAAGGACGTGCTTGTTTGCACTTATCAGGCTATATCAGGCGCAGGCAAAACCTTTGAGACATGGCCTGAGATGGTGGATAATGTTATCCCCTACATCGGCGGTGAAGAAGAAAAAAGTGAGATTGAACCGCTTAAAATCTGGGGTGAAATTGAAAATGACGAAATCGTGCCTGCTAAAGCTCCCAGCTTTACGGCGCAGTGTTTAAGAGTTCCCGCCTCCGACGGTCATATGGCGGCAGTATTTGTTCGCTTTGAGGACGGCAAAAAGCCTACGAAAGACGAAATTCTCATGATTTGGAAGGAATTTAAGGGCTATGCCCAAAAGGCAAACCTTCCTACAGCGCCCAAGCAGTTCCTCAATTATTTTGTTGAGGATAATCTGCCGCAAACAAAGCTCCAGCGCGACCTTGAGGGCGGAATGGCGGTTTCAATCGGCCGCCTTCGCGAAGATAATCAGTTTGATTACAAATTCGTTTGCCTCTCTCACAACACGCTTCGCGGCGCGGCAGGCGGCGCGGTGCTTATGGCAGAGCAGCTTTGCTCGCAGGGTTATATCGACAGCAAGTTTTAACTGAAAGGAAGATTTCTGATGAAGACTCCAATATTCACCGGCTCAGGCGTTGCTATTGTTACGCCTTTTACCCCGGACGGGGCGGTCAATTTTAATAAGCTCGGCGAGCTTTTGGAATTTCAAATAAATAGCGGCACTGACGCCATAGTTATCTGCGGCACCACCGGCGAAAGCTCAACGCTTTCACATGAGGAGCACACCGAGGCTATCCGCTACACGGTTGATGTTGTCAATCATCGCATTCCCGTTATCGCGGGTACCGGCAGCAACGATACCGAATACGCTGTCAAGCTGTCAAATGAAGCGGAAGCGGCGGGCGTTGATGCCCTGCTGATGGTAACTCCATATTATAATAAAACCTCTCAAAGAGGTCTAATAGCTCACTACAACTTTGTCGCTGACAGGGTAAGCGCTCCGATTATTACATACAATGTACCTTCGCGTACAGGCGTTGACATCAAGCCCGAAACCTACGCCGAGCTTTCTAAGCACGAGAGAATCGTCGGGGCAAAAGAAGCTAACGCGAACGTCTCCGCCCTTGCGAAATCCATTTCACTTTGCGGCGATGATTTTACATTCTATTCAGGCAATGATGACGAGGTAACCGCCTTGATGTCCCTTGGCGGAAAAGGCGTTATCTCCGTTCTCGCAAACATTATGCCCAAGGTAGCTCATGATATAGCGGCGCAGTTCCTCGCAGGTAACCCCGGCGAAAGCCGCCGTATTCAGCTTGAATACCTTGATTTGTGCAATGACTTGTTTGTTGATGTTAATCCAATCCCTGTTAAAGAAGCAATGAATATGATGGGCATGGATGTCGGCGAGTGTCGGCTTCCGCTCTACAAGCTCTCCGATTCAGCGAGGGAAACACTGCGTAAAACGCTTATCAAGCACGGCTTGATTTAACAGCCGAAAGGATAAAAAATGACCGGAATTATATTAAACGGATGTAACGGAAGAATGGGCAGGGTTGTTTACGAGCAATCACTGCATATCACCGGCGCTGAAATAATCGCCGGTGTTGATCTTTGCCACGCGGATAACCTCGCTTTCCCTTGCTTTGAGAGCTTCGATGCGATTGACGATGAGATAATCAATAAGGCAGACGCAATAATTGATTTTTCAAACCCGGCGGCGCTTTCCGGTCTGCTTGAATTTTCCACTACACATTCGATACCTGCTATTATTTGCACGACAGGGCTAAACCAAGAGCAGGTCGCTCAAATTAAGCTTGCATCAAACAGCGTTGCGATGTTTTTCAGCGCGAATATGTCACTTGGCGTTAATCTCCTGTGTGAACTTGCAAAAAAAGCGGCTCGTATGCTTGGCGAGAGCTTTGATATTGAAATTGTTGAAATGCATCATAACCAGAAGGTTGATGCTCCGAGCGGCACGGCGCTTATGCTCGCTGATGCCATTTCAAACGAGCTTGAGGGCGATATCAGCTATGAATATGACCGCCATTTGAAGAGTGAAAAACGCCCGAAAAAAGAAATCGGTATTCACGCGGTTCGCGGGGGAACAATAACCGGTGAGCACGAAATTATATTTGCCGGTCACGATGAAATAATCAAGCTTTCACATTCCGCGCGCAGCAAAGAGCTTTTTGCAACCGGCGCGCTCAACGCCGCCAAGTATATTAAAGGCAAACCCGCGGGGATGTATTCAATGGAAGATTTGATGAAGTGAGGAAATAAGGATGAAGATAATTGAGAATATTGCGTTAAAAGACGATGTCACGCTGATTTCAATGTGCGAGTGCCCCTGCGATATATCGAGCCTGGCAGAGGTTTTTACCATGATAACAGACGCGGGCATAGATGTTGATATGATATCGAAATTTCCGCCCGTCGGTGCGAACTCGGGCTTCTCATTCTCTGTAAGCGATGATGATTTTGTATCTGTGCTTTCAATTGCCTCTTCCCTTCGCGCGAAGCAGCCAAAAATTAAAATCAGCGTGAGCAGCGGCAACTGCAAAATAACCGTTAGCGGCAACGCCATGCCCGGCACTCCCGGTGTCGCGGCAAAGGTTTTTGCGGCTGTTTCAAAGGCGCAGGCTGATATCCGAATGATTACAACCTCCGAAACCGAGATTTCCATGCTTGTGATTAAGGCGGATGCCGAGGGCGCAGTTAAGGCCATTGAGCAGGCATTTGCCGATTAACTTTTGTGATGAATAAAGTAACTCCTCGGATTCTTATGAACCCGAGGAGATTTTTTATATTGTTTCAATTTCAATAGCGTTAATTATAACATCATTAATCGGTTTATCGCCGCGCCCCTTCGGGACAGCCGCAATTGCGTCAACGACATCCATACCCTGTGTTACCTGACCGAAAACCGTATGTTTAAAATCGAGCCAGGGCGTTCCGCCAAGCGCTTTATAGTCCTCAACGCAGTCCGTCGGGAAACCGCGGTCGCTCAGCTGCTCCATCTGTGAAATCATTCCCGAGTCAACCTGCTTCGCCTGCACAATAAAGAACTGGCTGCCGTTAGTGTTCGGCCCGCAATTAGCCATCGAAAGCGCGCCGCGAAGGTTGTGGTAATCGGTACTGAATTCATCCTCAAAGGTGCCGCCCCAAATGCTTCTGCCGCCGCTCCCGGTCCCCGAGGGGTCGCCGCCCTGGAGCATAAAATCAGCAATAACGCGGTGAAAAATCAGTCCGTCATAATATCCGGCCTCGCTGTGTGATGTGAAATTTTCTACCGCCTTGGGCGCCGCGTCGGGGAATAGAAGAATTTTTATATCCCCCATCGAGGTTTTCATTGTTGCTACTGTGTCGCCCTTGACAGGTTCACGAATTTGCTTGCTCATTATTGTATTTTTCCTTTCGTCATCAATCTTTGTCACTGCCTGTGGGGAAAGCGTCGGTCAGCTTCATAAAATCTATTTTTGCCATTTGTGTCTTTGGCAGAGAATCAAATACCTCAATCTTACGCGGGCATGAAAAGCGCGAAAGATTCTTTTTGCAGTAGGCGTTGATTTTTGATATTGCATCTTCCTCTCTCATTTTTCCTTTAAGCGACACGCAAACCTTAACGCAGGGCTTGCCCTTAAGGTAACCCTGAACCGCGCACGCCTCATTTACAAAAGGCAGATTCATAACCGCGTTTTCGATATCCATCGGGTAAACATTGTAGCCCGAAATAATAATCATGCGCTTCTTTCTGCCGGTAAAAAATATAAACCCGTCTTTGTCGATATACCCAAGGTCGCCCGTGAGCACCCAGCGCTCACCTTTTGAGTCGAAATAAATGCCCTCGTTTCGAAGGCGGCGGTCGCCGGAAAAATATCCGTCCATAAGCGTATCACCGCTCACGGCAATTTCGCCGATAACCCCTGCCGCGACGGGCTTTCGCTGCTCGTTCCAGACCTCAACCTTCATTCCGTCAAGCGGCTTGCCGATTGACTCCTCACGGCAATTCTTATAGCTGTTAACGCAGCACACGGAGCAGCACTCGGTCAAACCGTAGCCGCGGAAAAGCATTGCCTTGCCCCCGTACTTGGCTGTTTTTTCATTGAATTCGCTCACCATGCGCTCGGAGAGGTAATCCCCTCCGCAGAAAAGAAGCCTTAAATTCTTAAGGTGTTTGCCCTCAAAATCCTCTTGCTCATACATCTTTTTGAACATATTCGGTACGCCGACTATAAAAGAAACATTGTATTTTTTGAGCAGTTTATTCGCGCCCTCGGCGGTGAACCGCGGCATTGTGATGCACGAAAAGCCGTGAGTAATGCTGAAATGCATCGCGACCGCAAGCCCAAAGGCGTGAAACATCGGCAGTACTGTCAGCGAGCACTCCGCACCGGGCTTATGGTTGCTGTCAAGCTTCGACAGCTTCTCGGCAAGAGAATTAATGGCGTTGGAGTTTAGCATTATGGTTTTGCTTGTGCCGGTAGTACCGCCGCCGTGAAGATAAACCGCCGTTTCCCGCCCTCCGCGCATAGTGTCGCATTTAAAGAACTTGCCTTTAATAAGCGCCGCCTTATAGGTAGTAAACTTGCATCGAAGGTCAAAGATTTTTTTGGTTTTATTGGTTTCGTAAATCTTAAACGCCGGTCTAAGAGCAGGCGAAACATAATCGGAATTTGAGCATACGATGAGCGGTAGATTCAGCTCGTTAAGTGTTTGAACATAGTCGCCAATAAGAATATCAAGCGTCATAATGCCCTTGGATTTTGTGGTTATTACGGATTCCTTAAGCGCCGCAGGCGAGGTTAATGGGTGAATGATATTAGCGATAACGCCGATTTTATTCAAAGCGTAAAAGGCGGTGAAGCCATGAACGGTGGTAGGTAAAAACACCGTAAACGCATCACCGCGGCTAAGCCCAAGCGACTGAACATAAGCCGCAAGAGCGTCACAATCAGATATAACGGTTGACAGCTTAATCTTATGGCCGAAAGAAATAATCGCGCGGTAATCGCCCATAACAGCTGCGCACCTTGTCAGGTATTCATAACAAGACAGGTTCATTTTTCAAATCCATTCAAATCTAACTGAATTTCTCAAGCTGCTGATATCTTAACAATTACTTTAATTTTTGTCAATTAATTTGCTGTTGTATCTGATTAGTAAGAATTATTTTGCCGTCATCGGTAAATGAGGCGATAAGACCGTTGTTATCCACGGTATCGTAAATCGCCGAGCCTGAGCCCATGGTCAGGTTCCACTTGACATTTGGGTAAATTTTACCTAAGCGGTTAGTCACAACGGCAATTTCGGGCTTCAGCACCCGAAGAAAAGAAAGCGATGACGAGCCGTAGTAGCCATGATGTCCGATTTTTAGCAAGTCAACATCGCCGATTTGAGGTGCGAGCGTTTTATCAAGACCCGTGCGCGCGGTGATATCGGAAGCCAAAAAAGCGGTTTTGCCGCCCTTGGTAATCTTCACACCGACGCTTGCCGCGTTTTCTCCCCTGCCGTAGGACTCGGGGGTGGTCACCGTGTTATAAAACTGCACGGTAAAATCGCCGAAGGCAAAGGGCTCAGAGGGCAGATTCTCAATTATCTCGGCACCTTCGGCGGCAAGGTCTGCAAGAATACCGCGGTAGGTATCGCCAAGGCGCCAATCATTAACCTCATAATCGGTATCAGTTTCTTCGCTATATGGCTTAAAATATCCACGCAAAACTTTAATATCCTTGTCGGTAATAATCGCGTGAAACGCTCCGATGTGGTCATAATGGTAATGTGTGCCGAGGATGAAGTCAAGCGTAACATGGCCGTCTTTATCCGCCGCCGCTTTTTTTAAATAATCCGTTACATCCTTCTCATAGCCCCTGTAAGCGGTTTTGCGCCTGGGGTTGGAATTACCCTCACCCGAATCAATCAGTGCAAAACGCCCGTTGCTCTCGAGCAGAATCGCGTCTGAAGCGCCGGTATTTAAAAAATGTATTCTGTCATCGCCGTTCTCATAATTGAAGGTCTCCGCCTTTGGCGCGTAAATCTCATAATAGCGATTGGCAAGCACAACGGTAATAATATCAAGCAAAAAAATTGATACCATAAGCGGCACAATAATCCAAGTTGCTATTTTTTTTGCTCTTTGTTTTTTCATCTGCTACTCCGATTATATTAGTTAGATTGATATATAGTTTAGCATATATTTTGTTTTTTTACCATAGCAACAATGTATCTTTTGATTATTTTTCAAAAAAACTTGTATTATGCCTCGTATTAAGGTAAAATAACTGTATTATTTTGTGAGGTACTTGAAGTGACAGAGTCTTTAACAAAAACATCAATATTCTCAAAACTGCTTAAAGGCGTCACTGCCTTTACATCGTATTTTTCGTTTCTATTCGCATTTGGCGCCTGCTCGCCCTTTGGTGCAGAAATCGCCATCAGCGCAACAGCGCCGATTAGTGTGTTGGAAACTAATGTTAATCTGACTTTTTTTGATTATCTGCTGATGTTAATAGCACTGTGCACTGCCGCGCAGTACGGCACAAGCGTTGCTTTTGCGTCATTTGTTTTTGCTTTTATCTTTTTTGCTTTGCTTTCTCGAATTAAGACGGATAAAGCAGAAAAGCTCATTCGCACCCCCGTTATCGCAGGCTTAATGATAAGCACAGCTTTTTCACTTACAGCGCTGCAAACAACGACTTATTTCGGCATAGGCGCCGAGGGCGCGAATGTAATTGAAATGCTCATCTCTTACCGTTCGCTCGGCTTCCACGCAAATTGGCGCGGCGTTTTATATGGCACGATAGTTATGGTAATCATGATTACCTTCCCGCGCGCGTTTAAAAAATTCAGCAAAATAATATCGCCAGCGTTTATCGCGCTGGCCGTTACGCTTGTACTGAATCTTTTTCTCAATCCTTCGTCTCGCCCGAGCGCGATTAATGAGGTCGGTTCATTTGATCGTATAGATTTGTTTTCATTTTCGGAGCTTGCTCTTTCGGATGTTCCCGCGATACTTGCAGCCGGAGCCGCAACAGCGATTATTATGTATCTAAGCCATGTTTCAAGGCAGGGTAATGTAAATCAGGCAGAGATTAAATTTAAATTTGCCCTGATAAACATTCTCATTGCCACTACTATTATTTTTGCATTAGAGCATTCGGGTATTCTGTACCGTATGCCGATTCATTCGCTTGCCGTTGTAATAATTGTCGGCGCGTGGCAAAGCGTTGAATGGGGCAAAATCGGCAAATCCATTAAGGGCGGAGCGGCAAGCGGTATAATCATGATTATCTCCGCCGCTATGCCTATTTTCACGGGTCCGAGCGAAGCGGTGCTGATATTATTACTTCTCTCAGCGGCTCTTGCCATGCACGACAGGCGAAAAGAACTCAGTCGTTCTTAATTATCACGGTTTCAAGCAACTCACAAAAGCTGTCAAGCTCATCATAACAGCCGCCGCAAGCGTCGCACAAAACGATGCCCGCGAGCGGTTTTTTTATGCCCCCGGAGTATATCAGAACTTTCCTCGACTGAATAAGCGCGTCGGCGCATTTGGCTGACAGCAAGTTCATCTGCTCAATACACTTGCGCAGGTTTTCGCCGCGCGTAGCCTCGCCCAAGCACACGACTGCGTCATAGATAATTTTAATGTAGTAATATATATTCAGAATCAGGCTTTCGCCTACGCTTTCCTTGTCGCAAAAATCAAGTTGCGCCCTTATTCCCGCGCAACTGTGAAGCAGGCGTGAAAGCGCGAAAGTGAGCGCGGCTATATCCTCGCGCTCGAGTGGAGGCAGAAACTCTTCCGCAAGGCTCTGCAACAATTCATTTTTTACCTTGTCAGCTTTAACAGAGATTTTTTGCATATCTCCGCCATCGCACATAGCCCTCGCACCCTCAAGAGTAATCGATGCAAGCTCCCTCAGGCGATCAAAATATGTGTTCCCTTTGTTTCTCATATGTACGCTCATCCCTTTCTGTCACAGAAGTCTGACAAATATATACGCCATCAGAAGCCCTACCGCCATTGCTCCGGGAAATGTCAGCACCCACGCCGTAACCATTTCGCGCGCAACAAACCAGTTAACGCTTTGAAGTCTTTTCGCGGCGCCAACGCCCATAATTGCCGTTGTTTTAGTGTGGGTGGTGCTTACCGGAAGCCCGAGTGCCGTTGAAATCATCAGACAAAACGCGCCCGCGGCATCGGCGGCGAAGCCCTGATATTTCTCGAGCTTTACCATATCCATACCAACGCTTTTAATTATACGCCCGCCGCCCGTGAGTGTACCGACTCCCATCACGGCAGAGCACAGCATCATTAACCACAGCGGCACCTGCTCCTGCTCTCCTCCGCCCGAAAGTGTTATCCCGAGCAGGAAAACGCCCGCAAACTTCTGCCCGTCCTGTGCGCCGTGCATAAACGCCATTGCCGCGCCCGCAGAAATCTGCATACGCCTGAAAAACCTGTCGCCGCGCGAACGCTCATAGCCGATAAACACCCTTTGAACGCCCTTGGCGCAACCGTAACCGCTAAAGAAGCCAAGCGCAACAGATATCGCAAGCCCGTAGAGTACCTTTGCCCATTGCATATAGTTCACGCCTCCGCCAACCGCAAACGCCGCTCCGCTCAGCCCGGCAATTAGCGCGTGGCTTTCGCTTGTAGGTATGCCAAATGCCCAGGCCGCGACTGAAAAAGCTACAATCGCGACCATTGCCGCGCACAGCGCCGTAAGCGCGAGGTGGTTATCGCCGGCAAAGTTGACCATTTCATAAATAGTAAAGGTTACGCGCGCGCTGAATTTGCACGCGGTAAGCACGCCGAAAAAATTGCACACGCACGCCATAAGTACCGCGGCTCGTACACTCATGCAGCGCGTTGAAACACAGGTGGCAATAGCGTTAGGAGCGTCAGTCCAGCCGTTAACAAAGATTACGCCGAGAGTAAGTAAAACTGTAACCATTAAAGCGGGGCTTGCCACCGTATGGCCTATAAATGACGCAAAGCTCACGGTTATACCCCCATAAAAAAATAAAACGCCATCTGCGGCAAAGCCGAGAAAGCGTTTAATGTTCCGAATTTTTATAACAAACTCCCGCCCTGACTGTCGATGCCGACCAAAACGGGAAAGTCCTTAACCTCAATGCATTTGACACTCTCGCACCCGAGGTCCTCAAAAGCTATTACCTCAATCGAGGTAACGCACGATGCGTAAAGCGCCCCTGCGCCGCCAATCGCGCATAAATACACGCAGCCGTTATCGATAATAGATTTAACCACAGCCTCACTTCGTGGTCCTTTGCCGATCATGGCGCACAAGCCGCTGTCTAATAAGCGGGGCGTATAATAATCCATCCTGCCGGATGTGGTGGGACCGCAGCTGCCAATAACAGCGCCCGAAGGCGCAGGAGTCGGTCCGGTGTAATAAATACAGGTATCCTTTATATTGAACGGCAGTGGCCTGCCGCTATCCATCAGCTCAAAAAAACGTTTATGCGCAGCATCCCGAGCAGTATATATTTTCCCGCTCAGATACACACAGTCACCTTTGCGCAACTCACCGCACATACCGCGCAGGTCGGCTGTGTTAATATAGTATTCTTTCATTTTATGTAACATTCCTTATTTTGCATAGGGATTTTCGGGCTCACTAAAGTATTTTTCTGTAAGTGACACCATCTTTTGTGATATTTCGTCAAGCCTTTCGGAAAGCAGGTCAAAAGCGCCCGCGAACTCGTCGCGAAGCTTTACCACTTCGCTTTGAACTGCAGCAATCTCAGCCGAAGCGCTGTCCGTAAGTCCCTTTGCCTTGGCTGCAACCGCTCTTGAATTTGAACGAGCCCTTGACATTAGTGTTTCGGAATAGATAACCGCATCAGTCACGAGATTGCCGATTTGCTCATCGGTCTGCGCAAGCTTCTCCTGCCCCTTGGAGTATTCGGCGATTTTTTGCTCATATGCCTTGATAAGCCCGGAGTATTCGCTGACCGCAGCCGTCAGCTTTTTAATCTCTTTTTGAGCAAGCACTTTTTCGTCCTCAAGCTCGGTTATTTGAGCTTCAAGCTCAACAACCTCGCGTTCGGCAATGCTGTGTACGGCGCTGCGTTCCTGGGCGGCGGTAAGAGGAGAAGCAACTCTGGCATCGCGCAGCTCGCCCTCGAGCTGCTCGATATAATCGAGAACCCCTTCCTTTTTGAACCCGCCAAAGGGCGACTTCTTTAATACCTGACCGGAACCCATAAGGCACCATCCTTTCTTTTTTATCGGAAAGCAATAATTTCCGAAACGTCCTCGTCAATTGAAACAATGACTCCGTTTTCAAACATCCTGAATTCGCCGGCGCTACCATTCTGCCCCGGCAATAGGTATGCCATTCTGCCGTATGAATCCGCAGAAAAGCTGGAAATAATAATGCCCTTGTCAACTAAGGTTTCCTTCCCGTCGAGCATTGTGTAATAATCGGCCACCGGCTCGCCGGGCGAACCCTTGTAATTCTTGAGTGCCGTAACACCAAAGCTGCCGCGAACAAGGAATGCGCTCACGGCATTGAATATCTTGGTCTTGCCGCCGTCTGTAAAGGAAAATAAATCGCCGTAGTTTTTGCCTGAATCAAGCTTAAGGTACAGCATCTCCTGATCGGTGAAAACATAGCTTGCAACGTTTGTATCAACCGTTAAGGGAGAAGATGGTTCGAGCGCTTTACCGCCAAGGGCGCTTGCGTAAACGACCACCTTTTCGCTTACTCCGTCTTTAACAAAAGCAAAAAATCTGTCGCCGCCTTTTGAGAATGAAAACAGAGTTTTTTTTGTATCGTAGCCGTTGAGAGGATATTGGGCTGAGCCTGAATCAGTATAAACCGAAAGTGCCATGCCCTTAGACTTAATACCCGAGCTGACTATGCTGCTTGCATAGTTAATTACCTCATCAAGATTACTGCGCTGCGCAATCGAAACAAGCGCAGAGATATCGGTGTTTGCGGCTTTTAATTCTTTACTCTCATATATTATTTTGGGGCTGCCCCATTTGCAAACCGAGTAAACGCTCGCAGGGTCAACCTCATTCGTGAGCTCAACACAGTTTTTACCGTCATAAGCACACGCCGTGTAAACAGGAGCTGCAAAAGCGCCTTGGGTAAATGCGGTGTCGAGCGCGGTACGGATTTCGTCGCGGATTTCTTTATCCTGATACTCACGCAGCGCCTCGTTATACCCGGCTGAAATACCAAAGAATGAAAAGAAATCGGAGCGAACCGGTTTGGTGACATTCGCATCGCTTTCGCGGTATTCATCGGCTATAACCGAGGTCCACGAAACATCCTGCTGTTTGGATTTAAAATAATAGATATTGCCGCCCGGCTCATATTGATCATACATGATATTGGTAACATTCTGTGCTATGAGCTTGGGCTCCTGACCTGAATAGGCGATATAAAGATTAGTTCCCGCGGAACCGTCCAGCGGTTTTTCTTCAAATACAACATGCGGTGTCTCACAGTCGGAGTAAAGCATAATGTTCGAAACTCCGCGGCAAATCTCTTTGGGCGCTTCGCCCGTATAAACATAGAGAACCTTGGTATCTGTGTGCATTTTGGTGAAGTAGACTTCCTCCTGCACAGGTAAAACATACATCTCGCTGACATTGCCCGAGATTGAGGTGATGCTTTTTTGCGATAAATCAAACACATTTGCCTCGTTCGCGGCGATATCATTGTTATACTTAAGGTAGTAAACCCTGTTGCCCTTATAATTGACACTGAAATTACCCTGAATGGCGAAATCAATAAGCTTTGGCTGAATTATTTCGCCAAGGTTATTAATCTCACAATAATACAGGTCAAAAAGCTCATCGTCATAAGCTGAAGCGGCTGTAAAAAACACGCGCTCAGCTTGCTCATTGATTGTAAAGGAGCTTGTATCAAGGCCATCACAGCTGCTCTTAAGACCGTTGATGTCAATAATCGTTTCACCGTTTTTGCGATACACCGCGATTCGATTCGTATCAACATCGCTGTTTCTTAATAAAGCGCGCATAATCAAAAACGACATAACCGCAACCAGGATAACGCCGATACAAATGATTGCAATACGCGCCGGCCTCGGTAAAAATTCTTTTTTAGCCTCGGACAACATTTTCCACCCCAAGAAGGGACGGCTTCGGGTAGGGATTAACCGCCCATAGAGTTGCCGTCACCTGAGTTATTTTTTTAATGAAACTGCAATTCTTGCCTTCGCGGCGATATTGGCGGCATCAAGACCAAACAGGTGAAGCATCTCAACGGCAGGGCCTGACCTGCCAAAGGTATCCTCAACGCCGACCCTGATAACGGGAACAGGGAAGCTTTCGCAAACAACCGCCGAAACAGCCGCGCCAAGACCGCCGACAACGCTATGCTCCTCCGCTGTGACAATAGCGCCGGTTTTCTTCGCAGTATTTATTATTGCCAATTTATCTATAGGTTTAATCGTGTGAACATTAATTACTTCTGCAGAAATTCCTTCATTGGCAAGAATTTCTTTTGCCGAAAGAGCCTCTGCAACCATAAGACCGGTCGCGATGATGGTAACATCCTTGCCTTCGCTCATGGTAACGGCCTTACCGATTTCAAATTTATAGTTTTCGTCAAAAAGTCTGGGTGTCGCGAGCCTGCCAAAGCGAAGATAAACAGGACCTTCAAACTCCGCGGCCGCCAAAACCGCCGCTCTCGCCTCAATGTCATCAGCGGGGTTAATAACGGTCATGCCCGGAATAACGGACATCAGAGCAATATCCTCACAGCACTGATGGCTCGCTCCGTCTTCGCCGACAGAGATACCGGCGTGAGTTGCGCCGATTTTAACATTCAGGTGCGGATACCCGATGGAGTTACGAACCTGCTCGTATGCGCGCCCCGCGGCGAACATTGCGAAGGTGCTCGCGAAAACAGTCAGCCCCGTGGTAGCAAGACCTGCGGCAACGCCCATCATATTACACTCGGCGATACCTGTATCAAAGAACCTGTTAGGAAAAGCTTTCTTAAACATATCTGTTTTTGTTGCCTTGGCGAGGTCGGAATCCAGGACAACAATTTTATCATTTTTTTCACCAAGCTCAACGAGCGCTTTGCCGTAAGCCTCACGGGTTGCAATTTTAATTATATCAGACATTTGTCTTATCCTCCCTTAAGCTTCAAGCTCGGCAAGTGCGGCGTTAAGCTCCTGCATTGCCTGCTCATACTGCTCCTGATTTGGGGCAGTGCCGTGCCACCCGCATTCATTTTCCATGAATGAAACGCCCTTGCCTTTAATGCTCTTGGCAATGATTACTGTGGGCTTGCCTTTGAACTCGGCGGCTGCCTTAAGGGCGGCGTCGATTTCATCGAAGCTGTGGGCACTGATTTCAATAACATTCCAACCGAAAGCCTTGAACTTCTCGGGAATCGGATATGGAGAATTGACCTCGGCAATTGTTCCGTCTATCTGCAAACCGTTGTTATCGACTATGGCAACAAGGTTATCAAGTCCCTTTGCGCAGGCGTACATTGCCGCCTCCCAAACCTGACCTTCCTCAAGCTCGCCGTCGCCGAGAATTGTGTAAACTCTGAACGCCTTGCCCGCGATTTTGGCGCCCAGCGCCATACCGCAGGCGCTTGATATACCCTGGCCAAGAGAGCCGGTGCTCATATCAACGCCGGGGGTGAGCTTCATGCTGGGATGCCCCTGAAGGATGGAATCGCTTTTACGAAGGGTTTTGAGCGTTTCATCGGAGAAAAAGCCCTTTTGCGCCATCACGGCGTAAAGCGCGGGGGCAACATGACCTTTTGATAAAACAAACCTGTCTCTGTCCTCCCAGGCGGGATTCTTCGGGTCAACATTCATTTGATGAAAGTATAGATAGGTCAGAATGTCTACACATGAGAGTGAGCCGCCGGGATGCCCTGACTTTGCGCAGTAGACTCCCTCAATTATACCCATTCTTGCCTTGCACGCCTTGATTTTTAACTGTTTTCTGACAACTGCATCCATTTAGCAGCAACCTCCTGTTAATATTTGCGGTAACGCACCGCAGGGGTAACCAGCGAGTTAATCGGAGGTTACTGATAGGTTCTTTCAATATATTCAAGCAAATCTGCAACCGCTCCCTTGTTACAGTGACAAGCCACAAACTCTGCTGATTCTTTGAGCGCTTTCGGAGCCTGCCCGCAGCAGGCGGAAACACCGACTAATTTTATCATATCCAGGTCATTGAAATAGTCGCCGATTGCCGCTGTATGCGAATGGTCAATGCCCATAGTATCGGCAAGGTGAAGCACTGCGGTGCCTTTATTGGTGTTTTTGTTAAGCACTTCGAAGCTCGCGACTGAGGTACTCATGAGCGTTATCTCGCTTGAGTTAAGACCGGTTAAATACTTACCAACCTGCGCTATAACCCAGGGTTGGCCGATAAAGACCACCTTGCCCCAATCATCTTTTTTTACGTCCTTAAAGCTCGAATAGCTATCATATTCGATATTGTCGGCTTTGGGAATCATCTTGCCGTAATAACCTTTGCCGACAACCATAAGCTTATCAAGGCCTGCAATAATGACGTCAGCCTGCGGAAATTTCACAGCGGTTTGAATTACAATATCAACGCCCTCGGGATTGATGGGGCTGAAAAAAATCATCTTCTGCTTCTCGAAATCATAAATTCCGGCGCCGTTTGAAATAATTGCAGGGATTTTGCGGGCAGGGAGCTTATTGTAGTGCGGCATTAGCGAAGGAACGCTTCTGCCGGAGGCAAGAGTAAAATTTCCACCGAGTTCGTTAACAAAGCGGTATATTGCGTCAAAATTTCGTTTAGGTAACTTACGGAATTTGTTATTAAGAGTCCCGTCAATATCGGAAACAACAAGCCAGTCGGAATAACTTTTGTTTGCCTGAGTCATTTAATTCTCCTTAAAAAATCTTCGAAATACGGTGGGTTCTCCGCTGAGATTTCAATATATTCGCCGCTTGACGGGTGAATAAAACCAATCTTCCCCGCGTGAAGGCACTGACCGCCAAGGTCAACGCCGTTTTTGGGTCCGTAAACAGGGTCTCCCGCAACGGGGTGCCCGATATAAGCCATATGAACCCGTATTTGATGAGTTCTGCCCGTTTCAAGGCGCAGACGCAAATACGAAAAATCCCGATATTCCTCGATTACCTCATAATGCGTCACTGCATTCCTTGAGCCCTGCTCAGTAACGCACATTTTTTTTCTGTCTCTCACGCTTCTGCCTATCGGCTGATCGATTACGCCGCTTTGCTCCCTGAGCCTGCCGTGAACCACGGCGCGGTATTCGCGAGTAAGCGAATGCTCTTTGATTTGGGCGGCAAGCGAAATATGGGCAAGGTCGTTTTTGGCGACAAGCAAAAGTCCGCTTGTGTCTTTATCAATTCGATGAACTATGCCGGGGCGGACAACGCCGTTAATGCCCGAGAGACTGCCCCCGCAATGATACAAAAGCGCGTTTACAAGCGTGCCCGTGAAATTGCCGACGGCCGGGTGAACAACCATGCCGCGCGGCTTATTGACAACAAGCAGGTCATTATCCTCAAACCGAATGTCAAGAGGGATGTCCTCTTTTTCAAGCGAGAGACTGCGGGGTTCGGGAACAACTATCGAAATCTCATCCCCCGACTTGGGCTTGAAGCTCTTTAACACTTGCCTGCCGTTAACAGTAACAGCGCTTGAATCAATAATGTTTTGTAAAAACGAGCGCGACATTCCGGGCAAAAGCTCCGCGATAAGCTTATCAATCCTCATACCTGCGGATTCATCGGTAACCACGAATTCTGAGCTTTCGCCGTATTCTATTGTAAGCGGAGTGTCACTCATCTTTTTTTACCTTTTTGCTTTTGTGCTCTTTAACTATCTCACTAATCTCATATATCAGTAGCGCGAACGCTCCGACGGTAATGCAGCAATCGGCAAAATTAAAAACCGCAAAATTCACAAATGTGAACTCGATAAAATCAACGACATAACCTCTTGTAAACCTGTCAATCACATTTGACAACCCGCCCGAAGCAACGCTTATAAGGCAAATATTCGGTATCAGAGGCTTGATTTTTCGTGAAAGAATGAGCGCGGTGCAGCAAATCACGATTACGCTGATAACTACCGTAAGAATCTCGGGGCGGTGCTCGAAAAGGCTGAATGCGGCGCCTGTATTCTCAACATATCTGAACCTTAACAGGCCAAAAAGGAAGTCTTGAGACCCGTTGACCTTAACAGTTGCAACTATCGCCGCCTTAATCAGCTGGTCAATCGCAACAAGAGCCGCCATCACCGCCACAGTAACGAGCTGAAACATAAGCACCTCGGAATCAATTAATCATCGCCAAAAAGCGAACCAATATCTTCATCGTCATCGCCGATTTCATCAAGGTCTACCTTAAAGCCCTTGAACTCATCATCGTCTTCAAAAATAACCCCTTCATCATCTTCATTGGTAGCCTCAGCATAAATCTCAGGCTCCTCCGCGGGCGCCGCGACGGTGAACTCGGGGACATCGTCGATATCGAGCTGCGCTTTGGGAGCAAAAGTCTCCTCAACAAAAATGTTTTCGTAATCTGCGCTTGCCTGCGCCGCGGGCGCTTCGGAGCTTACGCCGATATCGCCGAGAATATCATCAAAAAGCTCGCCTTGAGCCGTCGGCTCCTCAACAGCGGGGGCAGGCTCCTGCGCCGTGAACGCGATAGTCGGCTCAAAAACAGCCGGCTCAAAAACGTCGGGCTCGGATGCGGCGGCGGTATAATCGGCAGGAATGCCCGCTAATAAGTCAAGCTGCTTTGTGCAAAGAGCGATAACAGCATGCCTGTATTCTTCGGTTTCTTTTGCAAGGCGATCAAGCTCGCCCTGATAAAATCTAAGTCTCTGCTCACTGTCGCCGACGATCTTTTCGCCTTTGGCGGTGGCGTTATCGACTATGTCCTTCGCCGTGGCGTTAGCGGCAGAAATCGCGGCATTCGCTTCTTTTTGAGCTCTTTCTGAAAGCGCGGCAACTGCCTCACGCGCGTTAACAACAATATCTTTAGCGCTGGATTTTGCTTCATCGGTTATCTCCTGCGCCTTTTTGGTTGCATCATCAATGAGAGCGCGCGACTTGCCCTCGGCAAGTGTCAGCTGTGATTGAGCGCTTTCGTTTGCATCGCGGCGGACTGTTTCCGCCATGCGGTGCGCGGTAAGCAGCGAAGCTGTTATAGCTTCCTCGTCTCTGCGGTATTCTTCAACTTTATCTGCAAGAATGCTGATTTTTTTAATCAGCTCCCCGTTCTCTTTAGTCGCCAGCTCATATGACTCGGCAACCGCCTTGATAAAATCGTCAACCTCCTGCGAATTGTAAACTCCCCTGCCTGCCGGTGCAAATTGCTTATTGATGATTTGATCGGGTCTTAACATAGCCGTATCCTTCCTCTCATTCACATTTCATTGATTATACTTATTCGCCTGACATGCCTGAAATCTCGTCGAGCAGCTCGCCCGATACGGGAACATTGTAAGGCGTTATTATGTAAGCCCTGCCGGCAACCTTCTTGAAATCGCCGTGGTTCGCATAAGCAACACCGTAAAGGAAATCAATAATTCGCTGTGAAACATCATTGGGGCATGTTTCAAGGTTGAGGATAACAATGCGCTTCTCGTTGAGGATATCCGCAACGCCGCCTACCTCCTCAAAAGTGTCAATCTTTTGAAAAACGACGTGGGGGCGCGCGTTATTAACAGCGGGCTTTGAGCTGATGTCAACGACGTTGCTCGCTGATGCTTTTTCTCTGACGCGTGAATGCTGTGATGCCGGCTGCTGCGCTTGCGCGGGGGGCTGAGCGACCTGCTCATTTATGAAATCAAAATCATCCGTATAATCCGACTCCACACCCTCGATGTAATTATCATCTGTAACGCTGATGAACTGCTTGAGTTTATCCTTGAAACTCATTTTGTGTTCCACCTTTCACATTATCGGGCAAAGCGCACCCGAAATATCGCATAAAGAATTTTTGACTTTACCTGTAATTTCTATCACCAAAAACGGCCGAGCCGACTCTCACGAGATTTGAGCCTTCAAGAACAGCCTCGGTAAAATCCGCAGACATTCCCATTGAAAGAAAGTCCATATTTATATTATCTATTTTTTTATAGCGAATGTCAAGAAATGAACGGTATATTTGTGAAAAAATTATTCGTAATTTTGATTTTTCGTCACAAATCGGCGCGACGCACATTAATCCGCGCACAAAAATACCATTAATTTCCGCTATTTCGTAAACGCGCTCTGTAAGCTCCTCGGGCAAAAATCCAAATTTGCTTTCTTCGTTGCCGACATTTACCTCAAGCAAAATGTCACTTTTTATTCCTATTTCGCATGAACGTTTGCCGATTTCCTGAGCTATCCGAATACTGTCAACCGATTGGATAAGGTCAACCTCACCGACAATCTTTTTGACCTTGTTGGTTTGAAGGTGACCTATCAGGTGAGTACTACACGAATCAAGCTTAAGTTGAGGTTTCTTTAGTAAAAACTCCTGCACCTTGTTTTCACCAATAAGGTCAATGCCGCAATCAATGGCGTGATTAATATAAACGCTCTCCACGGTTTTGGTCACTGCCATAAGATGAACAGGTTCGCTGCTGACGGATTTTGCCGCCGCCTCGGCGATAGTCTCCCGAAGCTGCTTAATATTTTCTTCAATATTTTTAAAACGCTGCTCAGTTGATAACCATTCCATCGCGAAGATCCTTTCCGGAAATTACCATTTCATCATAAAGCTTCAAGTGCGGGGCGCTAAGCTCAATACCGCTGTCATTATCGGGCGCCTTCGCGATAACGAAGGTGTCCTCGGAGTAAACAATGTTCAGACTGCGGTAGCTGACAATGTTGCCGCGGATTATGTAAACTCCGTTTTCACCCTTGTCGTTAACTCTTATCGCGTCCTTGCTCACCTTGAGGCCTGTTAATTCATTGAGCACAAGCTTTGCACTCACCTTGCGGATTGTGGCAAGCTGAGAATTCATGAGATTACACTTAAATACAACCGCCGCCTTGCCGTCGGAAACGTCTGAAACAGACTGTACCTTAACGAGCAATGAATCCTCGGCGGAGGCGCCGATTATTATTTTAGCCGTGCCGCCCTTAGTTAGTGAAGTGGCGCTCACAGTGTCGGTTACCCCGAGCAGATACCAATCGTAGCCGGCGATAACCTTGCCGAGACAACCCGCAGGAGCAGGTACCTTCTTGCTAGATAGGGCGGCTTCGATTTTCTCAACCGTGGCGTTTGAATAATCCGCAAATGCCATCGCGCTCTCATAGCCGTCAAGCTCGCTGACATAATACCCGGACCTGTCCGCGGTTACGATTTCAGCCGGTACGGCAGATGCCTCCATCGCCGAAAGCTGACTACCGAGGGACTCGATTTTTGCCGAGCAGTCAATTGATTTACCGAGTGAAATCTGTTTTAACGAAAGTCTTTCGAGAAAATCGAGCTTGTCTGACGCAAATGATGAATAGTTGTCGGTATAAACCGAGTCAATGATATTATTAAAAGATTCATCAACGGACTGCGAAAGCTTATCCATATCAATGTTGGCAAGGCTCAGCTGCTTGTCGATAAGCTTGTAGCTTTCGAGCTTATCTTTAATCAGCGCGCAGTTGACATAGTTGTTTGCCGCCTCGCCCGAGTTAAAATACGCCACAACGGTGCTACCCTTGGCAATTCTCTCCGCGTTTGCCGCCAAAGGTACAACCGTGTATCCGCTCTTACCTGTCAGCAGGCTCTCATCACGCAAAGCAAAAAGCTCAATATCAACGGTTTTGAAAACTGTTTGCTCCGTTGCCGTTTGGGTATCATACTGCTCAACGGCAACATTAAAAACCTGAACGCAAATATACAAAACCAAAACCGCGCAGCCAAGCACAGCTAAAATTTTTGATTTTGAGATTTTATTTTTCATCGGCGTTGGCCTCCGCGATAATTTTTGCCGCCGCGTTCAGCAGCTCGGTCGAGGTTTGATATTCGTCAATATAAAGCCAGTTCACGCGTTTGTCACGTCTGAACCAAGTCAGCTGCCTTTTAGCGTAGCGGCGAGTCTGCATTTTGAGCCTCTCAACGCTTTCGTGAAGCTCCTCTTTGCCGTCAAGGTAAGCCTTAAGCTCCTTGTAGCCAATTGCCTGGGCGGCGGTTTTAACACCGTAACGGGCGTAAAAAGCGCTCGCTTCATCCACAAGCCCTTGGGCAAGCATTTCATCAACTCTTTGATTAATGCGCTTATACAGAAACTCCCTGTCTCGCGCGTCAAGCCCTATCACGATAGGGGCAAAGGGTGAGGAATTCTGCCTTGAAATAAGCTCCTGCTCTGTTTTGGTAACGCCCGTTGAGTGATATATCTCAAGCGCGCGGATTATTCTGCCGAGATTATTTACATGCAGCTTTGACGCCGCTTCGGGGTCAACGGCCCGAAGCTCCTCAAGAAGCGCCCCGGCGCCATTAAGATTCGCTCTTTCCTTTAGCATAGCGCGGTATTCAAAATCGGTCTGCTCCTCAATAAACTCGATATTATCAACAAGTGAGGAGTAATAAAGCCCTGTTCCGCCGGCAAGCATCGGCATTTTGCCCCGCGCGTGAATATCAAAAATGCATTTCTTTGCCATTTCGCAATATTTCGCAACGCTGAAATTCTCTTGAGGAGAGACGAAATTCATCAAATGGTGTGGCACCCCGCGCATTTCATCGGCTGACGGCAAGGCGGTGGCAATCGGCATATTTTGGTATATCTGCATTGAATCGCACGACACAACCTCGCCGTTAATGCTTATGCACAGCGAAACGGCAAGCGAGGTTTTGCCCGAGGCAGTAGGCCCCACAACGGCGATTATAGGCACGCTAGACTCTTCCAAAATTCTTTTCAAGCTCCCTTTTTGTCATCTCAATCAGAACGGGTCTGCCGTGGGGACAGCAGCGAATTTCAGGCATTGAAAGAAGCTTCTTCGCGAAGCGTTCCATTTCAAGCTTTGACGTAAAATCGCCCGCCTTTATCGCGGCGCGGCAAGCAAACGAATGGTAAAGCCAATCGAGTTTATCATACATAAGCTCTTGCTTTTTGTCCGCGAAGCGACCTGCCGCCTGTGTAATAACCTCACATATATCCTCCGGCATTATCACCATGGGGTATTCGCGCACTACCACCGTGCCCGCCCCGAAATCCTCAACAGCAAATCCGCCCTTTGACAAAGCCTCAAGATTATCGAGCACGGCGGAGTATTCCTCCTTTGTGAGGGTAACCGTAACGGGAGAAAGAAGCACCTGGGAGCTGATTTCTTCGCTGTTTTTGAGGCTCTCGTATATCATCCGCTCGTGAGAAGCGTGTTTATCGATAAATATGATTTTGCCGTCCAGCTCGCAGATTATGTAGGTACGAAACGCCTCGCCTATCAGCCTGAAGCTCTCGTCATCGAAACTGCTTTGCGCAGGCTCTGCGGCTGTTTCGGTTACCTTTGTCTGAACGGGCTGTGAGCGAATAAGAAATTCCCTCTCAATGCGCTCATCCTCGTCCTTATTTGGCTGAGTAATCTCGGGGCTGCGCAGGATAAGTGGCTTTTGGGGCGAAGCTGGAATGTGCTGCCAAAAATCAGCTTTTTTATCGCCGAGCTTAATCTGCTCGGGCTCTTCCAACGGTTTTTGATAATAATCTATTTTTGGCGCGACCTTCATCTGCACCTTGGAGGTATCGCCGTCCAAAGCGTTTTTACACGCGTAAAAAACGGCGTTGAATACCTTTTTTTCATCGGTAAAACGAACCTCGGTTTTGGCGGGATGCACATTAACATCCACGAGCAAAGGCGAAATTGAAATATTTAATACACAGCCCGGGAACTTGCCGACCATAATCGAATTCTTATACGCTTCGCTGATTGCGGCGCTTCCCGTCCCTGTCCGGACAAGTCTGCCGTTAATAAAGAAGAACTGCATATTTCTGTTAGGGCGGCTTGCGGAGGGCTTTGAAACATAGCCGTCAACACCTATCCCCTCAAGCTCACATTCAGTTGGAATAAGCCCGTCGGAAAACTCCCTGCCGAAAATCTCTCGTGCGGCGTCAAGTACGCTTCCCTTACCGCTTGTCAGAAGCGCCTGCTTGCCGTCGCGGATAAATCTGAAGGATACCTCGGGGTGCGACAGAGCGATTCTGTCAACCACGCCCGCGACAGCATTTGCCTCGGTAACATCTTTTTTAAGGAATTTCATGCGCGCAGGCGTTGAATAGAATAAATCGCGCACGATTATTGTTGTGCCCTGCGGACAGCCCGCGTCATCAAGTGTAATCTCCTCACCTGATTCGATAACATAGCGCGTGCCGATATCCTCACCCTTTTCGCGGGTAAGAAGCTCAACCTTTGAAACGCACGCGACGCTTGCAAGAGCCTCGCCGCGAAAGCCGAGGGTCATAATTGAGTTCAAATCCTCCTCGGCGGAAATCTTGCTCGTGGCGTGGGATAAAAAGGCGCTGCGCACATCCTCGCGCGCAATACCGCCGCCGTTATCAGTCACGCGCATAAATGTGATGCCGCCGTTATTAATCTCAACCGTTACGCTTGTAGCGTTAGCGTCAATTGAATTCTCGAGAAGCTCCTTAATAACCGAAGAAGGGCGCTCAACAACCTCGCCCGCCGCTATAAGCTCGGCAAGCTGCTTTGACATAACCTTGATTTTCGGCATAAGAAACCCTCCTTTGCATCAATTCAAACACTAATCTGCAAGCTTTGTTAATTCATAAAGAACGCTCATTGCTTCAATGGGCGTGAGCGTGTTAATATCAAGAGCCTGAAGGCGCTCGATTATTTCGTCGCCCTTTGCATCCTTAAAAGAGAACTGAATTTCTTCCTGTGTTCTCGGAGTACCGGCAGCGCTGACAGCGGCGGTTTCATTCTTCTCAAGGCCCTCAAGCACTTCCTTCGCGCGCTTGATGACGCTTGACGGAACACCCGCAAGCTTAGCTACCTCAATGCCGTAGCTGCCGTCCGCGCAGCCCGGAACAATACGGCGCAGGAAGGTTATATCGTCACCGCGTTTTTTAACGGCGATGTTGTAATTCTTAACGCCGTCAACAAAGCTTTCAAGCTCGGTAAGCTCATGGTAATGGGTAGCAAAGAGGGTTTTTGCGCCGAGCTTCTTTTTATCCGCCGCGTACTCAAGCACTGCACGGGCGATGCTCATACCGTCAAAGGTTGAGGTACCCCTGCCGATTTCATCAAAAATTATCAGGCTTTCGCTTGTCGCGTTTTTGAGAATGGACGCGACCTCGTCCATTTCAACCATAAAGGTTGACTGCCCGAAGGCAAGGTCATCCGAAGCGCCTATGCGCGTGTAAATGCCGTCAACAACTCCCAGCCTTGCCGCCGCCGCAGGAATGAAGGAGCCTGCCTGCGCCATAAGGCAAATAAGCGCAATCTGGCGCATATAGGTTGATTTGCCCGCCATATTGGGGCCTGTGATAATCGCGCAGCGGTTATCCTCGCAATCAAGAACTGTGTTATTGGGTACGAAAGGCGCGCCGTTAAGCATTTTTTCAACAACGGGGTGCCTGCCGTCGGTTATCGAAATAACGGTCTTTGCGCACATTTCGGGGCAAGTATAGTCATTCTCTGCCGCCGTTACGGCAAAGGAATTTAGTACATCAAGAGCGGCAACAGCAGCCGCGGTAGTCTGCACGGCGCGGATTTCTTCGGCGGTTTGTGATCGAACGCAGTCAAAAATCTCGTATTCAAGCTTCACAATGCGCTCCTGCGCGCCGAGAACCTTTGCCTCAAGCTCTTTAAGCTCCTGGGTTATGAAACGCTCGCAGTTTGAAAGCGTTTGCTTTCGTATGTATCCGTCGGGGACAAGCTCCTTGAAAGCGTTTGAAACTTCTATATAATATCCGAAAACTCGGTTATATCCGATTTTAAGCTTCTTTATGCCGGTTCTTTCCTGCTCGCGCTGCTCAACCTCGGCAATGAAGCCCTTGCCGTTATTGACAATTCCGCGAAGCTCGTCAAGCTCCTCGTTGAAGCCGTCTTTAATCATCGCGCCCTCGCGCACCGAAAACGGCGGGTCCTCGACGATTGCGGAATCAATTAGCTCGCATACAGACGAAAGAGAATCAATATTTGAATTGATTTCGCAAAGCATCGCGCTTTGGCAGAGGGAAATAACCTCTTTTAGCTCAGGCAGCCTCTGCGCTGTTGAGCATAGAGCGCGCAGCTCGCGCGCGTTAGCCGTGCCGTATGCAATGCGTGTTATAAGACGCTCCATATCCTGACAGCCCGAAAGGCTCGCGGATATATCCTCACGCATTTGGGAGGCGTTAAAAAGCTCGTTTACAGCGTTATGGCGCTTAACTATGCGCGTAATACTCAAAAGCGGCTGCTCGAGCCATGAGCGCAAAAGGCGCTTGCCCATCGCGGTTTTGGTTTTATCGAGCACCCAAAGCAGTGAGCCGCGCTTCTCACGGCTGCGCATTGTTTCAACTATCTCAAGGTTTCGCAAGGTTGAAACATCAAGGCGCATAAAATTGTTTTCGCCGTAGGTGTCAAGCTCACCGATATTGGTAAGCTCATTTTTTTGCATTTCTCTTAAATATCTCAGCGACGCGCCGAGGGCGTTGACGGCGAACTGCCGCCCGTCAAGGTCAATTTCGCCCAAATCCTTTGAGCCGAAATGGGCTAAAACCGCCAGCGAATTCTCGTGATAGTCAAAATAACTGTCATCCTGAATATTCACAGAGGCAAGAAGGCGATTTCGGATAAATTCAACTGTCTTTTTGCTTTTTGACGCGGCGCCGTTAAGCAAAACCTCGCTGGGCATATACCTGCCAAGCTCGTTAATTACCTTGCTCTCGGCATCCTTGCCCTCAAAATCGGTTGTGTGAACCGAGCCTGTAGAAATATCGGCAAAGCAAACGCCGAAGCCCTCCCCCGAGGCATACACGCAGGCAAGGAAGTTATTTTTGCCGTCCTCAAGCATAGTGCTCTCGATAACCGTGCCCGGGGTTATCACGCGAATAACCTCGCGTCGAACAAGCCCCTTGGCAAGCGCGGGGTCCTCTGTTTGCTCGCAGATGGCAACCTTATAGCCTCGAGAAACAAGGCGGGCTATGTAAGAATCGACGCTGTGGAACGGCACGCCGCACATAGGCGCGCGCTCCTCCTGCCCGCAGTCCCTGCCCGTGAGCACAAGCTCAAGCTCGCGCGACGCGGTTTTAGCGTCATCGAAAAACATTTCGTAAAAATCCCCGAGTCGAAACATAAGAATGGTGTCAGGGTGGTCTTTTTTAATTTCAAAGTATTGCTTCATCATCGGGGTAAGCTCTGCCAAAGTGACCATACCTTCCAAGTTAGGCATTAGGTGGTAGGAGTTAGGTATTAGGCTAACCTGAAGCCCAATGCCTAACCACACACACCAATTGCTTAACTAATATTTTCAACCAATAGTCCTAAAACCTAGCCCCTAGCTCAGCATCCCGCGCAGGATGAGCATTCGCCGCCGCAGTTGTGCTCATGCTCTTCTTTGGGCTCGCATGTTGCGGGGTCCTCGCCCTGAAGGCAGAGGGAAAAAATGCCTGTAATATACTGCATGAGCTTATCGATTTCGCCGCGGGCGGCCTCATAAGCCTGCATATTTGGGTTTGACATAATTTGAGAATAAATCTGACCGAATTCTTTGTCATATGCCTCAAGCTTTTGCTCGTTTCTGTCCTCTTTGCCTGCTTCCTGCTGGAAAGAAAGCTGAATAAGCTGAATTTTCGCGATGAGTTCGTTGAGAGCGTTATCCGCCTCATTTACTTTTTGCGCCTGCATGAGATTAAGATAGCGCTCGTCTTGCTGGAGCATTGCTCCGAGTTCTCTTGCTTTTGCGATAATGTCCATTGTATTTCTCCTAACTTTATTTAGTCACGACTGTGCGTGATTTTAACATAATTCACCGCGAAGCAGCCAGGTCATCGCTTCGGTTACCTTAACATCGCGGAACGAGCCGATAACTTCCTTCTCGGCAGGGAATTCTATTATAATATTCCCCTGAGTTCTGCCTTCTATCATACCGTTTTTGCTCACGCTTTCACAAAGAACGCGGCAAACGGAGCCAACCATTGAGGCGGTGCGCTTTGAGGCAACCCTCTCCTGAACATCGAGCAGCTCCCGAAGCCACCTGCCCTTTTCTTCGTGGGGAACAGGGTCGGGCAGAGAAGCCGCCTTGGTGCCCTCGCGAGAGGAAAAAATGAAGGTATACATTGAAGTAAACCCCGCCTTCTCAACGAGAGAAACGGTTTGAAGAAATTCCTCGTGCGTTTCGCCGGGGAAGCCGACAATTACATCGCTCGTAACCGAAAGATTCGGCATAACCGAATAGGCATAGTCGAGCAAATCAAGGTATTTTTCGCGCGTGTAGCCGCGGTTCATTTCTTGTAGCACTCGGTTACAGCCGCTCTGAAACGGCAGATGCAAATGCTTCGCTACCTTATCACACCGAGCCATTGTATCAAGCAGCTCGTGTGTGCAGTCCTTTGGGTGTGAGGTCATAAATCGGATTAAATAATCACCCGGGATATCATTAAGCTCCGAAATCAGACGCGCGAAATTATAGCCGCAATCGGGATTCTTGCCGTAGGAATTAACATTCTGCCCGAGTAGGGTTATTTCTTTATACCCTGCGGCGATAAGCTCCCTTGCCTCGTCTAAAATAACCTCAGGCTCACGGCTGCGCTCCCTGCCGCGAACATACGGCACAATGCAGTAGCTGCAAAAATTGTTGCAGCCGTACATAATTGGCAGCCAAGCCTTAAACTCGCTGTCTCGGTGAACGGGAAGCTGCTCGGGTATAACGCCGTCGCTCTCGGGGATTTCAATAATTTTTTGCCCTGTTGTGAGGCTTTTGTAAAGCAGCTCGGGCAGCTTGTGAATGACATGAGTGCCGAAAACAAGGTCTACAAATGAATAGCTCTTCGCGATTTTATCCGCCACGCGCTTCTGCTGCATCATGCAGCCGCAAAGCAGAATTTTCATTGACGGCTTGTCCCTTTTGAGCACCTTTAAAGCGCCGACATTGCCGTAGATTCTGTCCTCTGCATGCTCACGAATAGCGCAGGTGTTATAAAGCACCAAATCCGCCTGTCTGATATCCGAGGTAAGCTCGTACCCGATTTCACAAAGCATACCCTCGATTCTTTCACCGTCGGCAACATTGCCTTGGCAGCCGTAGGTATGCACAAAGGCCTTTGGAGACGAGGGATACATCTGGGTAAGATATGCGCCCGCGAGGGCAGTATATTCGTTTTGCCTGTCAAGCTCTATTTGCTCAACAGTAACTGAATTTTTTTTATTAGTTTGCGGCAAAATGCTTCCTCCGTTAAATTATAACCATATTTAAGTTATTATATAATAAAGCGGCAGATTATTCAAGTATAAATTGATAATCTGCCGCAATTATTTCTATTCAAATAAATCCTCTGCCAGGTTAAAGTTTTCATCCCGTTTTTTCGCTTCTTCTGCGGGGCAAAGCAGGAATCGACCGGCACCGTCCGGGGTGACAATGCTCCCCTCCCTCACACCAACGGGTAAAATAGAAATCGGAATATCAATCGCCGAGCCGAGTTCGTTAACGCAAACCGCAAAGCTGCCTTCAAAGCGGTCAATGCTGAAATTCATAAGTTTCCCCCTCAATAATCAACGGTGTAACCTGATTTGCCGCAGGTAAAAACTATATCCGAGCAAATGTCTGTGCGGTAGATTCGCGAGGTATAAGCCGATAGGCGTTCAAGCGTTTTTTGGTTAGGATGATTATAGCTGTTATCCTTGCCGCACATTATCACAGCAACCTCAGGAGTAACAGCGGCAAGGAAATCCTTCGTGCTCGATTTTGAGCTGCCGTGATGGCCGACCTTCAGAATGTCACAATCAATATCGGCGCCCGAGTCAAGAATATCGCTTTCCTCCTCTGCGGAGGCGTCGCCCGCCAATAAAAACGAGGTTTCGACGTAATCCAGGCGGATAACCACGCTCATATTGTTTAAATCCTCAGCATCGCTGTTAATCGGCGCGATTACTGTTAAAACGGCCTCACCCAAGTTATAGATAGCCCCAACCTTTGCATAAAGCTTTTTTACGCTGCTGCTCTGTAACTCCTTAAGAAAAGCCGAGTAGGTGCTGCTTGTGGGCGTTAATTCCTTGCTTAAACGCGGCATAATTATTGTGCCGGCTTTAAATTCACGCAGAATCTCGGGCATACCGCCGATGTGGTCTGAATGCTGATGCGTAACAACAATATAATCCAGATACGAAATCCCGAGGTTATGAATGTAATTGATAACGGTTTGCTCCGTGCCGTTGTCGCCCGCATCAATGAGCATAGTTTTACCCTCGCAGACGGCAAGAATACAGTCACCCTGACCTACATCGATAAAATGCACGGTCAGCGCATTTTCTTCTTGCGCTTGAGACGATGAAATATCGCCATTATTCAGTACTGTTCCCGATGTTTTTTCTGCCAATTGAGGGCTTGAAATAACCAGCAGAGAAACAACAAAAAGCACAATCGCAAGAAGAACGAGAGGAAACGCAAGCTTAGTATTTTTTCTTTTTATCATTCGGATTTCTCCTTTGAACGGTCGCCTCGCCTCGGATAAGGCATTTGTCACCCTTGCCGATCAAGTCCGCCCTGCCCGCTTTGCGCAGCGCCTGCTCACACAGCGCTTGATTCTTGGGGTTATAGTATTGCAAAAGCGCCCTTTGCAGGGCTTTTTCGTGAGGTGAGCGCGCGACAAAAACCTCTTTCATCGTATAAGGGTCAAGCCCCGTGTAAAACATACAGGTTGATATAGTCCCGGGTGTCGGGTAAAAATCCTGCACCTGCTCGGGGCGGATATTCTCACGCTTCAAAAACAGCGCAAGCTCAACTGCATCTTTCAGCGTGCTGCCCGGGTGTGAGGACATAAGGTAGGGCACAATATATTGCTCCTTGCCGACCGCCTTGCTTATGGCGAAATATTTCTTTGAAAACTTCAGATACGCTTCAATATGGGGCTTTCCCATTTTATCGAGTACCGCCGCGGAGCAATGCTCGGGCGCGACCTTGAGCTGACCGCTGACATGATGGGCAACAAGCTCCTTAAAAAAGCTGTCATCCTTATCCTGCAGCATATAATCGTAGCGAATGCCCGAGCGCACAAACACCTTCTTAACTCTCGGCAATGCTCGCACCGCGCGCAGAATATCGAGATATTCAGAGTGGTCACTGACAAGGTTAGGACAGACCTCGGGCGCAAGGCATTTCTTGCCCTTGCAAAGCCCGCGCTCGTTTTGACCGTCGCACGAGGGGCGGCGGAAATTTGCCGTAGGGCCGCCGATATCGTGAATGTAGCCCTTAAAATCGGGAAGCTCGGTTAACTTTTTCGCTTCGTCAACAACCGATTGCTTGCTCCTTGCCGTGATGTATCTGCCCTGATGAAACGCCAGAGAGCAGAAATTACACGCGCCAAAGCAGCCGCGGTTGTGGGTTATTGAAAACCGCACCTCCTCAATACCCGGCACGCCGCCGAGCTCCTCGTATGAGGGGTGATAGGTTCGCATATAAGGCAGGGCATAAACAGAGTCAAGCTCCGCCTGATTGAGAGGCAGAGCGGGCGGGTTTTGCACGAGCATCCGTGAGCCGTGTCGCTGCTTAATAGCCTTGCCCCTGAAAAAATCCTGCTCATCCTGTTGAATACGGCATGAAACGGCGTACTCCTTTTTTGAAGCGCATACATTCTCAAATGACGGACATTCCGCACCCGCGTATGGCGTTTCACGCACATCGCAGGCGTAGCAGGTACCCCTGATATCGCGAATTTCGCTGATGCTTTCGCCTGAGGCGAGTCTGTTTGCGATTTCAGCAGTCTGTCGCTCACCCATGCCGTATGAAATCAAGTCCGCCTGCGAATCAAAAAGAATCGAGCGGCGGATTTTATCATCCCAATAATCATAATGGGCAAAGCGGCGCAGAGACGCCTCCAGCCCGCCGATAATAATGGGTATATTGCCGTAAAGCTCACGGATTTTGTTGCAATAGACAATCACCGCCCTGTCTGGCCTTAAGCCCGCCTTGCCGCCGGGGCTGTATGCGTCAGAGGAGCGTTTTTTACCCGCGGCGGTGTAATGCGCCACCATGGAATCAATATTGCCGCTGCTGACAAAAAAGCCGTATTTAGGCTTGCCGAAGCGCAAGAAGTCCTTATCGCTTCGCCAATCGGGCTGGGCAAGAAATGCCACGCGGAAGCCCTCGCGCTCAAGCACACGGGTAATAATTGACGCACCAAAAGACGGATGGTCAACATAAGCGTCGCCGTTAACATAAATAAAATCGGCTTGCTCCCATCCGCGAAGAGTCATTTCTTCTTTTGTTATCGGTAAAAAAGGCATATTCACCTCGTAAAAAATTATGCCAAAAGGATTTGAGATTTAATCCTTAATTGCTGAAAACATCATTTATATCATCGTCGCCATATTCTTCGTCATCGTCATAATCAAACGGCGGCTCATCGCTCATTGAAGCAATGGTATCAAGGTTTGGCGCGGTGCCGTCGCTCAGAGCATTCATCTCATACCACTGCTGTTTAGAAATAAGAACACTGCGCGGCTTCGCGCCCTCAGACGGCCCGACAATTCCCTTTTCCTCAAGCTCGTCCATGATTCGGGATGCCCTCGCATAGCCGAGCTTCAATTTCTTCTGGAGCATAGTCGTTGACGCCTGCCGCATCTCAACAACAACCTCGATTGCTTTGAGCAGCATTTCGTCCTGCTCCTCGCCGTCGCCGTCAAGCACAGAGCCACCGCGCTTCTTTGAAGCGGCGGTTTGAGCCGCCTGCTGATTAATCTCTTGAATCGTTTCCTCGTTGTAGGTGGTTTGAGCCTGCTTTTTGATGTGGTCAACTACATTCTCGACCTCGCGCTCCGAGATATAGCAGCCCTGAACACGAACAGGCTTGCCCTTACCAACGGGGCTGAACAGCATATCGCCGTTACCGAGCAGCTTCTCCGCTCCGGCAGTGTCAAGAATAGTTCTTGAGTCAATTTGAGACGAAACCGACAGCGCGATTCTGCTGGGGATATTCGCTTTAATTATACCCGTGATAACATCTACCGAGGGGCGCTGGGTTGCAATGACAAGGTGCATGCCCGCCGCGCGCGCCATTTGAGCGAGGCGGCATATAGAGTCCTCAACCTCGTTAGGCGCAACCATCATAAGGTCGGAAAGCTCATCGATGAAAATAACAATCTGAGGAAGCGGCTTTAAATCGTCGCGACGCATAACGAGCTTGTTAAACCCGCCGATATCGCGAACATTATTCTCGGAAAACATCTTATAGCGGCGCTGCATTTCGCTCACCGCCCAGCCGAGCGCGCCCGCCGCTTTGCGCGGGTCGGAAACCACGGGAACCTCAAGGTGGGCAATGCCGTTATAAACCGTGAATTCAACCTGCTTCGGGTCAATCATAACAAGCCTTACCTCCTCGGGTGAGGCGTTGAAAAGGATGCTGATAATCATTGAATTAAGACACACGGATTTGCCGGAGCCGGTGGTACCCGCTATAAGCAGATGCGGCATCTTTGCCAAATCCGCGCAGATAATATTGCCCGTGATATCCTTGCCGAGAGCGACATTAATCTTGCTTTTTGCCTCTCGGTATTTGGCGGTATCAATGATTTCACGCATACCGACCATTGACTTGCTTTTGTTGGGGACCTCGATACCGATTGCCGATTTATTAGGAATAGGCGCTTCGATTCTAACACCCGAAGCGGCAAGGCGCAGAGCGAGGTCATCGGCGAGGTTTGTTATCTTATTGATGCGAACACCTGCCTGAGGCACAAGCTCGTAGCGTGTAACCGAGGGGCCGCGGCAGACATCGGTGATTTCAGCCTTGATATTGAAGCTTTCAAGCGTTTCAATTAAGGTCTGAGCGTTTGCTCTCATTTCATCGCCATAGGTTATGCCGGCAGACGGCGAAATCTGATTAAGGCAGTCAATCGGCGGATAAACATAGGTGCCGAGTCCTTCCTCAGGCTCAAGGGTTAGAATTGAAGGCTCGTCATTCTCGAGCTTTTTGGGCAGACGCCTTTTATTCTGCTTTCCTGCATCCTCTAACGCCGCCTCAACGGTCTTTGATGCCGGCACAGAGTTGTCAGGCAGCTTAACAAATGGGATTTCGGGCTGCTTGCCGCCGCTCACGGGCAGAGGCTGAGGAGCTTTCGCTACAGTCGGCACAGTAATCGAGGGTGCTTTGGGCGGGGCGAATTTCTTTGCCTCCTCCGCCTTCTTTTCCTGCTCCTGCTCACGGCGAATCGCGCTTTGCTCAAGCTTTTCGTTTGTAATTTCTCCGACCTTTTTAACGGGCTTATAAACGGCTCTGAAAAGCCCGAAAATGGTGGTACCCGTCAGCAGCATAAGAACAACAGCAAGAAGAATAATCACGGTTATCCCTGCCCCGGTTCTGCCAAACATTTTGGAGAGAAGACCGCCTATAATCGCGCCGAATACGCCGCCGCTCTGAAGTGTTTTATTATTCCAGGCATCGGATATTTGAGTGCCGAAATTACCCGTGGCATTAATATATTCTTTCGTATTTGAGAAAATATGTATCGCGCTGCCGAGCAGGGTAACAAAAATACCCGTGCCGGTCAGATTCGCGGCAACGCCGCCCATGGGCTTGTCCATAGCATATATAGCCGACATATAAATAAGCATAAGCGGCCACACATACGCGCAAAAGCCAAACAGGCCAAACATGCCCTGATGCAGGTAGCTCCAGACACTTTCGCCCTCAATAAGCACCACGAATATAAGAAACACCGCCGCCGCCAAAAGCACTATTGCCGCCTTTTGGCGCTTGACCGATTCGCGCGCTTGCGGCGACGCTGTCTTGGCACCGGATGACTTTGGAGCGGGCGTTTTTTTGGTTTTGGCGGGTGTCTTTGATTTTAGTTCGGTTGCCATCTACTTCATCCTCCCAAAGTAAATGATATATCATCCAATAAAGGCATAATACCATAATTAAAAATATTATATCACCTATAATAGGCTTTCGCAAGCAAAAAGTACAATATTTTGTGATTAAGCAAAAGTTTTTCTCAATATGTACACAAATATTGTTTTCCGCCTTGACATATCGTCGGATTTAAAATAAAATGATATATTATATCGTAATATGCTTATTTCGGAGGTATTTTTTATGGGATTAACTATCGCGCAAAAACTGATTAAAGGCCATCTTGTCAGCGGAGAAATGATACCCGGAACTGAAATCGGGCTTAAAATCGACCAAACACTCACTCAGGACGCCACGGGAACTATGGCGTACCTTGAGTTTGAGGCTATGGGACTCGAAAGAGTTAAAACCGAGCTTTCCGTTGCGTATATCGACCATAACACACTGCAAACGGGCTTTGAGAATGCGGATGACCACCGTTTTATTCAAAGCGCGGCGAAAAAGCGCGGTCTGCTCTTCTCGAAGCCCGGCAACGGGATTTGCCACCAGATTCACCTTGAGCGTTTCGGCAAACCCGGCAAAACCCTTATCGGTTCAGACAGCCATACGCCCACGGGCGGCGGCATCGGTATGCTTGCCATGGGTGCGGGCGGTCTTGATGTTGCCGTGGCAATGGGCGGCGGAACATATTACACAACAATGCCCAAGGTCACTCTTGTGCGCTTAAGCGGCGCGCTGACAGCTTGGGTTGGCGCGAAGGATATTATTCTTGAGGTTTTGCGTATTCTCTCGGTTAAGGGCGGCGTAGGCAAAATTATCGAATACGGCGGCGAAGGTGTAAAAACCCTCACAGTTCCCGAAAGGGCAACAATCACCAACATGGGTGCCGAGCTTGGCGCGACCACCTCGGTTTTCCCTTCCGATGAGATTACACTTAATTTCCTGACGGCTCAAGGCAGAGCCGAGGATTGGATTGAGCTCTCGGCAGACTCTGACGCCGTTTATGACGAGATAATCGATATTGATTTATCATCCCTTGAGCCGCTTGCCGCTATGCCGCATATGCCCGATAATGTTAAGAAGGTTTCCGAGATAGGCGAAATCGCCATAAGCCAGGTTTGTATCGGCTCATGCACAAACTCGTCGCTGCTCGATATGCTCAAGGTCGCCGCAATTCTTAAGGGCAAGAAGGTAGCTGAGCGTGTAAGTCTCACCATCTCCCCGGGTTCAATGCAGGTGCTCAATATGCTCTCAATGAGCGGCGCGCTCTCCGACATTCTCGGCGCGGGCGCAAGGCTTCTTGAGTGTTCCTGTGGTCCGTGCATCGGCATGGGTCAGTCACCGCAGTCAAGCGGTGTTTCTCTTCGCACCTTTAACAGAAACTTCGAGGGGCGCTCAGGCACAGCGGACGCGGGCATTTACCTTGTTAGCCCCGAGGTTGCCGCGGCATCGGCGCTCACCGGCGTTCTTACCGACCCGAGGAAGCTCGGCGAAGCGGTTAGCATCAAGCTTCCCGATACATTCATCATCAATGACAACCTTATCGAAAAGCCCGCCTCGCCAGACGATGCAAAGGCGGTTGAAATCGAATACGGCCCCAATATCAAGCCCTTCCCGGTAAGTGAGGCTCTGCCCGAAAGCATTCAGGCGCCTGCAATTCTCAAGGTTGGCGATAATATCACAACTGACCACATCATGCCCGCGGGCGCAAAGATTCTCCCCTACCGCTCAAATATTCCTTACCTGTCGAGCTTCTGCTTCAGGCAGTGCGATGAGAATTTTGCCGAGCGCTGCAAGGCGGCAGGCAAGGGAATCATCATAGGCGGCTCAAATTACGGTCAGGGCTCGTCGCGCGAGCACGCGGCGCTTGTTCCGCTTTATCTCGGCATCAAGGCGGTTATCGCAAAGTCCTTTGCCAGAATTCACGCGGCAAACCTTATCAACGCCGGCATTCTGCCCCTCACCTTTGCCGACGCAGCTGATTACGATAAAATTGACCGTGACGACACTCTTGAGTTAAATAATATCCGTTCAATTCTCGAAAGCGGCGGCGAAATTAAGTTATATAATAAAACCAAGGGCGAAGAATATAAGCTTATGAGCGATTATTCCGACAGGCAGAGAGCAATGCTGATTGCAGGAGGGCTGCTCAACTACACAAAGCAGCTTGGTAAATAACGGTGGGCAGCCATCGCATAACATAAAGGAGAGTAAATATGACCGATTTACAGATAAAAAACGCAGTTGATAAATTTGAGGCGCTCATTCGTGAGCAGGATGCCCGCAGTGAAAAAATCAAGGCGCAGGGTGAATTTGTTGATTATTCAAAGCTTGATAAGCTTACAATAGGCGTGTGCGGCGGCGACGGCATTGGCCCGATTATCTGCCGTGAGGCCGCGAGGGTTGTCGAGTTTCTACTTAAGGACGAGGTTTCCCGGGGAAAGATTGAGTTCAAATACATTGACGGCCTGACTATCGAGAACCGTGTCGCTTTAAATAAGCCAATCCCCGATGATGTGCTTGAAGAGCTTAAGCAATGCCCCGTTATCCTTAAAGGTCCCACCACAACGCCGCAGGCGGGCGACCCGTGGCCGAATATAGAAAGCGCGAATGTCGCGATGCGCAAGGCTCTCGACCTGTTTGCTAACCTTCGCCCAGTTAAAATCCCCTCGCAGGGCATTGACTGGACCTTCTTTCGTGAGAATACCGAGGGCGCTTACGCTGTCGGCTCGAAGGGCGTTAACATAACCGATGACCTCGCGCTTGACTTCGTTGTTACCACCACCGAGGGCACTCGCAGAATCGCACGCCTCGCCTATGATTACGCCCGCCGCAACGGCAAGGAGCGCGTTTCGATTATCACAAAGGCAAATGTCATCAAGACCACTGACGGTAAATTTCTCAAGCTCTGCAAGGAAATCGGGGCTGAGTACCCTGAAATCACCACCGATGAATGGTACATTGACATTACCACAGCGAAGCTTATTGATGAAAAACGCCGCCGCGATTTCAAGGTGTTTGTTTTGCCTAACCTTTATGGTGACATTATTACTGACGAGGCCGCAGAATTTCAGGGCGGCGTAGGTACAGCAGGCAGCGCGAATATCGGCAAAAAATATGCTATGTTTGAGGCTATCCACGGCTCGGCGCCCAGAATGATACGCGAGGGCCGCGGCGCTTACGCCGACCCCTGCTCAATGCTTCGCGCAAGCGTTATGATGCTCAGCCACATCGGCAGACAGGATAAGGCGGATCGACTCGAAAAGGCGCTCGACATTTGCATGTATGATGAGCAGAAAATAAAAATCACAGGCAGAGCCGACGGCGCTACCTGTGAAGAATTCGGAAATTACGTAATGCAGACTCTCGAAAAAATCGTTTAGTCTTTATAATTTCTGATTATTTTTAAAGTTGTAGTTTTTGGGAATTCCTCGTCGCGAATCTTGGTTTTAGTGACCTGTTTAAATACAGGCAGGCTGTGATTAAACTCGGTAACATCAGCTTTAAGCCTTGATCTCGCGTCGGGGTATTCTTCTTCATTGAGGAAGAATTCCGCTGTTATGGCGTTTTTCTCTTGATACACAAGAACCTCGGTTACATAATCGATACGCATCAGCTTGTCCTCAAGCTCCTCAGGCGAGACGTTTTTGCCGCCCTTGGTAACAATAAGGTTCTTTTTGCGCCCGACGAAGAAAAGGAAGCCGTCCTCGTCAATTCTGCCGTAGTCGCCCGTTTTGAACCAATCGCCGTCAAACGCCTCGGCGGTCGCTTCGGGGTTATTGTAATAACCGACCATGACATTTGAGCCGCGAACATAAATTTCGCCGACGCCCGTGTCGTCAGGCTCGCTAATTTTGATTTCGTTGCAGGGAAGCGGCAGACCAACTGAGCCGAATTTAAAATTGTTGACTCTGTTGCAGGTGACTGCCGGCGAGCACTCGGTGATGCCGTAGCCGTTGATAACAAGGATGCCGAAATCGTATAAGCCCTGCTCGTGCTTGGGGTTGAGAGCGGCGCCGCCGCAGACAATCATGTTAAGATTGCCGCCAAGATTGTCAAGAATCTGTTTAAAAATCTTCCTTCTTTTATCGATACCGAGCTTCATAAGGAAGCGGCTGATTTTAAGACCTTTTTCGAGTATTTCGGCTCTTCCGGTTTTTTCGGCGGTTTTCCATACTCTGTCATATATAGTTTCAACAACAAGCGGAACACCCGCAAAATTGTAGGGCTTATAGGTTTGCAAATCCTTCTGGATATTTTTGATTCCCTTGCAAATGTAACCGTATTCGGAAAGAATAAAGCCCGCAAACAGCGCTGAAACCCACGCGTAGGTGTGGTTAAGCGGCAAAAAGCCAATTGCATGCCTGCCGGTCATCACCTGATATGAGGCAATGGCATCAGAGGCAAGGTTGTAATGAGAAAGCATAACGCCCTTGCTTTTGCCTGTGGTGCCCGAGGTGTAAACTATGCAGGCAATATCATCTTTTTTGACCACGGCATCAAGCCACTCATGGTTGCCTTCGTCAAAATATTTAAGTCCTTCTTTACAAACCTCAGGAAAATCGTCAATACTAATGCAAAGCATTTCGTGCATACCAGGGTACTTTTTTATTTCATCATACTTTTTTAATAGCTTGTTTGAGCAAATAATTGCATTGCACTCACAGTTGATAAGCTGCTCCGCCAAATCCTCGGCGTTAAGCTTTGTATCGAGAGGTACGGAGGTGTTACCCCCGACAAGAGTTGCGTAATAAGCAACAATCCACTCATATGAGTTATCGGCAAGTATGGCGATTTTTTTGCCGCCGTTAAGCCCAATCTTATATGTGTAGGCGCCAAGTCCGCACACGTCGCGCCATGTCATATTAAATGTTGTTGTGCACTCAACATCATTCTTATCAAGGTAGATGAACTGCTTCTTATCACCTCCCCTTTTGGTGCCGTCAAGGATAATGTCCTTAATCGTGTCATGCTGGGGAATGTCGTAAAACACTTCCTGCTTCTTCTTCATTTCGAAATCTCCTCCAAAAACGTAATAGCCTGATTCTATACAAATCAATAAAAGAATGTCATACTTTACGCCATAAACGGTGTTATAATAACACATTACGACAAATTAGTCAATTGAAATTATTAATTTTACATTTTGCATATTTTATAGTTCGCATACACATATAATATTTTCCTTAATTTGTAAAAAATAAATGAATATTGAGATTACGCTTGCATTATTGGCGGAATTACGCTATTATTTAATTTGTGCTATTCTGCAGTGAAGTTGAAAGGAAAAATATAATGAACGCACTCATCATCTGTCTTATCACCTGGACTATTGCCCAGGCCATCAAAATGGTTATTGCCATCTTCAAGTCAAGCTCAAGCAAGCACCACGGCCAAAATGTAAGCGTTTTGACTTTTTTTGCCTCCGGCGGAATGCCCTCCTCCCATTCGGCAAATGTTGCCGCGCTTACTACAAGCGTTTTAATTACATCGGGTTATAAATCTGACCTTTTTGCCGTATGCGCTATTTTCGCTCTGATCACTATGTTTGACGCGTTTAATGTAAGAAAGGCTGTCGGCGATTTAATCCCGAAATTCAACGAGCTTACCAAAGACTACACCAGCGTTCAAAAGCTTGATATCGAAGAAGTTAAGGTCGTTGAAGGTCACAGCCTCGCTCAAGTTGTCGCGGGCTCGGCTCTTGGCATTACGGTTTCGCTTATTCTGAATACCTATGTATTTTAATTTCCAATAAAAGATAAACCCCCGTATTCGTTGATTAAACGGTACGGGGGTAATTTTTATCCTCTTTACTTTCTTGCGGCGAGCCTTGCCTCTCGGTCAATTAGGTATGTTGATTTTGCAGGCACAACAAAAGTGATGCCGTTCTCGATAATCTCAAAAGTACAATCCTTATCGTAATGACATTCGCCGTCAACATTGACCGCAGCGGGTACATCGCTGTGAATTGTAATCTTTTTGCCCTTGACGAGGCGTGTAAAATCCCAGCCGAGATGCTTGCCTGCCTTGTAATCGTCAAGAAGAGTCAAAAGCTTGGCGCGGCTGATGGTTTTTTTAACAATAATGAAATCGAGCAAACCATCGTCGGGGAAGGCAAGAGGCGCCGCCATAAATCCGCCGCCATACCATCTCGAATTCGCCGCGACGCAGAAAAGATACTGATGGGTTTCAGGCTTTTCATCATCAACCTGAATAGTAAAGGTGTTGCCGACCTTACGGCACAGACAATAAAGGCTTGATGCGACATATGCGCCCTCGCCCGTCACAAGCGGCATCTTCTTAAACGCGGCTTGCTTGGCGCAAACCTCGGCATCAAGACCCATTGAGCATTGATTAATCGCGATTTCTTTACCGCATTTGATAACATCGAGGTTAACGGGAACGCCGTTAATCTGGTCGTCAATCACAAGGAATTCCTCGAGTGTGCCGAAAAGCCGGATAAAGTCGTTGCCCGAGCCGAGCGGAACAACCGCTACCTGGACGTTCTTGAAGCCGTATGCTCCGTTGACAACTTCGTAGAGTGTTCCGTCACCGCCGCAGGCATAAAATCGAAGCTCCTCGCCCGATTTTGCCCTTTCACGAACGAAGCTGATGCCGTCGCCCGCGGCACGAGTCAGATAAATTTCATACTCAACATTATTTCGTTTGCAAGACTGCTCAATAGACGACATAATCATAGCCGATGAGCGACCCTTTCCCGCCACGGGATTGATAACAAAAATATGCTTCATTGACAACATCTCCTACTTATAATACATAAAAAGCTGACACTTTATCATGCCGTTATAGAGCTTGCGGCGCTTGTCGGAAACGCGCCCGAAAGCTTTTTCAAATTCTTCATCGGGACTTATTATGCTGTATGACCAGCCCTTGCGCTGCTCAAAAACTTTCCCCATATCTTTATATAACACTTCACACTGCTTAATGTCAAGCATTCTTTCGCCATATGGCGGATTACAAATTAAGGTCCCTCTGTCAGAAATCGGCTTAAAGTCCTTAATATCACAAACGGAGAAGTGAATTTTATCACTGACTCCTGCCCTCTCGGCGTTGATTTTTGCGATTTCAATTGCGGCGGGATCAATATCCGACCCAAACGCTTCAAAATCGCTGTTAAACCCCGCGCCTTCAAGCGCCCTCTCGCGTTCCTCGCGCCAGATATCGCGTGGAAAAATATCCCATCGCTCAGCGGAAAAATTGCGTCTGATGCCAGGCGCTTTCCTCGCCGCAAGCAGCGCGCCCTCAATAAGAATTGTTCCCGAGCCGCACATCGGGTCATAAAGCTTATGATATGGGCGTAAATGTGAAAGCTCGCACATTGCGGCGGCAAGAGTTTCTTTAATTGGGGCAATGTTCGCGTCCTGCCTGTATCCGCGCTTATGAAGCGCAACGCCCGAGGTGTCAAGCAACAGCGAGACAGTATCCTTCATAATTGAAAACTGAATCTGATGCACAGGCCCTGTTTCGTCAAACCATTCAATAGAATACTTCTCTTTGAGACGCTCAACAACGGCTTTTTTGATTATCGCTTGGCAGTCCCTTGTGCTGAACAAATCGGAGTTGATTGAGTATCCCTTAACGGGGAAAGCATCCTGCCGCCCAATATAGTTTTCCCATTCAAGCGCCTTCGTTCCCTGAAAGAGGTCCTCAAAGCTGTGAGCTTCAAAGCTGCCCACAAGGATTTGCACCCGTTCGGCAAAATGGGAGCAGATATTAACCCTGGCAATCAGGCGCTCGTCGCCTTCAAAAAGCACCCTGCCGTTTTCGGTGCGAACGTTGTCAGCGTCCATTGAGCGAAGCTCCTGCGCGATAACCGATTCAATCCCCAGCAGGCAAGGGATAACTAAACACATTCTCATATAACTAGTATAATCCTTTGATATCTAAAAAATCGGCGGGAATCAAGCTATGACCCCCGCCGCGCTTATGCTTTAATATATATTCTATTCGACTTCAGGCTCGATTAAACCGTACCCGCCGTCGCTGCGCTTGTAAACCACATTGATGCTTGAGCTCTCTGCATTGAGGAAAACATAAAACTGGTGCCCGATAAGGTTCATCTGCAGAATCGCTTCATCAATATACTGAGGCTTTAGCTGAAGGGTTTTGGTCCTGACAACGTTGAATTCGACTTCCTCGGCGACATCTTCGCCCGCGTCATCCGCTGCGTAATCATCAATTGCGCTGATGTGAAGCTTTTTCTCAACGCGGGTTTTATTTTTGCGGATTCGGCGGATAAGTGAGTCAACGCATCTGTCAAGAGCGTCATTCATGTTTTCGGAACGCTCCTGCGCTCTGAAAATCATGCCGTTGTTAATAACGGTGATTTCAACGGTATGGGAAGATTTCTCAGCGGTCGCGGTGACCTTCGCCTCGGTATCAGGGCCGAAAAAACGCTCAATCTTGGAAAGTTTCTTTTCCGCACGCTCTTTAAATGAATCTCTGGGGGAACACTTACGTCCTATAATTGTGATTTTCATTGAAACATCCCCTTAGAATTGTTTTTGAAGCTTTGAATCGCTTTGCTTCGATTAAATTATAGCATACTGCATTAAAAAAGGGAAGAGTTTTTTATAAAAATATACATTTTGTTCAAATAATTGTGGTTTCATGGCGTGTAACATGGCAGCCTATATTCACCGCCACAGGCAGGCCGGCTATATGAGTCGGCGCGGCTTCGATTGCGGCGCTAAGCGCGGTCACCCTTCCGCCCATACCCTGCGGCCCGATTCCAAGGGCGTTGACCGCGTCTAATATGTCATGCTCGAGCAAGGCATAATATTCGTCTGCGTTTGGCTCACTGACCGCCCTGCAAAGCGCCTTTTTGGCAAGATAGGCGCATTGCTCAAAGTCGCCGCCGATGCCGACACCAAGCACTAAAGGCGGGCATGGATTCCCGCCCGCTTCTGAAACTGTTTCGGTGACAAAGCTTATTATATCATCCCGTGAGGCAGAGGGCGTCAGCATTTTAAGCCTGCTCATATTCTCACTGCCAAAGCCTTTGGGAGCAACGGTCAGCCTTATTTTATCACCGTCAACAATGCTCGTATGAATTACGCCCGGAGTATTATTGCCGGTGTTAACCCTTCTAAGAGGGTCCTCAACCACCGAGCAGCGTAAAAAGCCCTCGGTATATCCGCGAGCCACACCCTCGTTAATCGCCGCGTAAAGTGACCCGCCCGTAAGGTGAACATCCTGCCCGATTTCAATAAAAACAATCGCCATACCCGTGTCCTGGCAAACGGGGATGTCCCTTTCGCGCGCTGCGTTAAGGTTCTTGACAAGCGAATTCATTATGCTCTTAGGCAGAGCTTCACATTCGTCGTCGGCGCTAAGGCATATTCTATCCTCAAGGTCACGCGGCAAAAATTTGTTGGCGGATATGCACATATCGCGCACAGCCTGCTCTATAAGCTTGACATTAATTTCACGCATAATAGTCTCCTTTATTTTAAAAGAAAACGGAGGCAAAAGCCCCCGTAGTATTAAAACTGAATGCGATTAATTTTGCCTTCCTCCGCCACCGCCGCCGCGGCGCGAATAACCGCCGCCGTGCTTTGACTCGCTCGACCTTTTTAAATCCGTCATTTTTTCATCGCTGACTTGCTTGAAGCGATTCATCATATCCTCAAAGCTCTGCTCTGAGTTGACAGGGGCAGACTTCGGCCCATTCCACACGGGAGGAGAAGAGCGTCTTTCGCCATTGTGAGGGCGAGGCTTCTGCTGACCGCTCTGTGGCGCGCGCGGGCTTTGGCGCGCAGGCTGCGCGGGAGCTTCCTCAAGGCGTTTCATCGATAAGCTTATCTTGCCCTCGGCATTCACGGAAATCACGACTACCTTGACTTCTTGGTTAACCGATAAGCGCTCCTTGATGTCCTTCACATAAGTATTTGAAACCTCGGAAATATGAACCATACCGGTCTTGCCGCCTTCAAGCTCCACAAACGCTCCGAAATCGGTGAGACCTGTAATCCTGCCTGTAAGGATTGTTCCTTCTTCAATTTGCATACAAAATGACGGTCCTTCCATAGTAATAAAAATATATTACACCCCCATGAGGGGACTGCAAATTAAATCAGGAATCGGATGAATCGTAATATACCCTCTCGTCAGGCATAGCGTAGCCATACTGCTCACGGGCAATGCGCTCGATATAATCGTCATCATCGCCGCTGTTAAGAATATCATCAAGATTTTTGTTTTCCGCGAGCTTCTCTTCATATTGCTCCGACATTTCCGCTACCGTGCGTTCCTGGGCGTGAACCTTGGTTTGCACACTTATAAGAGTGGCGGCAAAATAGACCACCAGTGCCAGCAAAAGCACAGTGAGAATGGTGCTGTATTGTTTCTTTTTGGCTTTAACTGCCGCCATCGAATCGTTCCTTCTTTTTATTCTTGCGGTTGTTTCGCATATAACTAAGGTAATTATACAACATACTGTGGTGTTTTTGCAAGTAGAATTTTGATTTTTTATAGATTTTTCTATTTGTTTTTGCTAAAAATAATGCATTTTTTTTCATAAGTCCTTTTACTTTTCTAATTATGAAATTAGTAGGACGTTTAATAAGTTTAATGAATCCTGCGAGCATACGCCTGCCGAATTTTATAATACTGTTGCTAACGCGCACGGCAAGCACACCAAGCGAAAAATAATACACTAGCCAGCCGAGTATTTCACCCGCGATAATGTACCCTCTGAACTGCCCGGAATTGAGCACTAATACAAAGTAAAAAGTAAGCAAAGTACATAAGGCGAGGTATAGAATATCGGCGGCAAAAACCACGCTTTTGCCGCCCGAAAATATCAGCCTGATAATGCGAAAGACATCATAAAAGATGCCCAAAACAAACCCAAATCCAAACGCATATAAAAACAGCTGCGTCTGCTGCGCAACACCGCTGAGGTACACCATGGCGCTTACCTGAATACTCTGCCGAAAAATCCGCCGCTCTTTGGCGCATCGTCGGAATACGAAACAGAGCGAATATCGCCCTCAACGGAAAGCTCGCCCGAATCAATGCTCAGGCGGTTGATATGAAGGTTTGAGCCGCGAACAGTCAGCTCGCCGAGATCCGTAAAAATCGTAACCGTTTCTTCATCGAAGCTGTCAACATCCGACACACCTGTAACGGAAAGAAGCCTTCTGTCCTCCAGAACAAGATTATGCGGCATTGTGATTGACTTTTTTTCTTCTGCCATAAAAAAACACCCCCTGTTTTCTAAATAAATATGCTAACAGGGGGACTTTTATAACTGCTTAAACATCCTTGCCGCATTCTCTTTTGTTGCGTATTCGGATATGCTCAAAACCTCAAAGCGAGTTGTTGTTGCTCCGAATGTGATTTCAATAATATCGCCCACCTTAACCTCGTATGAGGCGCGCTGAGGCTTGTCGTTGACTTTCACATGCTTCGCATCACACGCGTCATTCGCAACGGTTCGCCTTTTGATTATTCTTGAAACCTTCAGGTATTTGTCGAGCCGCATATTGCCCTGCCTTTCAAAAAATTCGGACTGCCCCGAGAGGCAGCCCATTTATTGCTAATATTAATTATTTCGCAACAGTGTCTTTAAGAGCCTTGCCTGCTCTGAAAACAGGAACCTTGGTAGCGGGAACTGCGATTGCTTTGCCGGTCTGAGGGTTACGAGCTGTTTTAGCAGCGCGGGCACGAACTTCGAATGTACCAAAGCCGACAAGCTGAACCTTATCGCCTGCTGCAAGTGCGTCTGCTATAGCTGCAATAACTGCGTTAACTGATTTCTCTGCGCACTTCTTTTCAATTCCCTCTTTACCTGCGATTGCATTTACAAGTTCTGATTTGTTCATTCTAATACTCCTTGTCTTTTAAATATTATGAAATACTTTTACGTATATCATTCAAAATTAAATCGCGGGGTTAGCTTTTGCCAGATTCCAAAGCTTGTCCAGCTCCTCAAGCGAGAGCGCCTTTAAATCGACTCCCCTGCCCGCAGCAAGCTGCTCAACTGAAATGAACCTTGCCATGAATTTATCGTTTGCCGCGGTAAGCGACTCCTCGGCGTCACAGCCGATAAAACGAGAAACGTTTACTGCCGAAAACAGCACATCGCCAAGCTCCTCAAACGCGTTTGCCTTATCTCCGTTTGAAACAGCATCGCGAAGCTCAAGAATCTCTTCATCAAGCTTATCAAGAGCGCCGTCAACGCTGGGCCAATCGAAGCCGCAGGAGGCGGCCTTTTTTTGAATTTTGGTGCCGCGCATAAGCGCCGGCAGCTCGCGCGGTACGCTCTGCATAGAATCACCGGCAGATTTTTGCCCCTTGCTTTTGCGCTTGATGATGTCCCAATTGGTGAGCACATCATCTGAGCCGCTGACTATAACATCGCCAAACACGTGAGGATGGCGCTCAATGAGCTTTTTGCATACGCCGTCTGTTACATCGTCAATATTGAACTCATCAGCTTCTGACGACATCTGAGCGTGAAAAACAACCTGCATAAGCAAATCGCCGAGTTCCTCGCATAAAAGCTCGCTGTCATTTTTATTGATTGCTTCAATAACCTCATAGGTTTCTTCAATAAGATTCTTTTTTATACTTTCGTGGGTTTGCTCAGCATCCCACGGACATCCGCCCGGCTCTCGAAGAATGCGCATTATTGAAACAAGATCGTACATATTATAACTTGCTTTATAGTCAAATGTCAAGCGAACATCCCCTAAAAGTTATTTTAACCCAAAAGTCCGTATTTTTCAAGCATTTTTGCAATTTTTTCGCCCTTTGGTATCACAGAAATATCATCTTTTGAAATTCCTCTGACTAATAGTAGCGATACAGCGTATACAACTACCGCCAAACCAATAGCTACAAGCGTTTCAAACGTGCCGATGTTAAGAATACTGTCCGCTTCGCCGGGGGGTAAAATCTTGCTCATCAAGCCATACGAAGCAAAGGCTGTAACGCCGCAAAGAACCGAGCAAACAAAGGGCTTAACAAAGACGGATTGCCAATTTGGCTTGATTTTGGATATGCGCAGAAGCATAATCAGATTCACCGCAACAATAATCAAATAGAACAGAACGGTACCGACTACCGCCCCGTAAATGTTGATTTTAGGATTACCCACGAGAATGAAGTTACAGCTGATTTTCACCACTGCAGCCGCGATAACCGATTTAACTGGGATATCCGCGCGACCGATTGCCTGAAGCATATTTGTAACCGGTGTTGAAATCGCCATAATGAATGTCGCGAGACCGTAGCACGCCATAATAGGCGCGACCATCGGGATAGCGTCGGAGCTCACGCCCCTGCCGTAAATAATCGTAAGTATGGGAGTTGCAAGCGCCGCCATTCCGATACCCGCGGGCAAAGATATCATCATCGAAACGCGCAGAACGGTTTCAATTGTTGCCTTTGAGGAAGTTTTATCCTTAACCGCCCACGCCGCCGCAAGGGCAGGCAGAGCGCTGACACCGAGCTGAATGGTTATTGTGGGCACAAGGGTTTTGAAATCGAGCGCGGTGCCGTACGCGCCCCAAAGGTATTTAACCACCTCGGCGGTGTCGGAAATGTTAAGCCTTGAAGCCTGAACCGCAGAGTTAATCGCTTGGGAGTGCATTTGAACAACGGTATTGAAATCCTGCTGCAAAGCGCTCGCTATTCGTGCCTGAATGGTCAATGTATCAATAAGGTTTGTGATATTAAGTATCATCGCGCTGACAACTATCGGAATGGCAACGGTAATCATAGTTTTGGCAATTGTGCTCCCCTGGCTCGGCTTCGGGGAATTGACAAGCTGAAGACGAGTGAAGCCGTCACCTTTGATTTTATAAAAAATCATCAGAAAAACCATACTCGCGACTGAGCCTAACATAACTCCCATAACCGCGCCGGCCGCCGCCCAAGGCGCGATGGCGCTGTTTGCTTCGGTCAAATCCTTAACCTGAGTACCGAAAACCGTTGCGGAATGATTGCCGGAGGCAGCCATACCCGCGTTGAACTGGTTCATACCGTAAGTTATCATAAGCTTCGCGAGCAAAAGACCCGCGCAAAGCTTACCAAGCGCCTCTATAACCTGCGATGCCGCTGTAGGCGACATGTTGCGCATACCCTCGTAGTATCCGCGATAAGCGGACATATAACAGCAGAAGAAAATTGACGGTGCTATGCATAAAACGGCCGGCAAATTCCTTATATCAGCAAAGAACCGCGAATACGGGTAAGCTACAAGAAACAGTAAACCCGTCCCGAGTAAACCCACAAGGATAAATAAACGCCTTGCAGTAAAGAATATTGCTCTTGCCTCTCTGAAGCGGTTGAGAGCAACATTTTCCGCAACCATACGAGCAACCGCGACCGGCAGCCCTGCCATTGATATGGCAAAAATGGGGGTGTATATCTCGTAAGCGGAGTTAAAGTAGCCCCTGCCTACGGTTCCCATCATATTAGTCAGCGGCATTTTAAACAGCACGCCGATTACCTTAACGAGCAGCACGGCAAAAATAAGTATCATTGCGCCGTTAAGCACGGATTGCTGCTTTTTTTCGGTTTTCAAATTCAATCACACTCCAAAATAATTTCGGCGCTATAATCAACCAGTAAATTCGCGCAAGAGCGAGTTGCGCGAAAGAAGCGACGGGTCAAGCTCGGCAAAGCAGCGCATACGCTGCGCCATAGAGCTGGCCGTCACGAAAAACGCCGAACTCTTATCAACATCATCAAGCAGTTTCTTTGAAAGATTCGCAAGCACACACGGCTCACAGGGATGAAATGAATTAATCTTAATATCGCTCAAATTCTCGAATGGGAAAAGATAATTATCCTCACCGCGCATAACACTTGGCCACATTTCAAGCGTATCCTCAACCGAGCTTGAGCGGGAATGATAATCGCGCACTATCCTGCGAACAAGGCGCAGGTCGCGTTTTGACATCAGCACCTCGCCGTTATCGTCAAAAACCCTTGAGGAAACGCTGGTATAAATCTTAAACAGCCCGCCGGAGGGTAAAACATCGGTAATAATAGGGTTGAGAGCATGCAGCCCCTCAACGATAACAACATCGTTATCTCGCAGCAGTATCTTTTCGGTTTCATCCTCGCGCTTGTTGTTGTGAAAATTGTAAACAGGAACCTCGCACAGACCTTTGCTCAAAAGCATAGAAAAGCAATCGTGAATAAGCGGGATATCAAGAGCGTGAACTGTTTCGAAATCAATCTGCCCGAATTCATCAAGGGGATATTTTGATTTATCGCCAAAATAAAAGTTATCAAGCGAAACGATATACGCCCTACTCCCTCTTTGCCTGAAGCAATCCGCGAGCAGCTTCGCGCTTGTGGTTTTACCCGAAGAGCTGGGACCCGCGAGCATAATCAATTTAACGTTTTTCTTTTCAATTACTAAATCGGCGGCTTCGTCAAGACGCATGCTGTAATTCTTTTCACACTTACGTACAAATTCCTCAGGTTTATTTGTCGCGAGTGAGTTGATTTCGCCGCAGCTGTACTTTTTTTCAATAAACATAACGTCACCGCCTTTCATAGACTATGTTTTTGTTACTCTAATTAGTATAAGGAATAGAACTCTTTTATTCTTTCCTTTCGTTCGATCAGATTGTTGAAGCCGGAATTGTACTCATATGGATATTTATAGTTAAAAATACGCTCAATATAATCTCCATTTGGCGCTCGCAGCTTCGTAACCGAGCCTGCGCCAACCGCCAGCACGGTATGACATTCCTCCATCATAAAGATGTTGTAAAGACACTCCGCCCCATCAAGACACCAGCCGACATTCTCCATATTGCCTATGCATCTGCTTTGGCGGTACATATAGTAAGGTTTATATCCCTTTTTATGAAGCTGATGCACCGAGTATTCGAGCATTTCCGCAACCGCTGCGCCACCTGAAAAATCAGCCTGCCCTGCCGCAAGATTTGAAGAACGCTTAAGCGCCAGAGTGTGAACCGTGATATTGGCCGGTACAAGAGATGAGGCTATATTCACGCTCTCGCAAAAACTGCCTATGCTTTCGTCGGGGAGCCCCGCGATTAAGTCCATATTGATGATTTTGAAACCAAGGTTTCTGGCAAGGTGATAGGCATCTATCGCCTGCTTCTCAGTGTGGCACCTTCCTATTGAATCAAGCACCCGCTGATTGAAGGTTTGCGGGTTTATGCTTATTCTGCCTACATTGTGCCGTAAAAGAGCAGCAAGCTTATCCTTAGTGATTGTATCAGGCCTGCCGCATTCAACGGTGTATTCGCGCACAGTTGACATATCAAAGCTGCGTTCAATTTCAATCAGCAGGCTTTCAAGCTCAGGCGCCTCAAGAACGCTCGGGGTTCCGCCGCCGAAATAAACGCTCTCAAGTCTTAGCCCAAGCGATGAGGCAATTTTGCCCGTTATCCTTATCTCTTCGTGTAGGTTTTCGAGATAAGCGGGCAGCAGCTTTGCCGCGTTTGGGCTAGTGATAGAGTGCGAAACAAATGAGCAGTAGCTACACCGCGAGGGGCAAAAGGGAATTGAAACATAAAGACTGAAGGATTTCGGGGTGCTCAGCTCAATTATTTTTTGCTCTGTTCTTGAAACGCTCAGGGCAAGCCCCGTTTTTGAATTGCTCACAAGTAGCTTTTCAGTAAAATACTGCAAAGCCCCCTCCTCGCCGTAATCCTTGATAAGGCGAGTCATCAGCTTTGAGGGGCGAACGCCCGTAAGCACGCCCCATTCGGGCGTGTAGCCTGTGATTTTGCACATTTGGCGAAACAAGAGTTGTGCCATGATCAGCTCACATTCGTCACTCAGGTTATGTTCATCTGCAAGAACCTTTTGGCTCATTTCGATTTTGGCTCCATCGATATTGCAGGTAACCTTAATCTCTGCGCCGCCTACAAGGGGTATAATCTCTGTTGAAACTATTCGCGAATCCTCACCGACTCCGACATAGTCAAGAGTGATTTTTTCGTCGGGGAAAAAGACTCTGCACAGGTTTTCCATCTCATAGTGGAAGGCGTGCCCAGAAATTCTTATTATCAAAAGGAAAACCCCTCTCTTGCCTTATCAAATACTCTCTAAGCGCCGAATGAAACGGTTTCGAGTCCGCTCGCCGTTTAGCGTCGTTTCGCGGTTGTGCCCCGGGAGGATTCTGTAATCACCCGACAGCTCGACAAGACGCTTCACAGACTCCACGAGCGCGGATAAGCTGCCGCCCTCAAAATCCGTTCTGCCGACAGTAAGGCAAAAGAGAGTATCGCCTGTAATAATTGTTTTTTCACTCTCGATTATTAAACAAACCGAGCCGATGGTGTGGCCCGGGGTATGCATAACCCTTATCTCGGATTCACCAAGATAAAGTATATCACCTTCATTAAGAAGTAAATCCGCCTGCACAGGCTGCTGAGTGATTTCTTCATAATTGCTTGCCAAGCTCTTTTCGCTGTCATAAAGACAGGGCGCGTCAAGCGTATGAATTGCGACCTGAGCGCCACTCGTCTGCTTTATGTAGTAGGCGCCTAAGATATGGTCAAAATGACCGTGGGTGAGGATAATGTACTTGATTTTTTGCTCGTTCGCCGCCTGCTCAATCTCCCCTGTAAATTGTCCCGGGTCAACGATTGCGGCTTCCCCGCTTTTTTCATCAAGCAGCAAATATGAATTTGCCATCATCTCGTAGTCTGTATCAAGCCTTTTAATCAGCATTGCTTTTTTCTCCCATCCAAAGGTCAGTATCCATCACGATGGTTACCGGACCTTCGTTTTCAATTGAAACCGCCATATCCGCGGCAAAAACGCCCTTCTCTACCTTGCCGACGCCATTATCCAAAAGGCGCTCACAAAAGTACTCATAGAGCCTGTTTGCCTCGTCGGGCGGCGCGCCAAGGGTAAAGGAGGGTCGGTTGCCCTTTTTTATATCGGCGCAAATTGTAAACTGCGAAATAACAAGCACTTCACCGTTTATATCGTTCACACTGAGATTCATTTTTTCGTTTTCATCCTTAAATATGCGTAGGCGCGCGACCTTGCCAGCTAGAAGCTGAGCCTCTGCCTCGCTGTCGCCGTTCATAACGCCGAGCAAAACATTAAGCCCCTTGCCTATGCTGCCAACAATTTTGCCCTCAACAACAACATTTGAGGAGGTAACCCTTTGAATAACCGCTCTCATATAAAAACTTCCTTTTATCGCTGTCAGATTCATAATGTACTTATCACAGGAAAATCAATGCTTACTCTGTTAAACTCCGCTGCGCTCAATGGCCAAGACTCCCTCAACCTTCTCGAGCTTCGCGACGAGCGAGCTGAGATGCTCGACACCGTTGACCGAAACCGTCAGAAAAATGGAGCAGCGGCCGTCCTTAGAATTACGGGTATTGATATCGTTAATCATAACCCGCATCGCGGCAAGCTGACCTGAAACGTCGGCGAAAAGCCCGATTCGGTTAAGGCAATAAATTTGCAGAGTGCATTTGAAATCCTCGCGCACGTTGCTGTCCCAGCTGGCGGCGACCCAGCGCTCGGGCTCACTCGCAAGCGACATATCCTGCGGTACATTTGTACAATTTCTTGTATGGATCGAAACGCCGTGACCGCGCGTAATAAAGCCGATTATATCATCACCGGGCAGCGGATTGCAGCAGCGCGAGAATTTGATAAGGCAATTATCAATGCCCTCAACCACAACGCCCTCACTGCTCTTGCTTCTCTTGCGCTCGGGGAGCTTAGCTATCAAAGGCTCCTCGGGTTTAAAAAGCTTTGAATACTCCTCTTTGATTCTCGGCATAAGCCTGATGAGGGATATGCCGCCGTAGCCGATTGCAGCGTAAAAATCCTCAACCGAGTTGCAATGCTGGCGCTCCGCTATTTTGGAAAGGAATTCGTTGAGCTCTGCTTCGGGCAAGCGGATAAAGTTGCGCCTAAATTCACGCTCAACCTCCGCCCTACCTTCAGCTATATTCTCATCGCGCTTCTCTTTTTTGTACCATTGTCTGATTTTGGAGCGGGCCTGACTTGTTCTAACAATATTCAGCCAGTCCCTGCTCGGACCCTTGCTCATAACAGAGCTTGTTAGAATATCGACAATTTCACCGGTTTTAACCTGGTAATCTATCGACACAATTCTGCCGTCAACCTTCGCGCCGACCATTCGGTTGCCGACGGCGGAGTGGATGGCATAGGCAAAGTCAATGACCGTTGCGCCCGTCGGCAGATTAATGACATCGCCCTTGGGGGTGAAAACAAAAACTTCCTCGGGCACAAGGTCGCTTTTAATAGTCCTTACAATATCTTCAACGTCCTCGGAATCGCTCTGGTTCTCGAGAAGCTGGCGTATCCATGCCAGGCGTTCCTCGAATTTCGCCGTGCCGTTGATGCCGAGCTTATACTTCCAGTGCGCCGCGATACCGAACTCGGCTGTATGGTGCATCTCCCAGGTTCGTATCTGCACCTCAAAGGGAATACCCTCTTTTTCGATGACGGTGGTATGAAGCGACTGATACATATTGGGCTTTGGTGTTGAAATATAGTCCTTGAATCTGCCGGGAATCGGGCGGAACATATCGTGGATAACACCAAGACAATTGTAGCAGTCAATAACCGATTCCACAATTATACGCACGGCGTAGATATCGTAGATTTCGTCAAAATCCTTGTTTTGCATATACATTTTGCGGTATATTCCGTGAACGGATTTGATTCTGCCGCTCACCTGCGCGCCCGAAACAACTGTTTTTATTCTTTCTTTGATTCTTTCCTGAATACTCTCCAAAAACTCGTTGCGCGACTGCCTTTGAGCGGCGAGCGACGCCTCAATTTCGCCATAGGCAACAGGGTCAAGAAAGCTGATTGATAAATCCTCAAGCTCCTCTTTAATCGCTCTGATACCGAGCCTGTGAGCTATCGGAGCATAAATTTCGAGCGTTTCGAGAGCTATGTCACGGCGCTTTTGCTCGGGCTGAAAGCGGAGCGTGCGCATATTGTGCATTCTGTCAGCAAGCTTGATGATTATTACCCTGATATCCTGAGACATCGCAAGAAGCATTTTTCGGATATTCTCTGCCTGCTGCTCCTCTTTTGTTTGCAGCGGAACACGGCCTATTTTGGTCACTCCGTCAACAAGCGAGGCAATCTCTTCGCCAAATCCGCGTTTAACATCCTCGAGTGTTTCAGAAGTATCCTCAACAGTATCGTGAAGTATTGCTGCCACAACGCTCTGAATGTCCATACCGAGCTTGGCAAGAATTGTCGCCACGCTCAACGGGTGGATTATATACTGCTCGCCGGAAAGTCTTTTTTGATCCTTGTGGGCCTCGGCTGCTGTATTATACGCCTTCTCAACAGTGCGTATATCCTCCTCGCTGTAGCTCTTTGACAGCACAAGCCTGAGCGCCTCAAAACATTCTTCGGCACTTTGGAAGGTTTCGTTTATATTGAGTTTATTTTCGGAAAGCTCCATAAGTATCCTCCCTAAATAAAGCTTTTGATTCGTTTAAAAATTGTGGAATCCTCAAGGTTTACCTTTGCGGGGTTTTCGCTTGCGGTGACTATGCCGTTATCATCTCTCTGCAATATGCCGAGCTCAACCATCATCCCCACGCATACTGCCGAAGCGCAAAGTCTTGAACCGTTGTTGCCCATGCGAAGGCAAAGAATCTCGTAGCTGTCATCATTAAGTGTGTTTGCTTTTATATACTTAAAAATATCAACCTGCAGCGCCCTCTCGGGCAAAGCCTCGGCAGCTTCTGAAGCAGTAAGCGGAGCTCCGCGCATAACTTTATCGAACAAGCGAAGCTGTGAAAGGACAGTATCCTCATCGGTATTGCTCGGGCGGATGTTGCGGATAATAACGGATACCCGCGTCTCGCCGTTGTATATATTTTTATCTAAATTAACCGCTAAATCCACCGTATCGCCCTTAACATAGGGAAATGCCTGCTTTCGCATACCGAAATAAAGAGCCGAGGTTCTTGCGCCGCCCTTTGATATGGTAACGCGAAGATGCTTGCCCTCGGATATTGAGGAGATATCATCAATCCGTACGCCGAAAAGCCCGAAGCAGGGTTGAGGATTGCCTGCGCCGAACGGCTCAAGCAATTCCATCGCGTCAAGTATATCAAGGCTGATTGAACGCGGGTGAATACGGCAATTGATTCGCTGAACGGCAAACGGCATCTCAAAGGAGTCGGCATATTCGTTGATACGGTATCTGAATTCTTCTATTCGGTTCGATTTCAGCCCGACACCGGCGGCTAGGGTGTGACCGCCGAATTGAGTAAGGCAGCTTGATGCAGCTTCAATCGCGTCAAAAATAGAGAAGCCTTCGACGCTGCGGCATGAGCCCCTTGCGTTATCGTTTGACCGCGAAATAACCACAGACGGTTTGCCGAACTGCTCGGTAAGCTTTGAGGCAACAATGCCCAGCACGCCCTGATGCCAGCCCTCGCCGTCAACAACAATAATATTATCAAGCATTCTCTCGGGTTTTGCGGCAAGCTGAGAGAGCGCCTCATGAAAGATTTCTGTCTCGGTCTTTTGCCGCAGTAGATTCATATTCTGAATATCCTGCGCGAGCTGCTGCGCTTCGTCCTCATCCTCGCAAAGCAGCAAATCCAGAGCCTTATCCGCCGAGCCCATCCTGCCGGCGGCGTTGATTCGCGGACAAACGGTATAAGCGGTCAGGTTTGAGTTGAAGCTCTTATCGAAAGCGCCCGCCTTCTCGGCGAGGGCGGCAATTCCGACCCGGGGGCAGGAATTCATCATCTCAATGCCGCGGCGAACTAAAACCCTGTTTTCGCCCGTGAGCGAAACAACGTCGCCGATTGTTCCGATAGCAACAAGGTCGCCGTATTCCTCAAGCAGCATATCCGCGCTGTCAAATCCCTCGAGCGCGAGAGCCAGCTCAAACGCGACACCGACACCCGCGAAATCCTTGAATTCGCTCGGGCAGTCGGGTCTGTTTGGGTCAACAACCGACACGGCACGCGGCAGCTCGGCGGGAACCTTGTGGTGGTCGGTAATAATCAGATCAACGCCGAGGCGAGCAGCTGTTTCTGCTTCGTCAATTGCCGAAACACCGTTATCAACAGTAACTATCAGCTTCACACCGTCATTCGCGAGTGATTCAACAGCCTCAATGCTTAAGCCGTAGCCTTCTATCAGCCTGTCGGGTATGTAGCGGACAACATTCGCGCCGCGAGTTTCAAGGTAGCTGTAAATTAAGGCGCTCGCGGTTATGCCATCGGCATCGTAATCGCCGAAAATTGCTATCTTCTCGAAGGTATCGATTGCTTTCTCAATTCGCTTGACGGCTTTGTCCATATCCTTAAGCGAGTACGGGTCAATGGTAAGGGGTGAATCCGCGTTAAAAAAGCTTTTGATTTTATCGGTGCTGTCAATCCCGCCCGCGGCAACCAAAAGCGCCGCAAAAGGATTTATGCCGAATTTCTCGGCAATTTGTGAGGCAAAATCCTTGCTGCAGGGCATAACAACCCATTTTTTTCTTCTCAACGCGAAATCATTCCTTTCAATCATTTTAGTATATCATCTATATTAAAATATTTCAAGGATTTTTATATAAATATATAACCCAAGGAAGCGCGAAACGCCCCCTTGGGTTATCATTCAATGACTATTTATCCAAAGAGATACACACGGCACTCATACGGACGGGTTGTAAACGTGTTAATGGAATTATCAGTAACTTCATAGTTTGACAGCACAAGCTTGCCCTTGCTTAAATCGAAGCCCGCGGGGGCGGCAAAATTAACGGGCTGCTCAACAAATGAATTGATAACGAGCATACGCTTACCCTGATAGTTGCGCTCATAAACAAACAGCTGCTTGCTGCTCTTATAATGAAGCTTGAAATCGCCGTAAACAACAATTTCATTCTCTTTGCGGAACTTGAGGAGCTTGCGGTAGTAGTTAAGCAGCGAGTTCTCGTCTTTTTCGTTTGCCTCAACGTTTACCTCTTTATAGTTTTCGTTAATCCAGAACCAAGGCTTTTCGGCTGTTGTGAAGCCCGCGTTTTTCTCCGCCGACCATTGAACGGGGGTTCTCGCGTTATCGCGTGAGGCATACATCGCGCGTTTCATAATCCAGTCGTGCTTAAAGCCAAGCTGCTTAAACAGCTTGTATGTATTGACGGTGGAGATATCCTGATACATATCAAGCTCAGGCAGACGGATATTCGTCATACCTATCTCCTGCCCCTGGTATATGAATGGTGTGCCGCTTTGGCAGATATACATTGTGGCAAGCATTTTTCCGCTTTCGGTCCTGTAATTCTCATTTCCGTAGCGGCTGATGATACGCGGCTGGTCGTGGTTCTCGATGTAGTTAGCATTCCACGCCTTGCCATACAGCTTAGTCTGCCAGTTATTGTAGACCTTCTTGAGCTTCTTGAGGTTGAATGGCGTTCTAATCCAGCTTATCATGAAGCAGTCCGCCTCCATGTGCTGGAAATTAAACATCATATTTAGCTTCTGGTTCGCATCCTCTTTGATGTACTTGAGCGCGAGCTTAGGCGTCATCATGGGCGCCTCGCCAACGGTCATGCAGTCGTATTCGTCTGTAACCTTGCGGAACTCGCCGAGGTATTTGTCAAGGTTAGGGCCGCATTTATAATTCTCCATACCTCTCGCGGCGGGAATCGGGAAGCCGTTTGGCAGACCTTCCTTCTTTGAAATGAAGGTGATAACATCCTCGCGGAAGCCGTCGACTCCCATATCGAGCCAGAAACGCAGAATATCCTTGATTTCTTCGCGCACGCGCGGATTGTCCATATTAAGGTCGGGCTGCTCAACGGCGAATAGATGCAAATACCATTCCTCAAGGCTTTCATCATATTGCCAGCCGGGGCCCGGGAATGTCGCGAGCCAGTTGTTGGGCGGCTTTTTGCCGTCCTTACCCTTGCCCTTACGCCAGAAATAATAGTCGTGGTAAGGGTTATCCTTGCTTTTTTTACTCTCAATAAACCAGTGGTGCTGGTCGGAGGTATGGTTGATAACCAAATCCATAATGACCTTGATACCCTTTGCGTGAGCGGTGTCAAGCAGCACCTTGAACTCCTCGAGAGTCCCGTACTCAGGCGCGATGTCCTTATAATCGGCTATATCATAACCATAATCCTTCTGCGGGGATTTATAAAGCGGAGAAAACCAGATCGCGTCAACGCCGACACTTTTAATATAGTCGAGCTTTTCGATAATGCCCTTAATATCACCGATTCCGTCACCGTTGCCGTCATAAAAGCTTCGCGGCCAAACCTGGTAGACCGCCATCTCCTTATACCAGCTCTTTTTAATCTCACCCATAATAAACCGCCTTTCAGAAATAATAATTATAGTTTTATAATGCCTAAATTTGTTGTCGCATCCTTACTTACTGTTACACTGCTTGAGGTATAGATTAAAATATCATTCTCGTCGTATACATTGAGAGTTTTTGCACCTACCGCTGTAACAAATTCCAGCTGACCGTTATCCAAAGCGGTGTGCCTTGTTACAGCTCCGTTAGTTTCGTTAACGGTTGCGTAGCTTGAGATTGGGTTGTCGTTTGCATCGATAACGCAAACGGCGATTCTACCGACATCGTGAGCCCGCGAAATTGCTTCCTCAACGGCAAATTGAGCATTAACAAGCGCGATGCTTCTGTAATCGAGATCATCAAAATAATAATCATTGCGATTATCTGCAAGCCTGCATGTGCTGTTGGCATCTGTAATAATACTTTTAACCTCTGCGCCTGTAAAGTCAGGATTAACTGACCACACAAGAGCGGCAACGCCCGTGACTATAGGAGCCGACATTGATGTACCGCTCATGTAATTCCATTCGCTTTCGGTATAGCAGCTGTAAATATTCGCCCCGGGCGCAGCGAGAGTAACAGTGTTGCCGACATTGGAAAACGGGGCAAGGGTGAATGTACCGTCACCGTCATTTTCCGCGGCGGCAACAATAACTATTCTGCTGAGAATATCGGTTCCGGTTACACCGCTGTATGAACCGGTAGTAACGTTTGAACTGTTAATAGCGCAGAAAGAGCCATTTTGTGACGCATCAACTGCGCGCCCTGCTTCATTACCGTTGCCCGCCGACTGAACAACGAGGAAATCATACCCGTCAGAAAGTAGTGACGACATAACAAGGCTGTGAATTTTTGCATCCCACCAGTTATATATACCTGACCTTTCGGTCCTTTCTTCTCGAATTGATGAGGATGAGCCGAGTGAGAAATTGCAAACCTTGGCGCCTGCCCTTACCGCATCGATAAAACCGAAAATGATTTTAACATCAGGCACCCAAATCTGCCCGGCATCCGGCTCCCAGTCAACACAAATCAGCTTCGCATGAGGACAAACCCCCGCGATACCAACGCCGTTGTTTTTTTCGGCGGCGATAATCCCCGAAACATGAGTACCGTGGTCATTGGGTCTGTTAGCACTCTGAAGTTTTTCGGACGGGAAGGATATTTTGCCTATTAAGTCGGGGTGGTCTGTCTGAAAACCGGCATCAATAACGCCGACATTAACCTCGCCGAAGTAATATGAGTAATCCCATGCCTCGCGCGCGCCAATTGCCTCAAGCCACCAGTTGTTACCCTGCGGAATTAGTTCGTTCCAACTGGAATCCCCGTTAAACGGGTCATTCGGCGTTTCGTCAGGCGAATATTTATGGGCAAGGCACGGCAAAGCTAACACAACATTATCAAGCTGCATAATTTGCGCGCACTTATTCTCAATATCTTCTGTGGTAAGCCGACTAAATTTCAGTATATATAAATCTGCAGCTGAATACCATCCTGAAAGCAAGCCACCGCTTTGTGAAACAAAGCTGCACTTGTCTTTAAATGAGATATCATCGTCAAGGAAAACCAGAACCATATTGCCGATAATTCCGACATCTTCGCAATCGGCAAAATCTATGTTGCCAACATCAATCTGCTCAATAAAATCCCTTCCTATCGAATTGCTTGTGAAGGGAACGCCGAAAACGGCCTGCGCAAAGGTGTCAACGATGTTTGTTGCCTGCGGTAAAACACTGCCGGTCAAAAAAGTAATGATCGCAATAAAAAACGCGGAAACCCTGTTAAACAACCTGTTCACTCCTCCTTTTATTGGGTAGCTGTGCCAAGACTATCGCCGCAAACATAATTGCGCACCCGATAAGCTCGCGCGCGCCCAATGCCTGTTTTAACAAAAGCCAGCCGAACAACACGGAAAACACGGATTCTAAGCTGAGCAGCAGTGACGCCACAGCCGGTTCCGTGCGCTTTTGACCTAAAATCTGAAAAGTGAATGCAACACCGCTGCTCATTATGCCCGCGTAAAGCAGGGATGGAGCAACAGAAATTATATCGGGCATTGAAGGCGTTTCAAATGCAAACATACACACCGATGAAATAACGCCCGTAAAAAGAAATTGGGCGAATGATAACGAAACGCTGTCAACCGTTTTTGAAAAACGGTCAACCGCGAGAATATGAAACGCGAACGCGAATGAGCAGAGCAGAGTGAGCGTTTCGCCCCTGCCAAATGACGCTTCAGCACCGCGTGAGATGCATAGCAGGTAAAGCCCGACTATACCAATTAAAACTCCCAGCCAAGCGTTAATCCGAGCTTTGGTTTTAAAAATCAAAAGCCCGAAAATGGGCACAAGAACCATATAAAATGCTGTAATGAAGCCGACCTTGCCGACCTCAATATATTTGAAAGCCTGCTGCTGAAGATTACTTCCTATAAAAAGCGGTATTCCGCACGTTACCGAGGCAATAAGAAAGTGGCGTATTCGCGCCTTCATTTCCTCTTTGGAGCAGGCGGCCTTGGTTTTGCGATAATTGCGGAAAACAAAAGGCAGTAACACAGCACTGCCGAGCAGCATTCGGATACCGTTAAAGGAGAACGCGTCAATTTTATCTATTCCGACCTTCTGTGCGACAAATGACAAGCCCCATATCAGCGACGCAGCAATGCAGAAAAAGCTGCCCTTTAACTCGTTCCTTCTATTGATATTCACTCTATTAACCCTCAAGAACCGTCTGCATTAAGCAGGCGGTTCCATAGCTTA
>CAYUXK010000003.1:0-11529 GCA_964448835.1 uncultured Clostridium sp. | reverse complement strand
TCACTCTATTAACCCTCAAGAACCGTCTGCATTAAGCAGGCGGTTCCATAGCTTATTTAATATTATTCTGCTTGGGGAGCTTCTTGAGCCGCCGGAGCTTCTTCAGCTGCGGGAGCCTCTTCTTCAGTACTCTCGGAAGGCTCAATAAGTGCGCGGATTGAAAGGCTCACGCGCTTTTTGTCAAAATCAATGGCGGTAATTTTGCAGGTAACCTGCTCACCGACTTTGAGAACATCCTGCGGCTTATTGATTCGGTGGTCGGCAATCTGTGAAATATGGATAAGACCGTCAACGCCCGGGATAACTTTGGCAAAAGCGCCGAATGTGGTCATGCCGACGATTTCTGTCTCGAGAACCGTGCCGACCGGGTAATTTTTCTTAAGTACTTCCCACGGATTATCTGTTTCATTCTTGTAGCCGAGAGAAATCTTTTTCTTCTCGGGGTCAAGGGCTTTTATGTACACATCAATTTCATCGCCGATTGAAAGAACATCTGAAGGATCCTTGATGCGCTTCCATGAAAGCTCAGAGATGTGAACCATACCGTCAATGCCGCCGATGTCAACAAACGCGCCGTAGCTGGTCATTGATTTTACCGTTCCGTGATATTTCGCGCCGACCTCGGCGTTTGCCCAGAATGCCTCTGAGGCTTCTTTTTTGCCGTCCTTATACACAGCGCGGATTGAGCCGACAGCGCGCCTGCGCTGCTGGTTTACTTCAATAATGCGGAACTTGACATTTGTGTTAAGCAGCTCCTCAAGGGGCTGGTCGCGGCGCTCGGTTGCAAGTGAAGCCGGGATGAATACGCGTACGCCATTCGTCAACACAAGCACGCCGCCCCTGATAACCTCAACAACTTTGCCTTCCATAATGCGCTGGTCTTTTTCTGCTTCGATAACGTCAATCCATGACTTCTGCGCATCAAAGCGGCGTTTCGAGAGCATCACGGTACCCTCGGCATCATTGGTCTTCATAATGATAAGATCAATGGTATCGCCTATTTTGATCTCTTTTGACGGGTCAACTGAAGCATCGGCACTGTATTCATCAATGGGAACAAAGCCCGCGTACTTTCTGCCGATATCAACCTGGATTTCGCTCGGGGTGAAGCCCATGACTACGCCCTTGACCTTTTGGTCGGTGCTCATACTGTTAAGCGAGGCTTCAAGTGCCTCGGAAAAATCTATTTCGTCAAATGACTTTGATTCGGAAGGCACCTCCTCTACCTGCTCGACAGCAACTGCCGCGGTGTTTTCCTCTTGTACCGCAGTTTCTTCAAGCTCGATGGTTTCGTTTAAATTCTCAGACATTTCTAAAAGTACCTCCTTTATTATTGCGGCGGGCGTTGACGCGCCTGCCATCACACCCACAAGGGTGGCTTTGGAAAAATCTATGGTTAAGAGCTCGTCAGCTCTTTCCACCAAATGTGTTTCACAGCTTTTGCTGCAAATCTCCTGCAGCTTTGCCGTGTTTGAACTGTGCCTGCCGCCAACAATAATCATCATATCCGCTTTAGCGGCAAGCTCGGCAGCTTCGCGCTGCCTTTGAGCAGTAGCAAAGCATATTGTATCAAATATATTTGCATTTGTACAGTATCTTTTTATATTTTCTTTACAAAAAGACCATTCTTCTTGAGAAAAAGTGGTTTGAGATACTACGATTAATTTAGTTCGACACAAAAATGACGCGGATTCAAGTAAATTCTCAAGCTCGCCGCGATTCGCGAAGGTGAAAACCTGACCGCGGCAATAGCCCATTATTCCCTGAACCTCAGGGTGATTTGCATCGCCTGCTATCAGCACGGGAATATCGGGAGCTGATTTTTCGGCAACTATTGAATGAATCTTTCTGACAAAGGGACAGGTCGCGTCGCATATTTCGGCGCCGGTTTCCTCAAGCTCGCTCATTGTTTGCCTGCCAACCCCGTGAGCGCGCACAACAACGGTAGCCCCCTTGGGAACCTGGTCCGGCGTTTGAACAGAAACCACGCCCTTGGCGCCGAGGTCTTCGATTACCTGCGGATTGTGAATAATCGGTCCGAGTGTACAAACTTGTTTGCCCTTGTTAACGAGCTCATATGTCAGCTCCACCGCACGGTTGACACCGAAACAAAAGCCCGCGGTTTTTCCGAGAATTACTCGCAATATACCCTGCCTCCAAAGGTCGTTAATGACCTGAATTATCTTATCTGCCAAGGTAAATCGATTTTAGTAAATTTACCTTAAAGCACGGTTTTAAACTTATTCCTACAGAGAAGCTTTGAACAATTTTGCCTATGCCAGCTTCTCATTCACATGGGCGATTACGACCTGCGCGGACTGCTCAACATTCATGCCAGTTGTGTCAATAACAGTCGAGTCCTCGGCGGGCTTGAGCGGAGCAATCTCACGGTGGGAATCGTTATAATCCCTTTGAATCATTTCCGCGAGAACATCTTCATATTTAACCTGGGTGCCTTTGCCGCAAAGCTCCTTGTATCGGCGCATTGCTCTTTCTTCGGGCGCGGCGGTCAAAAAGATTTTAACCTGCGCATTTGGCAGTACGACTGTGCCGATATCCCTGCCGTCCATAATGCAGTTATTCTTTTGAGCAATGTCCCTTTGTAAATCAAAAAGAAACGCCCTCACCGCAGGTATGGCGGAAACATTCGACGCGGCCATCGAGGCCTCGGGAGTGCGGATTGCCCGGGAAACATCCTCGCCGTTAAGCAGCACACGCTGCTCGCCGTCAACAAAGACAAGCTCAACCTTTAAATCGGACAGAATTCGCGTAACCTCGCCGCTGTCTTTTGTATCAACGCCTGCCCTCAGTGCGCTAATCCCCACCGCGCGGTAAAGCGCGCCGGTATCAACATAGATATAGCCGAGAAGCTCCGCCGCACGGCGGGAAACGGTACTTTTACCCGCGCCTGCGGGACCGTCAATTGCAATGTTGATTTTACTCATAAAACTTTACTCCTTTCGGCAGCGCTCTCACCCGCTAAAAAACCGGTTGAAAACGCAATCTGCAAATTAAACCCTCCGGTGTAGGCGTCAACATCGATAACCTCGCCCGCGAAAAACAGACCGTTAATAACACGTGACTCCATCGTTTTGGGGTTGATTTGTGAAACATCAACGCCGCCTGATGTAATAACCGCTTCATCCACGGGGCGAAAATCGGTAACGGTGACAGTGAAATGTTTTAACAATTCGACAAGCACCGCGCGCTGCTCTTTTGTTATCTGGTTGACCTTAATGCCCATTGGTATGCCGCTAAGGCGCACTATGACAGGCACCAGCTTCTTAGGCAAAAGCGAATTAAGCGAATTAATGAAATTGCGGTTCAAATTCTCGGAAAAATCGCGCAGAATCCTTGCGTCAAGCTGCTCGTGAGTCAGCGCAGGCTTCAAATCAATGTAAAGCTTATAGCGCCCTCGCTCCATTTGGCGCATATGCGAGCTGGCGCTTAGCACCATCGGGCCCGAAACGCCGTAATGCGTAAACAGCATTTCACCAAAGTCAGAATAGATTTCACGACCTGCTTTTGTATCCCACACCTTCAGCGAGACATTGCGCAGCGAAAGCCCATGAAGCTCACTGCAAAAGCCCTCATGCGCCTCGAGCGGCACAAGTGACGGCTTAAGCGGCGTTATGGTATGACCAACGCCCTCGGCAAGGCGATACCCGTCGCCCGTTGAGCCTGTAAGCGAGTAAGACATTCCGCCCGTGGCGATTATAACTGTTTTTGCGGTGATTTTTTCGCCGCTTTCGGTTTCAACACCGGTAACCCCAGAGCCGTCAGTAATTAGCTTGACTGCTCTGCCCGTTACGGTAGTCGCGCCGCTCTCGGCGGCGTATTTCACCAAAGCGTCAACTATATCAGACGCTTTGTCGGAAAGCGGAAACACACGGTTGCCGCGCTCAACCTTCAGCGGCACACCCACGCTCTCAAACATCGCCATCACATCGCGCGGCATAAAGCGTGAAAACGCGCCATAAAGGAACTTGCCGTTAACCGGAACATTGGCCGCAAGCTCCTGCAGGGAATCACAGGCGTTAGTGACATTGCAGCGCCCCTTACCTGTTATCATCAGCTTTCGCGCGGGGCGGGCGTTTCGTTCAAGTATAATTGTTTTAGCCCCAAGCGAAGCCGCGCGCGCGGCAGCCGTAAGCCCTGCTGCTCCGCCGCCGATAACGAGCACATCGGTCATCAACTGTCCCCCTCGTTGGTTTGGTACACCTGATATTCGCTCCATATTTCTTCAAGGGCCTTGAGATTCTCGTGAACCTCGCTGCGCTTTTTATCAGCCGCGGCGGCAATCAGCGCGTTAATCAGGCTCAGCGGTGCCACAAGAGAATCAACAAATGAAACCATGCTGCTCTTTGCCGTGAGCAGATAAGTTGCTAATGACGCAATAGGCGACGACTCGCCGTCGGTTATTGATATAATGGTCGCTCCTCTGTCGGAGGCAAAGCTCAACGCGTTTACGGTTTGGTTTGAATAACGCGGGAAGCTGATTGCAATGCACACATCCTCGCTATTTATGCGGTACATCTGCTCAAATATTTCACTTGCGCTCGAGGTATCAATAAGCACAACATTATCAAAAGCAAAATTGAAATAAAACGCCGCGAAACTTGCAAGTGAAGCACTTGAACGAACGCCAAGAATATAAATCTTGCGCGCTTCGTTAATAGCGTGCGCGCTGCCGGCGAAGGCCTCTCGCGAAACACTCTCTCGTGTTTCTTTAATGGTATTGATGTCCGCGAGGAATGCCTTATCAATCATATCCTCACCGCTGTAACGGCCGGCGGCGACTTCCATCCTCTGGACACTTGTGAGGTGGTTTTTTACCATCTCCTGCAAATGGTGCTGAAGCTCAGGATACCCGTCATAGCCGAGCTTGGTAGCCAAGCGCACCACTGTGGATTCGCTCACGCCCACCTGCTCGCCAAGAGCGGCGGCGGTCATAAATGCCGATTTATCATAATTTCTCTTAATATAATCTGCAATCTTTTTGTGTCCCTTTGACAGCTTTGGATATAAGGTGTCAATTTTTTGAATGAAGATTTTTGTCATAACGCACCTCTAAAAAAATAATTCCCATATTGTCTTAATACTACACCAACGGACAAAAAAATGCAAGTAGAACTTTTAGAAAATGCAAGATTACTTTCATATATTTTTATTCAATTAAATCGTAACAAAAAACTCTTGACCGTTGAACAATTTACGGTTATAATTAAGGTTACCAATCTGCGCGTTTTAGGCGGTAGTTTATGAAATTCGACATTTATGATTTTGATAAGACAGTTTTTCCCTATGATTCCGAAACTTGTTTTCTCTTTTACTGTTTGCTTCGCAGACCTTGGCTGATTGTTATCGCGCCGTATTTGCTCGTTTGCCTTGCGCTGTTTTTCGCGGGCTTCGGCGATAAATATAAGGGAAGGTGCTTTACTTTTTTACGCTTTATAAACGCAGAAAAAATGGCGGATGGCTTCTGGGCAAAGCGCGAAATAGATATTTTTCCGTTCTTTTTACCCGTCAACCGCAAAAACCCTGCCGTTGTTTGCTCAGCTTCGCCCGAGTTTTTGCTCCGTGGCGTTTGCAATAAATACGGCGTTCATACGCTTGTGGCGACCAGAATGAACCCAAAGACAGGCAAGATTGACGGCAAAAACTGCAAGGATATTGAGAAGGTTTCGCGGCTGAATACAGCCCTGCCCGGGGCGCAATACGAAAATGTTTTTTCGGATTCAGCCTCCAACGATATACATATTTTTCGTTTGGGCACACGCTGTTTCTTGACAAAAGGCGGCAAGCCGAGAGAGACATCGCTCGCGGATATTGAAAAGCAGGTCGGCAAATAACTTTAGGCAGTATTTTCGAAAGGGGAACTTTGGAGTGAAAAAGTGGATTCCGTTCATTGTTGCTATTATATTCATAGCTATAGGCTCTTGGCTTTTAATTTCAAAAACCGTTCTTGCCTCTAACTTTTTGCATGGCGGTGACGTTCAAACACCCGGGGATGTTCAAACGCCGGATGATATTCAGACCCCTTCCGACATAGAAACCCTGACAGACGCTAAAACAACAAAAAAAGAAGCGAGCACCACAGCCGCTTCAGAAAAAACCACAGCTGCCAAGACTACCGTAAAGGCTACTACAACAAAAGCAGCGGGAACTACAAAGAAGGAACCCTTGGCGACAACATCCAAAGCTCCATCCTCGTCCGCCGTCGCGGCCACAACTAAGCGTCAGGCGCTTGCGGGCAGAACCACGGTGAAGTCCACGACCGTCAAGGCGACCACCACTCAATTTAATCCATCGGATCCCGTTACAGGCGAGCCAATAAGCACAGCCCCTGGTGAGACAACAAGACGCAGCTCCGGCGGTTCAACAACAACGCCTTTTACTCTTTCAAATGACCCTAAACAGCATCCGTATAAATTTGCTTCAACATCTTTGTTTAACGAGCAATTCGAACTTCACGGCTCTGAATTCGGAGATATTACAAAAGACCAGTACCTCACCTATTGTAACTCGCTTCTGCTTTCAAACTCAACGAAAGTTCAAAAGTGGCAGGCCGGCGACAAATACCTTTTCTACAATCCCCCCACAAAGGAATATGCCGAGGTTAACTCCGCGGGGTACATTACAACATACCGTATTTGGAGCGATAAAACTCCTCCGGCATTTATAGTCGATTCAAACCTTTCAGTTAAGTTTTATGTCAATGAAAACGGTAATAAAGTTTTCGGTATGGGCACAAAATATGAAGGTTACAACAATTATTCGGCCGAAGATCTGCATAAGCTGTACGGCATACTGCTTAGTAAAGATGGTTTGACCGATGATGAGAAACAGGTAAGGTATGAGCTAATTGTTTCCACCCGCGCGTCGTTGAACGATTACAAGAGCAGCGACGACAAGATTATGCAAAATCTCTATGAAAATAGCATTATTCTTGAAGAAGGAACGCTCTCAGGCACGGTTCTCGCCGACAGTTAAATAAAAATAATAAACCGAGGAGATTTCGTCACTGATTGGTGCAGAAATCTCCTCGTTATTTTATACTGTTATTTACCTTGCAATTAAGCCGATTATTTTCACAATAACCGACAGCATCGGGTTTATAAGCATCACAAAATAGCCGCTAAAAGCCGAAACCTCGCCATCGTCCGGGATATCCGAGCCGTCAACCGATGCCATTTGAGCTGTCGTAACGACCTCGGACTCGTATTCCCAAAGATTACTTTCATTCAAGGTGATTATCCTGCATCCCCTAGTAGCCAAATTTCCGTAAGAGTTAAAGGTTGCGCCCGGCGTGTTGACTATATCAATGCCTTGTCGCTCAACGGTGAAGCTATTAGTGTGGTCATGCCCCGAGAAGGTTGCAAGCATATCGCCGCGCTCGACAAAAGCGTCAAACTGACCTAAGTTATAGAAACCCGGGCACGGGAACTCATAAATATAGCCCGTTTTTATGTTGCCGAGACGCGGCAGGAACGAATATGTTTTACCATTGAACTGCCTCATAATGCTGTCAATATAAACAGGCGACTCATAGAAAAGCTCATCATATATTTCGCCAACGATGATATGCTGGAACGACATTGAGGGAACCTTGCCGCCGTTCGCCTGCGCGAGAGAAGCGCTGTTATTTTTATACCACTCAATTTGGTCCTCGTTTACACAGTCGTAGCCGATATTTTCATTGTTTTGGTCATAAACATAAGAGCCTGAATCAAACATATAAAGGTTAAACGCAACCTTGTCGGAATTTGAAGCGTAGATGGGCAGACTGTGGGTTGCTGTGCCGTGAAGCTCGGGAACCTCGTCATAGGCAAGGCAATACTGACCGCCGTATTGCTGATAGAGCGTGAGCAATTCACCCTCAAGCATACCCTGCTCGTGGTCATGGTTGCCGAAAACAAGGGTGAAATAAACCTGGTGGTCAACAAAGGGCTTAACAAGCTCCTCAATTGCCTGTGCCTTGGTTTCTTTTGGCCCTACGGTGTTATCGCCGCCGAGAATCACAAGATCGGGCTGATATTTTTCGAGAGTTTCATTTATAAAAGTAAGCATGGTTGTACTCGCGGGGTATTTGTCTTGGCAGTCGCAAATATGCATAATGACAAATTTGCCGTCATCGCCGAATCTGAGAGTTGCTGTATCAGCGGCATAAGCGCCTACGCTAAGGCAAGTGGCCGCCAAAACAAGTACGAGAAATACGCTGATTAATCTTTTAAACACAATGAGGATACTCCTTTACTTTATTATTACTGTTTTGTGGAATTAACCGTGTCAGAAAACGCCTGCGCCACACCCGAGGCGGTATTAGAGCCAAGTGAAATCATTTCTTCATAATGCTTGTTGCGGCTGCCGCCGATTTGGTCCTGGAAAAGGCTGGCGAAAGCGTGGGCATAATCGTTATCAGGCACAATGTAGCCTATCTGGTCATTTGTAATTCCGAACATAATAAGCTTCCTTCCGCCGACCATATCTTTATATGGAGCAAACTGCCAATCCGTACCGTTCCAGCTTTCCGCTGCCGTGCGTGTGCCGCCGAAAGCAATTTCGGGGTCAAGCTCGCCCGGCATCATGCCGATGGCAAGGTTGCTGCCGAGTTCGCAGTAGCCGACCTCTGTAATAATGCGGGCGTCTGTGAAATCCCAAGATGTATTAACAACGATGTTGTTAATCATTTGTAGCTTTGAAATAAGCAGCAGCAGACTGTTATCAACGCCCAAGTTAAACTCCGTGTGGCGGATGTTGAGAATAGGCTCAATCGGGAAGGACTCAACAGGAGTGCCCGACATGCGAGTTACAATTTCTTTGGCGTAGGCGCAAACGGCATAAAAAGCTTTTTCCGCCTCGTCGGTAATGGCATTATATTGAGCGTCCTCATCAAGTTTTAGCACCGATTCCTCGCGGGTGATGGCAAGTTGCGCGCCCTGATAAAACGCTACATCGGCGTTTTGAGTTTCCGACGCATAACGAACGAGAGCACCCGGGTAATCGGAGCTTGCAACGCCCTTGCCGCCCATACGCACGGGATGAACGCCCATGTTAACAAGCCATATTTCCCTCGCGTTTGTATCAACGGGAACAAACTTAATTCGATTAACATTCCTGTCGCATACATCGGGAAGCTGCTTATCGTAAACCATATCGCTGATATCATATGAAGCAAAGCTCATAGTTCCGGGCTTCATAGAGTTAACAGCTTCAGTAACCGCGGCCTGTGCCTGAGAGTATACAAGCTCCATGAAAGCATCGTCTGTGCTCTCTTTTTCGTACTTATAGCCGAAAATCGACAGGGGCTTCAACAATCCGCGCAGTATACTGTCACCGACTAGCCCGAGTATGCTCGCGCCAAGCCCGTGGGTGTCGATGCAGGAGTGAGCGTGCGACATTGTAACATTAATGCTGACAATGTTATTTTGCTCGGCGAAATCCTCAAGTCTTTCGCGGATACGGCGCACATTGGTGCTTGTCATTCCGAAGCCGTCAATTGAAGCAAATATGACCGTTTCACCGTTTTGGTTGACCTTGAGCGCAACCGCGTTAACACGCTGGTCGTCGCCCTCAAGCATATCGTAGCAAAGCTCCTGCGTTATGTGGAATTCGCCTGCGACAGTATAGCCGCGCTCAGCCAGATCATCGGGCACAATGCTCCTTGAGCCGTAGCCCGCGTACCAAACATCGCCCTGCTGATAGCCGGTCTTAAAGCTTGATGTGCCGGTATAGAAATTCTCGCTCTGATAGTCCTCAATATCGGGCCAATCGACTGACGGGAACATGCGGGCAACGCCGATAATAAGCGCGTCGGCAACTACTCCAAAGGCATTTACAATTGCCTTGCCGCGCGAGATATCGCCGATTTCATCCTGAACCGCAGGATAGGCATATACAGAGCTACCTGCCGAAAGCACAAGCGAAAGCACAAGAACAACGCTGATAATACGCTTTAATTGTTTTTTCATGTTTAAAACTCCTAATTTAGTTTATCTGACAATCAGTTATAAACCGGCACCGCGTCCCATAAACGCAGCTCCTGATCATTGCTCGAAAGCATGTACTGCGGGTATCTGTCATTGCTGTGAATGGTTGGTCTTCCTTCATATTCGAGCATCCAGAAAAGGAAGTCAGACATATCTGTGCCGTAGCTGCACCCAACATGGGGGCCGTCTTTGATAAGCCATGTATTATCGGGGAAAAGACAGGTAGAGGCATCAACTATATTATCCGGCGAAACATAGGCGGGGTCGGGACTGACATAATCATCGCCGAGGGTCTTGCCGTAATCGGCAACTGTTGCGCCGCCCGTCATAAACCTACTCTCAAGTGTACCGTCGCCGTTGACATATGAGTGCTCATACACGGGTATTAGCGGGTTGTTATAAGTTGAAACAACTGAAATTTTAAGCCCGTCGGCGCTCATTTGGCGCAGCATAGCATCGCGTGAAAGCATCATGCTTTTAAGCTCGTTTATCTTTGTGATAAGAGATGCATATTCGTCTTTATTATTTCTAAACAAATAATCCATCGCAGGCTGCACATCGTCGGGTTGGGTTAACGCCCAAAGCGAAAGCATTGAACCGAAGCAGGGCGTAAGAAGCTGGTCAAACACCTCATCCTTGTTATTCGCAACGAACTGATTAAGAAGCTTTGTTATACCCTTAATTGCGCCAATTTTATCGAGCACTGTAATCAGAACGGAAAGACCTTTGTTTTCCCCGAGCATTGACTGCGCGAAGGCTGTGACCTCGCTTGCGCCGAAGTTGACGTTGCCTTTGAACAAATCGCCCGTAACATATGCGCCGTTGAAAGTTGAGGAAAGGAAGATGCACTTATCAAGCTTTGAGCCGCCGTATTTTGTCAGGTAAGCAACAGTCATAACGCCGCCCATGCTTGCGCAGGCAAGGTTAACCTTGCTTTTGCCGCTGTCGGCTAAGGCGCGGTTGATAACCTCGTTTATTTCGTCAGCAACATCAAGAGGATTCATACGCCAGTCATAATTTATATAATATGTATTCTGCGCACCGAGCTTTTCCATTGAGGTGCGTACAATACCGAGCTCGTTAAGAACCTCGTTTTCGAAGCCCGCGTCAGGATAATTACTGACGGCAAGCGGATATTTATTGCAGCTGACATTATCATAAAGAGAGCTGCCGTCCTTATCGCAGGAAAAGCCCTTAAGAATATCATAGGCGTAATCAATAATTGTTTGAACTCCTGCTTTTTTATCGAAATTCACTAAGGAGGTAAAAAGAGCCTTGAACAGTGTGCCGACAACACCCGAAACGGTGATTTCGCCTAAAACGCTGCGCTCGTTCTCGGTGCCGCAGTCATAACGAAGCCCCATAAAATCCATGCCGCGCACCAGTACAAACGGCAGCGCGTCCTCATCGACCGCCTGAGCCACAATCGGCGGGTTAACGCTTTCAGCCGCGTAAACAGGCGCCCCACAGCCAAGCAATAAAGCAACTATCAGGAAAATACATATCAATCTTTTCATAAAATCCTCCTTATATATAGATT
>CAYUXK010000002.1:80812-82472 GCA_964448835.1 uncultured Clostridium sp. | reverse complement strand
TAAATATCTCATTGACTTTTATACTATTTTATGACATAATGTTTGATGATACTGATGTTGTGTCAGTTATTTATAGTTTGCTCGGCTCTTCGGTGTTCAAAATATCCTCGCCGGGTTGAAATATAATTAAATAAAAATTTTAAATACTTGGAGGTCTTTGTATGCGTAATCACTTAAAAAAACTTGTCGCTGTTTTCCTTGTAGCAATTATGGCGCTGAGCATCGCTCCGTTCACCGGTCTTTTCATTGTTGCAAACGCTGAAACTGTTAATGGCACATGCGGTGGCAATGTCGACGGATTGAACCTCACATGGACATTTGACGATAGCTCAAACACCCTTACCATCGCGGGCACGGGCAAGATGAAGGACTACGCGAAAGCATCTGCCGCCCCCTGGTATAATTACCATTACGGTACCGGCAACTCAAAAACCATCAAGGTCGAGTCAATTGAAATCGGTGCGGGAGTTACAAGCATCGGCAACTTCGCGTTTGCGAGTTGCGCCTCGCTTTCAGGCGTTAATTTCGCCGCGGGAAGCGCTCTGACTAAAATCGGCGGCTACGCGTTTTTCGGCTGCACAAAGCTTACCGGAATCACCCTGCCGGCTGGCGTTACAGCTATCGGCGCGTGCGCTTTTTCCGCAAGCGGCCTTACATCGTTTAATGTACCCGCCGGCGTCACCACACTTTCGTCAGGTACATTTGAGAACTGCAAATCACTTACCGAGGTTACCTTCGCTGACGGTAGCGTCCTTACCACGGTTATCGACTGGGTTTTCAATGGCTGCTCTTCGCTTGAGAGCGTTGTTCTTCCTGCGGGCGTTACAGCCGTAGGCGACTATGCGTTCACCGACTGCTCAAGCGCGACCACCATTTCTCTGCCCGCGGGTCTTTTAACCCTCGGCAAGCTGACCTTTAAAGGCTGCACAGATTTAGTATCCGTTAACCTGCCTGATGGAATCACAAGCATTGGCGATGATTATTTTGCTGACTGCTCAAGCCTCGAAAGCATACTTGTGCCCGCCGGTGTTACCGCCATTGGAGCCAGAGCTTTCAAAAACTGCACAAGCCTTCAGACACTTACCATTGCAGCGGGCAGTAATCTTAGCACCATTGGCGCAGAGGCTTTTTATAACTGCAGCAAATTAACCGGTATTGCAATCCCCGCGTCTGTTATAAGCATAGGTCTCGTTACCGAAACAGATTACTATCATGTATTTGACCTTTGCACCTCGCTTGAGAGCATAACGGTTGACTCCGCGAACGCGAATTACTCGAGCGACGCCAGCGGCGTTCTCTATAATAAAGCCCAGACCGTTCTCATTAAATTCCCCGCCTCTTCCGCTGCTACAGCGTATACAATCAGTAAAGACGTAACCGAGATTAAAGCTTATGCCTTTGAATCCTGCAAAAATCTCCAGACGATAACTGTTGAGGCCGATAACGCTAATTATAAGAGTGACAGATACGGCGCTCTTTATAACAAGGACGGTTCTGTGCTTATTCAATATCCCTCGGGCAACACTGCGACAAGCTATGTTATCCTTAGCAGTGCCGTTACCATAAAATCCAGAGCTTTCTCTGACTGCGCGAATCTTACCACTTATGTTCATGTTCCCCCAACGGTTAAAGCCGCGGGCTTCTCGACGGATTCATTTGT
>CAYUXK010000002.1:43019-80712 GCA_964448835.1 uncultured Clostridium sp. | reverse complement strand
GAAGAGGTTGTTCCCGCTTTGGGTCACAGCTTTGGCGAATGGATTGTAGACAGTAATAACACCTACGGCGTCGCGGGCAGCCGCCACCACATCTGCAGTGTATGCTCAGTCTCTACCACAGAGATTCTCCCCGCGCTTCCGATAGTAACCATGAACCCGGCAGAGGTCACAACGGCGGTTTATAAAGAAAGCACCTTTGATCTTACCTGCAGCGTTCAATACCTCGGCAATTTCGCTATACAGTGGGTATGTTCCGACCCCGATGTAGCAACCGTTGTACAAGACCCGTTTGATGCTACAAAGTGCACGGTTACGGCAATCGGTAACGGTAAAATCACCGTAACTGCAAAAGCGGTCACATCCTCGGGCGAAGATATTACTGACGGCTATGGTACTGTTATTGACTGCAGCAGCTCAATTGAATGCAAAGCTCAGATGACCTTCTGGCAGCAAATCGTTAAGTTCTTCCGCGGTATATTTGCAAAGTTCAGTCTTGGTAATCTTATCGGCTAAACTGTTTTAAAGGACTCGGATTCAGTATTGAATCCGAGTCCTTTTTTTATTTTATAAAATAAGTCTTAATATAAAAATGTTGTCGATTTTTGTATAATTTTTATAATAAAATTATAAATTGTTGTAATTTTATGTATAAATACTTTAAGAAAACAGTTGAAATTATTTTTGAACATGCTATAATATGATTGAATAGTATCTGCAAATTATTAGATTTTATAAGGATACTATTGAAGCGCGTTTTTGAAATTGAATGAGAGGGGATTTTATGAAAACTGCAATCTACGGTGCAGGAGCACTGGGAACAGTTATCGGCGCATATGTCTCTAAAGCAGGTGTTGATATTGACCTTATCAGCCGCAACAGAGCACATGTTGATGCGCTAAACAAAAACGGCGCAAAGATTACAGGCACTGTCAATTTCACAGTGCCCGTTCACGCGCTGACACCCGACAAAATCGAAGCAAAATACGAGTTGGTTTTTCTGTTGACAAAGCAGCTTCATAACGAAACTGTTTTGCACGGTCTTGTGCCCTTCATTACAAAGGACAGCATCATTTGCTCGATGCAAACCGGTATTCCTGAGCCTTCAATTGCGGCGGTTGTAGGCAAAGACCGGGTTATGGGCTGCGGGGTCGGTTGGGGCGCTACCCAGCGTGCGCCCGGTGTGGTTGAACTGACCAGCGAGCCGGACGGAATGACCTTTGTGCTGAGCCGGATGAACGGCGAGCGCGACGACAAGCTTCTTGAGGTTAAGAAAATGCTCGAGCTTGTTTGCCCCGGCAGAGTTGATATTGAAGACGATTATCTTGGTATGCGCTGGGCAAGGCTTATGGTTTACTGCGCCTTCAGCGGTATGTCATCGCTTCTTAAATGCTCCTATGGTGACATTATCGATGATAAGTTTGCGGAATACTGTGCGCAGTATATCCTAAAGGAATGTATTGATGTTGCCAATGCCGCAAAGATAAAAATAGGAAACATTCAGGGCAAAGATGTTGTAAAGCATTTTTACTTTACAAGTGAATTCCAGCGCAAGCGTATTCATAAGGTGCTTGAGTATGAGCTTCATAAGCACCGGCTGCCGCTTTCAGACATGATAAATGATTTGCAGCTCGGGCGCAAAAGCGAGATTGACGCTGTCAACGGCATAGTATGCGAATATGGTCGGCGCTATAATGTAAAAACTCCGTATAACGATATGGTAACTAATCTTATACATGAAATCGAAAACGGTACGCGCCAAATGGGAATGGAAAACCTTGATAAATTCAAAGCGATAAAATAGGATCCGCTATTTTTCAGCTACATACCAAAAAGGGAGAATTTATTACCTGAACGGTAACAAATTCTCCTTTAATATTTGCTTCTTTAGTGAATAATGCTGACGTCGCCGTGATATGGCGGCAGGGCGTGCGGGCGGACTATCTCCCCGCCCGACTCATATGAATCAATAGCGGCAAAAATATATTCCATCGTTGCCAGCGCGTCGCGTCCGCTTGCGCGAAGGTGATCCTTCGGCACGCCGTTAGTAACATCCTCAAGAAAAGCGTGAATACGAATCGGGAAGGTTGCGCCAAAATCGGTAACGCCGGTGTTCGTAATCACGGGCTCCTCATCCTTGGTCCAATAGGTTATCTGCTCAACGCAGTTCTCAATGCAGAACGTGCCCTTTGTGCCTGCAAGCTCAAAGCTCCACCATCCGCCGAGCCCGAAATGCGCATCGCCGCGCTGTGAAAGCAGGTAGCCAACGCAGCCATTCTCAAAGCGCATATGGACACTCTGAATCGAAAGCATCAGGTCACCGCTCTGGCGGCGAACACCGGGCTTATCCATAAACGCCTGAATATGCGTAACATTGCCGCAAAAATGGCGCATAACAGAGAACGGATGGGTAAGGAATGCCTTCGCGTGGGAATAAGGCATCTGCCAGCGGGAGTTCTTGTCAATAAGCGAGGGGTTTATCGCGCTGCCGTTAAAGCCGACCTTATTAATGCAGTATACCTGCTCGCCTATTTTATCGTTCGCTATGTATTCCCTCGCCTTGTCTGCAGGCTCGGAGAAGAAGTGGTTAAGGTTGCAGCCAAGGTAGAGATCCTTTTTTGCGGCGAAGGCAACCATCTCGCGCGCCTCAAAAATATCGTTAGAAATCGGTTTTTCGGTCAAAACGTGCTTGCCCGCTTCAAGCGCCTGAATAACGGGTGTGAAGTGCCAGCTGCCGTTTTCGAAGCCGCTTGTTGTAACATCAACAATATCAAGCTCGGGATGGGCTTTGAGCATTTCATCAACGCTGTAAAACGCCTCAACGCCGAACTTCTCCGCTGCGGCGTCTGCCTTTTCTTTTATAAGGTCGCATACGCAAACAAGCTCGGCAAGGTCATCCGCCTTGTGACACCCCGCGTGAGTGTTTCCGATTCCGCCCATACCTACGACGCCTACCTTGAGAGGTGAATTTGCCATAAAACTTTCCTCCTTATTCTGTAACCGACGCGACGTTAATAACCGCGCCGTTTTCATTTATAGATTTAATTGCCGCGTGAATAACTCTTGATGCCTCAAGTCCTTCAATACCGCTGCCATCGATATCATCAGGCTTTACACCGGTTTCAACCTGATGCACGAAGGAATGGATTCTATCCCTGAATGTGTCGTAAAACCCGCCATAACCGCCAAAAACAGGATTTGTGTAAACCTCTTTAACCCATGATTCTGAAGGGTAAAGCACCGCCTCGCGCCACATATCCTCAAAAACAAGCCTGCCATCGACCCCCGCGACCTCGCAGCGCTCCATGGGGTGACCGCGTTTAATATCATAAGAGCTTGTCAGGTGCCCCACAGCCCCGCATTCAAATCGCATATTAACGCTCGCTGTTGAATATATGCTTCGCCCGCTTGCCTTCTCGGCAAAGCACGAAACCTCTTTAACAGCGCCGCAGAAATACTGCATGATGTTGACGCTGTGAGGGTTGAGCGCCTTCAGGTGATAAAATTCGGTTTCAAAATCGCCGAACTTGCCAATCCACAACGACATATTGCAGAAAAGAAGCTCACCGATTCTGCCGTCATTTTGCCACTGCTTCGCCTGCCTTGCCGCAGGAGTAAAGCGGTGGTTAAGGTCGATACCGTAGCAAAGATTTTTTTCCTTCGCGACACGCACCATGTCAGCCGCGTGGCGCAAATCGTTTGATATTGGCTTCTCGCCAAGCACATGGCAGCCCGCCTCAAATGCCTGCAGAGTCGGCTCGTAGTGGTCGCTCGAATACTCGAAGCCGCCGGTCGCTATGCTGCAAATATCGGGCTTCAATTCTCTTAGCATTTCCTGTGCAGAGAGAAAATACGGAACACCGTACTTCTCGCCCGCCAAGCTTGCCCGCTTAATATCCTTGTCACATACGCCGACGAGCTGCGCCTCGGGGCACTGGGTATATGCGGTGGCATGGTTGTTGCCGATGTGCCCCATGCCTATTACGCAGGTTCTTTGCATAAAATTACCTTCTTTTTAGTCATCAACGCCAAGCTCGGCGAGCTTCGCCTGAAGTCTTTTTGCCGCTTCAGGGTCGCCTATATGAAGCTTATTGTAGGCCTCCTCTGAGGATTCAAACGGTCTTCCCAATCCGTTCCAGTTAAGGTTTGTATATATCGGGTTAGTTCTGCCCGTCTCTTTTTCGCGTTTCTCAATATGCTTAAGCATACGCTCGGTGAGGAATTTCACAACCTCGGGCTCTTTATCAGCAATATTGTTATACTCAGTCGGGTCATCAATGAGATTATACAGCTCAACGGCGGGTTTGAAATGGAAATCAGGCTCTAAAGCTATAATCAGCTTCCATTCCGGTGTGCGCCAGCCGTGCTTGCGCATCCAAGTCGCCTCGGTGATATACATCTCGCTCTCCTGCTTAATGCCTTCGCCGGTGATTGCCTTTGTAAGGTCACGCCCGTCAAACTTTATGCCGCTGTCAATCCCACAAAGTGAAAGCAGGGTCGGCATAACATCCTTAAGCTGGCAGATGTCATCAAGATGCCCCTCATAATTGAAGCCGCTGTATTTGAAAGCAAAGGGTACATTGAGAACATTGTCATATATCGAGTGGTGGTCAAAGTAGCAGTCGTGGTCATAAAGAGTTTCGCCGTGGTCGGAGACGAAAACAACAATTGTGTCATCCTCAACGCCAAGCGCTTTAAGGCGCTCGAGAATCTGGTTAATGCAGGTGTCCATATAGGCAACAGAGCCATCATATTGAGCGACGATATATTCAGCGTCGGTGCAGCCCTCGGGGAACCAGGTGAGGAAATAATCACGGAAGGGCTTGAATTCGTAAACGGGCTTTAAGGATTTATTGCTCTGGTCAAACTCGTCGCCGCCGTAGAACAGGCGGTCGAAGGGCTTCTTCGTGTAATATGGGCTGTGAGGGTCCATATGGCGCATAAACAGCAGCCACGGTTCATCGCCCTGTGAAAGGCGCTCAAGCTCGGGGATAACAGCGCCGTTCATGCTCTCGGCCTTTTCGGGTGACCAATCCTCATACTTTATGTATTTATCAAATCCGCGTGAGCCCGCGTTGCCGTTAAAGCCGACGCAGGTTGTCTTATAACCGTATTCGCGAAGCACCTCGGGCAGGGTTTTGATTGAATCAATCAGCGGTCCCTCGTGGCGCAGAGCAACGCAGTCGGTGCCGAAGCAGTCGAAGCCTGTAAGCATTGAGGCGTAGCCGGGTGTTGTCGGCACGGAGGGGCTGAACATATTATCAAAAGCGATGCCGCCATCCTGAATATACTTATCAATATGCGGCGTGGTCAGGCGGTTGTAGCCGTAAAGGCTCATATGGTCGCTGCGCAGGGAATCAATGCCGAAAAGCAAAATATTCGGTTTATTCTTTGCCATAATATTTTCTCCTTGTTATTCAACGGCGGCTTTAGCCGCTTCTTTTTTATCATAAACGGCCTTTTCGCCGTTTAAGTCCTTCTCGTACGCGTTGGTGAAATTCATCAGGAAAAGCACAAGATAAGCGCCCCAAATCGGAATACTCTCGATAGCGCCGTTTTTGCCGAAGGCGATGAGCAGAATTATCATCATCGCGCACATCGATGCAAACATAATGAAGGTTGCGAGAACCTTTTTGCTCTTTTTGATATTATGAAGCAGAAACATACCTACCGCAGCCGCGTTTAGCACGGCAAAGAGCAGTGCTGTGCTCCAGTGGGCGACAAGCTGAAGGCTCATAATTTCGGTTGAGGGGATGTTGATGGTTATCATAATGCATCCGCAGCCGATATACATAAGCCGCCTTGCGATCTTTGATTCATAATTATAGCGCCTGAACATATAGGTAATGTTGATCAGCAGCGAAAACGCCGCGAATATGCCCCACATTTTGAAGTGCCAGGGGAAGTCAAGACCTATCTGACTTGCGGTTGCTTGAAACGTAACATCGCTCGCCCAGTTGGGGAAGGTGCCGTACCATGTGATATAGACAACCGCAAACAGGTGCCAGAACAAACAAAAGTATTTGTTCCCCAGAATCCGCATTAAAGCATTATCCTTCTCCATGATAATAACCCCCCTATTATCTGACTCCCAGCTTCTTAAGGCACGCATTCATGTAGCCGTAGCTCTCCGCCGCTATAACGCAGGCGTTTGCCATGCTTTGGTCGGGGCCGATAACCTCAAGGCAGACGGGGCCGTCATAGGCGGCATTTGCCATCGCGGCGAAATAGCCGTATAAATCGATATCGCCCCTGCCGCACGCCTGAAGCGCGGGCTCGCCCGGTGACGGGCCATTGCCCTTGCAGTCACGGATATGAATGTGCTTCATGGCAGCAATAACCTTGCCGATTTCAAGCGCCGGGTTCTCCCCCGCCCTGTGGATGTGGCTCGGGTCCATATCAACGCCGAGCCCCTTGGGGTTGTTGACCTCGCGCACCATGCGCAGGGTTGTTTCGGTGTCGTGAATTGCCGCGCCGACATGAGCCTTAACGCAGAGCGACACTCCGAAGGATGCCGCATCCTCGGCAAGGCGTGAGATAATTTCAATAGCTTCTTTGACGCTGTCCTCATCCCCGCTCGCGCCGCCGGAGCCGATATTCGCCACGGGAATGCCCAGCTCGGCACACGCCTCAAAGGCCTTGAGCAATCTTTCACGGTCGCGTGACGCAACCTCGGTTGACAGAAACGGCAGATTATACTCGCCTGTTATGGAGAGGAGCTCCGATTTTTGCATTTTCCACTTGTCAAGGCAAAGATGCTCGCACATCCCCTCAATTGCGGAAATCTCAACTCCGTCATAGCCGCACGCGGCGATAGCCTCGGCAGCCTCACGGAATGAGAAACGCTTGAAGAGCACGCTGTTAACACCAAGCTTAATCATAAACGCACCTCACGATTCTATAATATTCCATAACATTGTAATATAACAGGAATAAATAATCAACTGTTTTACAACTGTTTTACAATTTGTTTGATTTTTCATCGTCTTTGCTGTAGTATGTTTTGCAGGGAGTGATAATACATGATTTATGAACTGCATACACACACAAGAGAGAATGATATTGTCGTCACTCAAGACGCGCCCGACATTGTTGCCGCCTATAAAGAAGCGGGCTACGACGGTATGGTCATAACCAACCATTTTTTCTCTCTTTCGCTTGAATGGTACAAGGATGTGCTTGACGGCGCGAGCCACCGAGAAATAATCGACTATTACCTGCGCGGCTACCGAGCCGCAAAAAAGAAGGGCGACGAAATAGGCATTAATATCCTTATGGGCATCGAACTGCGCTTTGACGGCACAATTAACGACTATCTCGTTTACGGCATCGACGAGGATTTTTTATATGATTCACCCCTGCTTAACACGATGAAGCTCGACAGCTTCCTTAAAATACTGCCATCAGACGCTCTCGTTTACCAGGCGCACCCGTTTCGTAACGATATGACCGTTACCGACCCATCAAAGCTTTACGGCGTTGAGGTCTGGAACGGCGGCACGGCAAAGGACAGAAACGAATTTGCCGACCTTTGGGCAGATAGATACGACCTCAAAAAAATATCAGGCTCGGATTACCACTGCCCGAACCATCTCGCGAAGGGCGGAGTCGTTTTTGAAAACGAGGTTATTACCACTGAGCAGCTTGTCAAGGAGCTGAGGGAAGAAAGATATACCCTTATACGGAGGTGAGCTTTATGATTAATGTCGGCATACTCGGCTTCGCGCACGGCCATTACTCGGGCTTTTGCGGCAAATGGGCAAATAATCCCGAAATTTACGGCGTAAGGGTTATATGCGGCTGGGATAGAGATATTCAGCGCCGCGAGAACGGCTGCAGGACTCTCGGAATTGAGCAGTCGGGCTCTTCGGAAGAACTGCTGAAAAGAGAGGACATAGACGCCGTAGTCATCACAAGCGAAACCGCTTTTCACGCGGAGCTTTGCATTGCCGCGGCAAAGGCGGGTAAGGATATAATTCTGTATAAGCCAATGGCGCTCACACTCAAGCAGGCTGATGATATAGTGGCCGCGGTTGAGGAAAGCGGCGTTCGTTTCACAATGGGCTGGCAAATGCGATGCGATAAGGTTAACCTGCAGGTCAAGAATCTAATCGACTCGGGCGATATGGGCAAAATTTATCACTTTCGCCGCCGTCATTCGCTCGGCATGCATCTTGATGAGAATTTCGGCAACACCTGGCATGCAAATGCACAGCTTAACCGCGATATCTTTGCCGATGACGCCGCTCACCCCGCGGACCTTTTGAACTTTCTTTTCGGCGTGCCCGAAACAGTGATGTGCGAAATGTCTACCCTCCACACGCCAAGGGTTAAAAACGACCTGGGCGTTGCGCTTTTCGCCTACTCGAGCGGTATGATAGCCGAGGTTTCATTTTGCGCCAGCTGCTCCGCCGCGCAAATTGCCGCGGAGGGCTATTTTGAAAAGGGAGCTTTGCAACAATACGGCGGTGACGGACCGTCGCTTCGTTTGCCGCATAATATGCCCTCGCTCAAGTGGTTCATTGAGGGCGAAACCGATTGGCGCGCAAGCGAAATTCCTTTGCCGAATAGCCAATGGGAGCGTATATGCGACCAAAGTAAGCCCCTTGCCGAATTCCTTCGCGGCGAACGCGAGGCAATATGCACGGCGAGACAGGGGCGCGACTCACTTCGAATGGTGCTCGCCTGCTACCTTTCATACCAAAGCGGCGAACGGGTTTCACTTAACGATGAACGGCTATATAATGTGTAAATAAAAAGTGCGGGTTTGCTGCCAATCGGTAACAAACCCGCACTGCTTTTAACTTTTTATGATTCTTCAGCCTGCAAAATCATTTGCGCAAGCTTTCCCGCGACATCGTCTGTTTCATTAAAGCATAAATCGAAGTCACGAGGGGAATTAATACTTTCGCCAACCCAAACCGAGGTCACTTCCTCAACCGAAACAGTCCTGCGCAAGGTATCAAGCTCGTCAAAATCAAGCTCGTTTGCCGTCACAATAAGGATATTTCCCGCGTCGAGCATGAGGTTTGCAAACTCGCCGAGTCTGCGGATATGCTCTGCGCGCTCCCCGGCGGCATACATTGAGTTTTCGCTCTTTATGTCAGAATTCACGCCGTAAAGCAGATTGCCGAGACCTAAATAATAGGCTATTTTGCCGCTGTCAAGGAGCGCTTTCTCGAGCTGACGGGCGATGCTTTTTTTATCGGTGGCGGTTTTGCCTGTAATGATAATCAGTCGAGCGCTCTGCCCATAATATTCGGCGCGCTGATTCGCGGTGATGCTGCTGGTTATCCATTTAATGTTGCGGCGCATAAGCCGCTCATCAGTTTCGCTCCCGCCCGGTATATCGGTTATAATACCGCCGCCTGATATTTCGTAGTCATCCACTAAAACGAAGCGCGAGGTATCAGGCGAGCAGCCCGAAATGTCAAACGCTATGGGGCGGTCAAGGCGCAAAACGCAGGACGCGACCTCGTGGCGCTCAACGGAATCTTTATTCATGCTGTGCAGCGTCGCGGCGTTAAGAACACCCATGATTCTTTCAAGGCGGCAGCCGACCTGCGCCGAACCGATTTTGAGCTTATAGCTTTTTTCAAAGGTTAACGGCTCGCGACCGAGCCAAAAGACTGACGCGATTACCCTGCCCGCGGTTTTCGGCGGAGCTTGACCGATAACGGATATCAGCTCGCCGCGCTTTGCGTAAATCTGCTCCGCCATACAGAAGCCTGTGGCGTAGCCCGCGCTCACCCTCGTTTTCTGCGGCTCATTAAAGCCTTCGATTGACTTAACCGTGGTTTTTTTGCCCGACGGCATAAACATAACCTCATCGCCGACATTAAGCACACCCGATGAAACCGTACCGGCAATAACCCTGCGTTCATCTCTGCTGACTGTAAACTTGTAAACATCCTGTACCCACATACGAAACGGCAGATTATCGGGCGGCAGGGTTTCAGTGAAGCTGTCAAGCGCCTGAAGCACCGTGAGGTCCGAATACCAGGGCAGCTCGGGCGCATTTTTGGTTATGTTGTAGCCTGCCGCGGCGGAAATGGGGATAAAGTGAGTGGGATGCAAATCAATTTTATTAAGGAACTCCTTGTAATCCTTGACAATCGAGTTATAAACTGTCTCTCGTTCGCTTTCATCAATCAAATCAAGCTTGTTAATTAAAACTGCAATCTGCTTTATGCCGAGCATAGAAAGCATATAAGCGTGGCGGCGCGAGTTCTCGCATATTCCCTCGTGCGCGTCAATAACGAGCAGCGCCGCGTCGGCGCGTGAGGCTCCCGTTATCATATTTTTCAGAAATTCGATATGCCCGGGCGCGTCAATAATTATGTACTTTCGTTTATCGGTCTTAAAAAAGCTCCGAGCTGTGTCTATGGTAATGCCCTGGGCGCGCTCGTCTTTAAGCGCGTCAAGTAAGAACGCATATTCAAACGGCTTCGAGGTTCGCCTGCAAAGCTCTTTTATCTGCTCGAGCTTGCCATTTGGCAGCGAGCCTGTATCCGCGAGCAGCCTGCCGATAACCGTGCTTTTGCCGTGGTCAACATGGCCGACAATAACTATATCCATTTTGCTTTCACGATTACATATATCCATCCTTGCGAAGCTCCTCCAATCCGCCGCCGTCTTCCTTATCCTGCGCTCGACCGGAGCGCTCGGCAATATTTGCAAATTTGCCTGTTTTAAGCTCCTCGATTATCTCGTCAAGAGTGCTTGCCTGCGAATCAACCGGATTTGTGCAGGGATAGCAGCCGAGCGAGCGGTAGCGCTTGCCGTCGCCTTGATTAAAATAAAGCGACACCACGGGAACACTCTCTTTTTTGATGTATTCCCAGACATCAAGCTCAGTCCAATCAAGCAGCGGATGCACGCGTATATGTGTCCCGGGCTTGAAATCGGTCTTGTACTGCCCCCAGAATTCGGGCGGCTGGTCGCCGATATCCCAGTCGTTATTTTTATCTCGGGGAGAAAAATAGCGTTCCTTTGAGCGGCTGCCCTCCTCGTCCGCGCGTATACCGACAATAACGCCCGTGTATGGCTCGGCGTTTGTGTCACGCTCATACAATCCCGTTTCGTGGTTCATCCTGTAGCGCGGCCATTCGCCCGAAAGGGTGTTGCGCAGAGCTTCTGTTTTGAGGTTTTTGCAGCATTCGATGCGTGTGGCGTTGCCGTCGGGGAAGGTCTGCTTCGCTTCGAGCGCCGCCGTGTTTTCACCGTAAACCATGTCCAGCTTCCATTCGCGGGCAAGGCGGTCACGGTATTCAATCATCTCGGGAATTTTGTAGTGAGTATCAATATGAACAAGTGAAAACGGCACATGACCGAAAAACGCCTTGCGGGCCAGGTGCAGAAGCACCGTAGAATCCTTGCCTATAGACCAAAGCATACAGAGATTGCCGAAGCGGTTATACGCCTCACGCAGAATGTAAATGCTTTTATTTTCAAGATTTTCAAGATGAGTCATTTCATCAGCCCTCGGTTTATTTGAATTGATTCTCGATTTTATTGAGAATGAAAAAGCCCTTGTCGTTAAGGCTGTTTTCGCGGTTATATTTCATCGGCGTGCCGTCGCCCTGCAAAAAGACGGCGCCCGCCTGCTCGGCAACGCACTGCATTGCCGCGGTATCCCACTCCATCGTTGGCCCGGTGCGGTAGTAGACCTCCGCCTCACCCGCCGCAATGGCGCAGCCCTTGAGCGATGAGCCGATGCTGATTGTTTTTGCGACTTTTTCTTTATTCCTCTCAAGCAGTGCGACAAGCGCCTCGTCCGAGTGTGAGCGGCTCGCCATAACGGTAAGCCCCTCGCTTATGCCCGAAACGGCTATTCGGTTTTCAACCGCGAAATATTTTCCCCATCCGTTTTGCATAAATGCTCCGAAGCCCTTTGCTGCGTAATAGAGCTTATCCAACGCCGGGGCATAAACCACGCCCACGACAGGTTTGCCGTAATAAGTAAGAGCAATATTAACGGTAAACTCGCCGTTGCGCTTAACAAATTCCTTTGTGCCGTCAAGCGGGTCAACGACAAAGCAAAGCGGATTCTCAAGGCGGCTCAAATCGTCGCGCGATTCCTCAGACAGAATTGAATAATCGGGGAATCTTGCCTCAAGAGCCCTGCAGATAATCGCGTTTGAGGCGAGGTCAGCCTGTGTAAGCGGCGAGGAATCCGCCTTAAACTCCACATCAAAATCGCGAGAATAAATATCCATAATGCTTTCCCCTGCCCACCTAGCGGTATCGCACAGGTACTCGGTGAGCTTATCAAGGGTAATTAAAAGCTTTATGTAATCCGCGCAGATTTTCGCGCCCTCATCGGCGCTTAACTTTACGGTATCAATAACAATATCAGGATTTTCGGGTGCCTCATAGGGTGATGAAATTCCTGTGAAATCATTAATTTCGCCATCCCTCGCGCGGCGGTAAAGCCCCTTTGTATCGCGCTTCTCGCACACGGCGAGCGGCGTGTTGACATAGACCTCAATAAAGGCGCAGCCCGCGCTTTCGCAAAGCTTCTTCGCATTATCGCGGTCAGCAGTAAAGGGCGAAATCGCGCTCGCGATTGCCACTGCTCCGCTCTGGGCAAAAAGCGCCGCGGTGCAGGCTATGCGGCGGATATTCTCGCTCCTGTCCTCATTTGAGAAGCCGAGTCCGCTGTTAAGAGTTAAGCGCAAATTGTCGCCATCAAGCAAAAAAGCGTCAATACCGCTCTCAAGCAGCAGCTTCTCCGTAAGGCAGGCAACGGTCGATTTGCCCGAGCCCGACAGCCCCGTGAACCACAGTACCGCGCCTTTTTTGCCCGTAAGCGCGCGCCTTTGGGCGGCGGAAACAGCGTTATTTTGTTTAAAAATCTCAGCCATTAAATCAGCCTTCCAATATGATGTCTCTATAATAAAGGTTTTCAAAAAAATAGTCAACAAAATTCGGATAATTATCTTGCAAATCGACAGTATCAATGCTATGATGTTGCACAGTGAGAAAGGGGTATTGCGCTATGATGGTTACAGTTATCGGCCGCGGGCATTCGGGTACGCGGGCCATTTCAAACACCCTTGCTGAAAGCGGCTTTTATATGGGTGAACCGCTCAACGAATCGTGGGACCTGATTCCGCCTGAAAAAATGTATGAGGCGTGCCGCATTTTTGCAAGATATGTTGATTATAAGGGCAGCCTTGAGTGGGACTTTTCACGCGTGCTTGCCATGGAGCCTGATAAAGAATTCGTGCGTCTGATTAATGAATACCTCAGCTCTGTTCTTTCCTCAAACGCCGAGAACCGCGGCTGGAAGATTCCCGAAACAACGCTGTGCTACCCTTGGATTTTAAAGCTCTTCCCCGATATCCATTACATCCACTGGGTTCGTGACCCTCGCGACTGTATTCTCGCCGGGCATAAAACCGACAACCTGAATGATTTCGGCATCGAGTACCCGAAGAGTGACGATATCCGTGAAAACAGGGCGATAAGCTGGAAGTATCAGCGCGAGCTAATGAAGGCAACGCCCGAACCGAAGCATCTCATTAAAATCCGCTTTGAGGATATGGTTTTTGAGCAGGATAAAACTCTTGAGCGCCTTAGCGAATTCCTGCATATTCCGCTTGCTAAAATAGAGATGCGTCAAAATTCCGTGGGGCGCTATAAAACCGACGGCGGGAAATATATGTTTGACTTTTTTGCCGAGGATTTATCCGAATGCGGCTATTTAGAATAATAACTGAAGGGGCGGCCAAAACGGCCGCCTCTTTTATTTAACCTGAGTGATTTTATCGCCCTTGACAATAAAAGCATTTTTAGCAATATCAATCAGCGGCTTATCGTTTTCGGGTGAATCGGTATAAAAATTCTCAATTTCTGTATCCGGATACTCCTGAAAAAACGCCTTGATTTTGTTTGAACGCATACAAAAGTTCGTAATTTTGCCGGTCTTCATATCCACAGTTGAGGATATGCAATGCTCAATGCCGAGCCGCCCGCAGATATCTGTCATCGTGAAATCAGGCGAGGCAGTTATTATAAGATCATCGGGGCGCTGCTGCGATTTATAGAAAGGCTTGATTTTATGCATCTTACCGTCCCAGAATTCGCGCACATCCGCTAGTGGGTCTTTGACAGAAGCAAAAAACTCCTCAATCTTTGGCGCGTATCTATTCATCGCCTCCTCAACCGAAATCTTGCCACGCTTATAACGGGCAAAGGCATAAAGCATTCTCGGCATATAGAAAATCAGTGACGGCCTCTTCTTTAAATAAAACTTGAATAAATCAAAGCAGCTCTCACCGTCATAAATTGTGTTGTCAAAATCGTATACGTTCATTTTTATCCTCCAATCTCGTCTTACCACTCGTCGCTTTCGTCAATCATAACCGCGTATGCACAGCGGATTCCGTCAACGCCGGCTGATACAATTCCACCCGCGTAGCCCGCTCCCTCGCCGCATGGGTAAAGCCCCCTGATATTTGCCTGGTAAAGCTCATCGCGCAGAATACGCACAGGCGCAGAGGAGCGTGTTTCGGGCGCCGTCAGCACCGCCTCAGGCATTGAAAACCCGCTGAGCATGCCGTTCATCCTGACAATCGCCTGAGCCATCGTATTCGTAACCCTTTCGGGCAAAACGCGGCGGATGTCGCCCACCGCTACGCCTGTCCGGCAGGTTGGTTTGACCGCTCCGAGGCGCGTTGAGGGCGTTCCTTTAAGAAAATCACCCACCATCTGGCAGGGCGCAGAGTAATCACCGCCGCCGAGCTTAAACGCCAAGGCTTCAATTCTTCGCTGAAGCTCCATGCCCGCGAGCGGACTGTCGCTGCCGAAATCAGCAGGCTCGATGCCCACAAGCAGAGCAGAGTTTGAATTCTCACCGTCACGCGCGTATTCGCTCATTCCGTTGACAACAACATGACCCTCCTCAGAGGCGGCCGAAACAACCGTACCCCCGGGGCACATACAAAAAGTATACGCTCCCCTGCCGTGGTCGGGATGGCAGGCTAGCTTATAATCCGCGGCGCCTAAAGCGGGATGCCCCGCAAACGCGCCGTACTGCGCCTTATCAATAACCTCACGCGGATGCTCAATTCTAACCCCGACGGAAAATGCCTTTTGCTGCATATTGATGCCTTTTTTGTGAAGCATCTCAACCGTGTCGCGCGCGGAATGACCTATACAGAGCAAAACCGTGTCCGTTTCATAATCACGAATCGAACCGTCGGGCAAGCGGCAGGTAACGCCCTGAATCGCGCCGTTCGTGACAATAACATCCGTCAGCTTATGCTTAAAAAACACTTTGCCGCCAAGCTCAATAATTTCGTTGCGGATAGATTTAACCACAGCGCCTAGCCTGTCGGTACCGATATGGGGACGCGAGGAATAACGGATTTCATCGGGAGCTCCGTGACTCGCAAGCTCATCAACCACAACTCGGCAAAGTGGGTCTTTGATGCCCGTTGTCAGCTTACCGTCAGAAAAAGTGCCTGCTCCGCCCTCGCCGAACTGCACATTGCAATCGGGATTCAGGCGTTTTTCACGCCAAAAAATGCCCACCTCGCGCGCGCGCTCATCAACATCAGCGCCGCGCTCAAAAACTATCGGCCTTAAGCCGGCGCGTGAAAGAGTAAGCGCCGCGAAAAGCCCCGCAGGGCCAAAGCCGATTATTACAGGGCGCAGAGAGCTCACACGACGCACGGCGGGAGCTTCACTTTGAATATATTCAAACATCTCCGCCTTGGGATTGCCGCTTTTCGCGAGAACAGAGCCTTCGTCGCCATGAAGCGAAACAAGCACATTATACACAAAAACTATTTTATCTTTTTTGCGGCTGTCAATCGCTTTTTTTGCAATTTCCACGCTTGCGATACTATCCGCGGAGCATCTGAGCGCCCTTGCCGCGAGGGTACGAAGCTCACTTTCGTCCGCGTCAAGCGGTAACTTTATTTCATTAACCTTTATCACTTTAATTTCCTCCGAGCTCTCCCGCAAGCAGTCCCGATGACCACGCCCACTGCAAATTGTAGCCGCCGCAGCCGCCGTCAACATCTATCAGCTCACCCGCAAGGTAAAGTCCGCTGCAAAGCTTTGATTCGAGCGTTTCGGGGCTGATTTCGTCAACATTAACCCCGCCGGAGGTCACCTGAGCCGAGTCAAATCCGCTCGCCGAGCTAACGGGAATACTCATTTTCTTAATGCAGGCGGCCACACCTGCAATATCATTATCAGATAAATCCTTAATCAAAAGGTCGCCTTTGTAAAGGTCAATAGCTTTACAAAGCGCGTTTCCGACTGCTTTTGGTAAAATTCCTGTCAATAAATTGTCGATTGAAATGAAACCCTTGATTTTCTTGACTTTTTTAAGGTGTTCAAGCAGCTCATCTATAGGCATATCGGGCGCGAAATCGATATTTGTAAAGCATATTTCCTTTACACTTTTATCTAAAGCACGGGATATTGCGGCTGAAAGCTCCATGGCGGCTATTCCCGATAATCCATACTCTGTAAACAATATTTCACCGCGGCTTTGCGCGATAACCCTGTCACCGCAACACGCGGTAAGCTCGGCGGAGTGAACTCGCACGCCCTTGAGAGATTTTGTGGCTGAGCTTTGAGCATTCAGAGGTGATAGAGCGGGGTAAAGCGCCGTTACGCTGTGCCCGAGCGAGCGCATAAGCGGGTAGCCGTCGCCATCAGTGCCATGAACCTTTGCCGCCTTGCCACCTAACGCCGCAATCATTCGCTTGCAGCGGCAGCTATCATTTATGATAAAGAAATCCCCGTTTTTTTCTACCTTAATTATCTCGGTGTCACATATCATCTCAACACCTTCCGCCGCTGACGCGAAGCGAAGCGCGTCAAGCACGCTCGCGGCGGTATTACTCAAGGGGTAAACCCTGCCCTCAGTATCGGTGTAGGTCAACAGCCCCAGTGATTCAAAGAATTCGAGTGTATTATTAACATCGTATTTTTTAAGCGCATAAGCGGCAAAGTCCGCGTTCCTATAAGGATGCGCCGCCGCATTTATATTTGAAAGGTTGCAGCGTCCGTTGCCCGTGGCAAGCAGCTTTTTGCCGACACGCGGCAGCTTCTCGATAACGGCGATACTAATCCCCGGGTGAAGCCGAGCCGCGTTAACAGCGGCGCAAAGCCCTGAGGCGCACCCGCCGGCTATAATCAGGTCATATTCTCTCATTGCCGCCCGCCTTTCATAAAAATCAATGGTCTCATTCACTCATTTTACTTTCACATGGCATAAAAGTCAAGATAATATAAAAAATAGTGTTTACACTATCTTGTTGTCAATCCCTGCATGATGCACTTTTTACCGCTATCTGTTGAGTTGCTTATAATAATTAATAATTCATTACATATAAGTTGTGCCGAAAATTTATAAAAAATGCTTGACTGCAAGGATGTATTGTGCTATTATAACTCTACCTCTGCGGGAGGGTTATTTTTTTGTGCCCGTTTATTTAACGCAGAGGGAGGCTTGAGCTTTGTCGGGGGTTACCTGATAGACCTTCACAAGGCCGGGGGACTGCAAACGCGTTCCCAAATATTCCAAAATAATGGAGGTGCCGCAAATGGCTGCAAATGGTAAAAGAGTAAGAGTTACTCTTTCATGCACCGAATGCAAACAGCGCAACTACAACACAATCAAAAACAAGCAAAACACACCCGACAGGTTGGAGATGAATAAGTACTGCCGTTTCTGCAGGAAACATACTCTCCACAAGGAAACTAAGTAAGCAGGAGGAATAACCGAATGGCAAAGAAGGAACTTTCCCAGGCTGAAGAAAAAATTGCCAACGCTGAAAAGGCTAAAGCTAAAGAAAAAAAGCCCAAAAACCCTAACGGTAATTTTTTTGTTAGAGCCGGCAAAGGCATCAAAAGGTATTGCAAGGACTTAAAAGGCGAGATTAAAAAAATAATTTGGCCTGACAGAAATAATGTTCTTAAGTCCACAGGCGTTGTTCTCGTCGCTGTTGCGATATGCGCTGGTGCGATTTTCGCAGTTGACCAGCTCCTCGCCCTGCTTCTTACTCTTCTCGAGAGAGCTGCCGAGAGTGCAAGCGGTTCCGCGCAGGCTGAAGCTACCACCACCGCCGCCGCGATTATGTCGCTCGGCAGGTTTATTCTCGGCTATTAACAGTTGGGAGGAAAACTGATGTCTATCGACTCAAGGTGGTATGTAATCCACACCTACTCCGGTTACGAAAACAAGGTTGCCGCCAATATCGAGAAAATGGTTGAAAACCGTAAAATGCAGGATCAGATTCTTGAGGTTAAGATCCCCACCGAGATTGTCACGGATCTTGAGAAGAAGAAGGATGTTGAGCGCAAGCTCTTCCCCGGCTATGTTCTTGTCAAGGTCGCCGTTGCAGCCGATAAGGATAATCGCCCCACGATGAGCGATGAAGCATGGCTTGTTATTCGTAATACCAGAGGCGTTACCGGGTTCGTTGGCCCGGAAAATAAAGCTCTGCCCCTTTCTGACGATGAGGTTATCAGGCTCGGAGTCGAGAAGCGAAGCTTTGAGGTTTCCTACAAGGTTGGCGATAAGGTCAACATTATTGATGAAATTTTCGACGGCTTCTCGGGCACGGTTGAGGAAATCGATATGGACTCAAACATTGTTCGTGTATCGGTTTCTGCTCTTTTTGGCAAAGAAACTGTTGTTGAGCTTGAGCTTGACCAGGTTACACTTGCCGAATAATCACGGTAATTTGAGGGCTTGACCCTTTCAAATTATAGCACCTTTGTGTGCGGCCGCTTTTTGCGGCTTCGTGGGAGGAGCGATAAGCTCCGCCATCTACCACAATATATGGAGGTTTTTAATTATGGCACAAAAAGTTGTTGGCTTGATTAAACTGCAAATCCCCGCCGGCAAAGCAACTCCGGCGCCCCCCGTCGGCCCCGCGCTCGGTCAGCACGGCGTTAACATTATGTCGTTCACCAAAGAATTCAATGAGCGCACCAAAAATGATATGGGGCTTATAATCCCCGTAGTTATCACAGTTTATGCCGACCGCACCTTCTCATTCATCACCAAAACCCCGCCCGCGGCTGTCCTTATCAAGAAGGCCTGCGGCATTGAGAGCGGTTCAGGTCGCCCCAACGCAACCAAGGTTGCAACAATCACCAAGGAACAAGTCCGCAAGATTGCCGAGCTTAAAATGCCCGATCTTAACGCTTCTTGCGTTGAAACAGCTATGCTTATGATCGCCGGCACTGCTCGCAGCATGGGCGTCATCGTTGCCGATTGATGCACTCTGTGGGAGGAACAAATCCGATAACCACATTACTTGGGAGGAAAAATAATGAAACACGGTAAAAAATATAATGAGAGCTCTAAGCTTGTTGACAGAGCTAATCTCTACGAGCCTATAGAGGCTATGGATCTCGCGATTAAGACCGCAAGCGCAAAGTTTGATGAAACCGTAGAAGTTCACGTTCGCCTTGGCGTTGACTCCCGCCATGCTGACCAGCAGGTCCGCGGCGCAGTTGTATTGCCCAATGGTACAGGTAAAACCGTTCGCGTTGCTGTTTTTGCAAAGGGCCCCGATGCCGATGCCGCCACCGCTGCAGGTGCTGAAATCGTCGGCGCGGAAGACCTTGTTGCAAGAATCCAGGGCGAAGGCTTTATGGATTTTGATGTTGCCATCGCAGCGCCCAACATGATGGGTCTTGTTGGCCGTCTTGGTAAGGTTCTCGGCCCCCGCGGCCTGATGCCCAGCCCCAAGGCCGGCACGGTTACACCCGATGTTGCCAAGGCTGTTACTGAGGCGAAGGCAGGTAAGATTGAATACCGCCTTGATAAAACCAACATCATCCACTGCCCCATCGGCAAGGTTTCGTTTGGTAACGAAAAGCTTGGCGAGAACTTTGATACGCTTCTTACCGCCATTGTTAAGGCGAAGCCCGCAGCGAGCAAGGGTCAATATATCCGCTCCTGCGTTATCGCGACAACAATGGGCCCCGGCATCCGCATCAACCCCTCGAGAGTCGGTATTGAATCTCAGGCATAAAATGCTTGACACACGCTCGAGAGTGTGATATTATATCAACGCTGTTTCTTTTCGAAGACAGCAGGTGCGCTTTTTGCATAATGGTTTTTAACCGCCTGCCGAGAGAGGATGCATACATTATATAATTGTATTATATGATTATGCCCTTTCCGGTTAATGCGGAGAGGGCATTTATATTATTTTGTTTACCATTGGAGGTGAATATATGCCAAGCGAAAAGATTTTAGAGCAAAAAAAGCAAGTCGTAGCAGAGCTTTCAGAGCAGTTAAAGGGTTCGGTCGCGGGCGTTCTTGTTGATTACAAGGGAATTAATGTTGCCGATGATACCAGGCTGCGTAAAGAATTGCGCGAAGCGGGAGTCAGCTATGCAGTAGTTAAAAACACACTGCTCAGCCTCGCGTCACAGAACGCAGGTCTTGAGGCTTTTAATGATGTGCTCAGCGGCACAACAGCAATCGCCATAAGCGCGGATGACCATGTTACCGCTGCCCGTATTCTCTGCAAATTCGCAGATACCCACAAATTCTTCTCGATTAAGAGTGGCTACCTTGACGGTAAGGTTATCAATGTTGATACCATCCAGTCACTCGCAAAGCTCCCCACAAGGGAAATATTGCTTGCAACTGTCTGCAATGCATTCAACGCGCCCATCGCTTCTTTCGCAAGAGCCATTCAGGCTATTGTCGACAAACAGAGCGGCGCATCATCAGAAGCTCCTGCTACCGCAGAAGCATAATCAACCAAATTAATAATAATTGGAGGAAATTAAAATGGCATCCGAAAAAATTGCTGCTATAATTGAAGAAATCAAAGTTCTCACCGTTCTCGAGCTCTCAGAGCTTGTTCACGCTGTTGAGGAAGAATTCGGCGTTTCCGCCGCTGCTGCTGTTGCCGTTGCCGGCCCCGCTGCCGATGCTGGCGCTGCTGCTGAAGAAGAGAAGACCGAGTTTGATGTTATCCTTGCCGAAATAGGCGCGGAGAAGATCAAGGTTATCAAGGTTGTTCGTGAGCTTACAGGTCTCGGCCTTGCAGAGGCTAAGGCAGTTGTTGACAGCGCTCCCAAGGCAATCAAAGAGGCTGTTTCCAAGGACGACGCCGAAGCGGCGAAGGCAAAGCTTGAGGAAGTCGGCGCGAAAGTCGAAATTAAATAATCAAGTCTTTATCCATAATTCAGCCCTGACCTTAAGGTCAGGGCTTTTATTTTTTATTGACTTATTAAATTTAAATTACAAAGCTAATCAATTTGCAGCATTGTAAAAATATCTGCCTTTACTGCTGAGCATCAAGCAAAATCAACTCAGACGCGAGCGACGCTTGCAGCCCAACGCTGATTCCGCAGTTAATAATCTCGCTGCCCGTGGCGGTGAAGCTGCTGCGTGAGTTATCAAGGTAAACTTTGTATGTGAATTGAGCTTTTATGCCCTTGGGATATATTCTGTATTCCCCGCCTGATGCATTTGTAAGCGTTGAAGCGACAACCGCGCCCTTCTTCCCGTCCTGCGAGCTGATTTCAATAACGCACAGATCCTCATTGAGCGAACCGCACTCGGGGGTGTGGTGATATATTTTAGATGAGGGCAGGAATTCCCTTATAAAGTCTTTATAGAGCTTTACGCTGTGACAGATGAACTCCATCTGAACGGGGTTAATTTGCGCCGCGGCCGGGGAAATAACATTAAGCGACATATGACCGAGCATGGTGTTTCGCATATGCAGGGCAAATGAGCCTGTGGTATGGCAACCCATTCCTGCAAACAGACGGTCAACTCTCTCAGGCGGAAGCGCCATGGTCATGCCGTTAGTAATGGTGACGGAGCGCGGTGCCTTCTGCCAATCGGAAACCCAGGTGTGGTTAAACGCTTTCATCATGCCAAGGTCGGTGCGTCCGCCGCCTCCCGCGCAGTTTTCAAATATAACATCGGGGAAACGCTTCTTGAGGTTGCGATACATATTATAAACGGCATTGAACTGACGCATTGACAGGCATTCTTTTCTTCCGCTGCCCGTGTCGCGCATAAGAAAGTAGCTTTTTTCACCCACATTGTAATCCACACGAAGCAGATCAAGACCGAACTGTGTAATCATTCTTGCCAGCTCATTCTCGGCCCACTGCGCTGCTTCGGGATTCGTCATGTCAAGATATCCGCCGTCCTGCTTTGAGTAAATGTCGCGCGCCCGCCATTCGGGGTGCTGCTCAAAAACCGGGGACTTACAGCCAAGGCGCTCTATCTCTATCCACATTGCAAATTTCATGCCGTTTTTATGGCAGTAATCAGAAAGCTCCGAAATCCCGTTTGGATAGCGGTCGGGGTCGGGCACGTTTATGCCGTTGTAGCCGCCCCAGTCAATCTGCGGCGCGGGCGGGCATTCCCAGCCGGCATCAATTATGAATATCTCCGCGCCCATCTGAGCAAACTGGCGGATAAATGATTTTGAGGTTTCGACGGACATATCGTGCTCGGCGCCCATGCCACTGCCGACAAGGCAGGCTGAAGGGTCAGCCTCGGGCATATTCAGCACGGATTTACGGGTATGAGCATGCATTTCATTAACCGCGTCGTCAAGACCGCCCGAAATAACGCCCATATGTACCTCCGGCAGAGTAAATGCTTCCCTCGGGCGCAAAACAAGCATAGGATTATAGCCTGTAACCTCCGCCTTGAATGAAAGAGTTGTTTCATCGGACTCCGAAGAGCTGCTGTAATCGACCGTGTAACGGCAGCCGCCGCTCCAGGCGAGCTGTGAAAAATATACGGTGCCGAGAAGCTTATTCTCAATGAAAATAACAGGGTGGCGGAAACGGCCGGCGCCGAATCTTGAATCAACGCTAACGCTCCCCGGTCTGAGGTCGTGCCAAGCAAATTCACCTTCTCTGCCCCAGCGCGTGCTGTCAAAATAACCGAGGGAATAGTATTTCCCCGAATCATTGCAGGGCGTGAGGTCACGCTTATCCATTTTTTCAATTCCGCCCCCGAGAAGAACAAGACGGCTGACGTTGAGGTATTCATCCGATAAGTTTTCAATTTCAATAAACCTTGAAAACATCTGTGTACCGTCAAGCAAGGTGTGAATCCTCAGTCTCACGGGCTTTACCGTGCTGTTGAGGGTGAGAACCGCCTCGGTGATGCCGTCATTTTCCCTCACCTCGAAGTCGGCAAATTCAAGGCCTATGGCAATGCTCTGGCCATCAATTTCAATATTGAAGGAGTATGGCTCAAAAAGCGAATCATACCTGAACCTTGACGGGCAGTTACTAAGAACATTAAGAGGATAGCCCGCTGCGTTCCAGCCCGAGCTTACAAGCAAACCGTTTATCAATGTCTCTTCATATACCATAAGACCGCTGCGGTAGCAGAAAACAGGAGTGTCGCCCTTCTGATAAAACACATCGCGGTAATTTTCGTTTAACATAATCATACCTCCGCATTGATTATATCACAACTTACATGGTATGCAAACGGTTACGCGCAACATTTTTATTGCAAAACTGAGTAATTCAGTTTGCCCTCCTTACTTTGTAATAAATCAAAAAGAAACCCTTGAATCATAGGCTTCAAGGGCAATTTTCTTGTTGAAAAAATCATATTGTATGATATAATTAAAAATGATGATTAGCATATTGAGGTTGTCGGAGTGCGAAACCTTATATGCGAGGACCACCGACAACTATGCCTTCGGGCAAAATGGATAAGAAAGAAGGGTTTATTATGAGCAAAGCTTTGATTTTCTGGGGTGGCTGGGATGGTCACGAGCCCGAGCTTGTCGCGAACCGTTTCGGCGCAATGCTTGAGAGGATCGGAATAACCGCTGAGATTTATAACAATCAGGAGTGCCTCGCCGATAAGGATAAGCTGATGACATACGACCTGATAGTCCCCTGCTGGACCGGGGGCGAGCTGAAGTACACTAAGAATGTTGCCGAGGCAGTCGGCACCGGTGTGGGCCTCGCAGGCTGTCACGGCGGAATGTGCGACGCTTTCAGGCAGGATACCGAATGGCAGTTCATGACGGGCGGTCAGTGGGTCAGTCACCCCGGGGGCGACGGTGTTCAATACACTGTCAATATCTGTCACGGCAGCTCGCCGATAATCGCAGGAATTGAGGACTTCCCGGTTGCAAGCGAGCAGTATTATCTTCATGTTGACCCCTGTGTTGAGGTGCTAGCCACCACGCGCTTCCCGCTTGTTTCTTATTATCACGCGGCAAATAAGCCCGTTGATATGCCCGTTGTGTGGACTAAATATTGGGGGCTCGGCCGAGTATTCTACACCTCTCTCGGTCACCACGACGATGTTTTTGATAAATCTCCTTCATCCGCGGTAATCATGGAACGCGGTTTTGTCTGGGCGGCAGGCAGTAAAAAATTCGCCTTAGACCACGGACTTACCGTCGATAAGTATTTGAACAACGCGAAAATGTATTGATTAATTTGAGGAGGCTTAATTATGTCAATTAAAATAGGCATCGTAGGTATCGGCGCGATTTCGGGAATTTATCTTAAAAACATAACAAATACCTTTTCGGATATTGAAATCATCGGTGTCTGTGACCTTGTGCGCGAAAGAGCGGAAAAAGCGGTACAAGAATACAATATCCCGAATCTTTATGAGGATATGCACGAGCTTTTTGCCGATGACGAGGTTGATGTGGTGCTCAATCTCACCCGTCCTTATGAGCATTTTGAGGTGAGCAAGGCGGCGCTCCTGGCAGGCAAGCCCGTTTACAGTGAAAAACCGCTCGGCGCGTCCTTTGAGGAAGGCATCGAGCTGGTCAGAATTGCCGAGGAAAAGGGTCTTTGGATAGGCGGCGCGCCCGACACATATATGGGCGCGGGAATACAGACCTGCCGCAAGTTCATTGACGGCGGCAACCTCGGCGTAATAACAGGCTGCACGGCGTTCATGGCCTGCCCCGGCCACGAATCCTGGCACCCGGATCCCGCCTTCTATTATCAGTTCGGCGGCGGTCCCATGCTTGATATGGGCCCGTATTACATCACGGCTCTGATTAATCTTCTGGGCGGTATAAAGAGCATTATGGGTATGACCAGAGCTACCTACCCCACCCGCACAATTACGAGCGAGCCCTTTAACGGCACGGTTGTCAAGGTCGATGTGCCGACCACAATTTATGGCCTTATGGAATTTGACAGCGGTGTTTTAGGCTCTATTCTGACCTCTTTTGATGTTCAGACCGCGAGACTGCCGATTATTGAAATCTACGGCTCCGAGGGAACTCTGCAGGTGCCGGACCCCAACGGCTTCAACGGGCCTATTAAATTGATTCGAAACAAAAAAGATGATATTGAAATCCCGCTTGAATTCCCATACAGTGAAAACTCGAGGGCTTTGGGCCTCGCGGAGTTTGCCGTTTCGGTCAAAAAGGGAAGAAGACCGCGCGCCTCTTGGTATCAGACCCTGCATGTGCTTGAAATCATGACCGGCTTCCAGCGCAGCTTTGAAAGCGGCAAAAAAATAGAGATTCACAATAAATTCGAGCGTGAACGCCCGATGGCTGATGCTATGCCTTTTGGCAAGATGGACTGAAGTTTGCCTTTATAATCTTGATAAAAAACGAAAATCCCTTGAAGCGTAAGCTCCAAGGGATTCTTTGATTCTTTATCTTTTTGAGAACTGGGGTGCGCGGCGAGCGCCTTTGAGACCGTATTTCTTTCTCTCTTTCATTCTGGGGTCTCTGGTGAGGAAGCCTGCCTTCTTGAGGGCAAGGCGAAGGTTCTCATCATAGAGCAGAAGCGCACGGGAGACGCCGTGGCGGATTGCGCCGGCCTGACCCGTAACGCCGCCGCCGCTTACGCGGCAAACAATGTCAAACTTCTCAACTGTATCGGTAAGAGCGAGAGGCTGACGAACGATAAGCTTAAGGGTTTCAAGACCGAAGTAATCGTCTATTTCTCTATCATTAATCGTGATTTTGCCTGTGCCGGGGTAAAGACGAACTCTTGCAACAGAGCTTTTTCTGCGGCCTGTGCCGTAGAAATACGGATTTGAATCATACATAATTTATAGCCTCCCTTTCTTAAAATTCCCTAATTTCGGGTTTCTGCGCTGTATGCGGATGCTCAGCGCCTCTCACAACGCGAAGCCTTGTGAGCGCCTTGCGACCGATAACCGTGTCAGGAATCATACCTTTAACGGCAAGGGTTACGGCGAATTCGGGCTTTGCCTTCATAAGGGTGCTGTACTTAACCTCTTTAAGGTTGCCGATGTAGCCGCTATGATGGTAATACATCTTTTGGTCGAGCTTGTTGCCTGTGAGCACAACCTTCTCAGCATTGATGATGATAACAAAATCACCGCAATCGGCATGGGGAGCAAAAATGGGCTTATGCTTGCCGCGCAGAAGGGTTGCTGCCTCAACGGCTACTTTGCCGAGCGGCTTGCCCGCTGCATCAAGCACATACCACTTGCGGACTATATCTTCCGCTTTGGGCATATAGGTGGACATAACATTACCTCCGATAATTTTTTCGTGCCTGCATATATTATCATAAGTATACTCAACTGTCAAGCACTTTTTTTGAGTTTTTTAATTTACGCGCCGCTATCTCTTATTTGCTCCGTTTTCCTCGCTTTCTTAACGCAAAAGCTCACTTTCTATTTACGATTTTTTGTTTTCCTTTTTGCATAGGTGGGTTAAAAAGAGCCGTGTTTCAAAGTGAACACGGCTCTTTCAAATATTATAAACGGATTAATTCTGCGATTTTTCGAGCGCCTGCTTCATATCCTCAATGATGTCGTCAACGTTCTCGATTCCGACAGAGAAGCGTATCAGATCCTCATAAACTCCGCATTCTTCAAGCTCTTTTAGGCTCAGCTGGCGGTGAGTGGTGCTTGCCGGGTGAAGGGTACAGGTGCGCGCGTCCGCCACATGGGTAGCGATATTCGCAAGGCGCAGACTGTTCATAAACTTTTCCGCCGCCGCCTTGCCGCCCTTAATTCTGAACGAAATGACGCCACTTGTGCCGTTTGGCATATATTTCTGAGCCAGCGCATAGCCCCTGTCGCCCTCAAGCGACGGATAGGTAATTTCGTTTGCGAAGCCGCTGTTCTTTAAGAAAGTCGCGACCTTCTCGGCATTGCGGCAATGGCGCTCCATACGAAGGGCGAGCGTTTCAAGCCCGATGTTAAGCAAAAACGCATTCATCGGCGAGATAATCGAGCCAAGGTCGCGCATAAGCTGCGCGGTTATTTTAGTCATATACCCGAGCTTACCGAAATCCTTTGCATATGTAAGACCGTGATAGGATTCATCGGGTGTGGTAAGACCGGGGAATTTATCATTCTGATACCAATCAAACTTCCCGCTGTCAACAATAGCTCCGCCCATGGCGGCCGCGTGACCGTCCATATACTTTGTGGTCGAATGCGTAACAATATCCACGCCGAATTCAAACGGACGGCAGTTGATTGGGGTGGGGAAGGTATTGTCAACTATCAGAGGAATTCCGTGTGAATGCGCGCAGCGTGAAAAGCGCTCAAAATCGAGCACATCAAGCGAAGGGTTCGAGATGCTTTCGCCAAAAACCGCCTTTGTGTTTGGCCTTATCGCGGCGCATATTTCTTCCTCACTTGCATCGGGGCGCACAAAGGTGGTTTCAATCCCGAGCTTTTTGAGCGTTACCGAAAACAGATTAAATGTGCCGCCGTAAATCGCCGATGACGAAACAATGTGGTCGCCGGCGCTTGCAATATTGAATATGGCAAAGAAGCTTGCCGCCTGACCTGAGGAGGTAAGCACAGCGCCGATACCGCCCTCGAGGGCGGCTATTTTGGCGGCGACAGCGTCGCTTGTGGGGTTCGCCAGGCGTGTATAAAAGTATCCGCCGCCCGTAAGGTCAAAGCATTTTGCCATTTCCTCGCCGGATTCATATTTAAAGGTTGTGCTCTGCGTTATGGGCAGCTGCCGGGGGCCCGCGTTGCCCGGCGTATAGCCTGCTGTCAGGCATTTGGTTTCAATTCTATATTCATCACTCATTAATTACACCTCCAGAAATTTTTTCATCAGCTGTTGGCCGCTACCGATATAATTACCGGTAAGCTTCGCGCTGTTTTCGTTAATTGATTTTACTGCGCTGTCAATTTCGCCGTTTTTATGATAAATCATATACGGCACAGGATCTCGGGCATGAGTGCAGGTTACTATGGGCGTGGGGTGGTCGGGTAAAATCATGACCTTATAATCTTCGCCGCAGCCGTCAAGATAATCGAGTAAGAGCTTGAGCAATCTTTGATCAATCATCTCAATTGAGCGAACCTTATTCTCAGGCTCGTTCCTGTGACCACACTCATCGGGCGCTTCAACATGGATATACACAAAATCCTTGCCGCTTTTGAATTCATCTATTGCGGCCTGAGCCTTGCCCTCAAAGTTAGTGTCAATATAGCCTGTTGCGCCCTTAACCTCAGGTACGCTCATGCCGGCACAGATACCGATACCTTTAAGCAAATCGACCGCCGAAATGATGCTGCCCTCAAGCCCGTAAAGCTCCTTAAAGGCTTTGAGCGACGGCTTCGAACCCTCACCCCATAACCAGATTGAGTTCGCGGGGAGCTTGCCCCTGGCAATGCGTTTAAGATTAACAGGGTGATTCTTAAGCAGCGCGTAGCTCTCGCGCATCATCGCGGTAAGCATTCGCGCCGAGGGGGCGGTAGAAATAAACTTTCCTATTACCCTGCCCGAAATATCGTGAGGCGGAGTCATATTGCCAAGCTCGGTTGTGCCGCCGTGGTGAATAAGGCAATGGCGGTAGCTAACCCCGCTGTAAAATTCAAATTCATCCGAGCCGAAATGCTCATTGACTGTTTTGATAATCTCGGCCGCCTCTTCGCTCGAAATGTCACCCGCGGAGTAGTCTACCATCGTTTTATCATCGTAGTTCTCTTCTTCGCTTAAGGTAACAAGATTGCACCTCAGGGCAATATCGTCATCGGTCATTTTAACCCCGATGCTCACTGCCTCAAGCGGCGAACGCCCTGTATATGAGGTTTCGGGATCATATCCGAGAACACTCAGGTTTGCAATATCGCTCGCAGGCTTCATATTATCGGGAACGGTTTTAACGATACCGACCTCGCCACGCCCGGCAAGCGAATCAAAATAAGTCTTTTTTGCCACCTCCATGGGCGTCTTGCCGCCCAGAGCAGGCACGGGATAATCAGCCATCCCGTCATATAAAACAACCGCGTATTTCATCTTTCGTCCCCTTTTCATAAGCGCTCATTTCGCTTATTAATATCCGTTAATCTCTTTTCTCTGCATAGCGCCGAGGATTTTGCTTCTCACATCGCCGTATTTATGCTCCAGAGAATCGAGAAACTCCTTAACCTCCTGCCTCTCGGTACGCCCGTCCTGGGGGCACTTGCTTTTAACAATCGGCAGATTTTCTTTTCGCGCCACCCTTGCGCAGTCGCTCTCGCGAGCGAAAATCATCGGGCGAACCATATATAAATCCTTTTTTGAAAGGTAAGTAACCGGCGAAAAGCAGTCAAGCGTGCCGCCGTTAAACAGGTTCATAACGAAGGTTTCCGCCACATCATCAAGGTGATGGGCAAGCGCGATTTTGTTGCAGCCCGCTTGCTTTGCCGCGTCATGAAGTGCTCCCCGGCGCATTCGCGCGCAAAGACTGCAGGGGTTTTGCTCCTTGCGGATTTCAAAGATCACCTCGTAAAGCTGAGAGCGCTTGATTATATACGGCACCTTAAGCCCTCTGCAAAGCTCCTCAATTGCCGAGTAATCACCATCTTCGCCGTCAAAGTGCGGGTCGAGCGTTATTGCCGTAATGTCAAACCTTTGAGGATAAAACTCTCTCAGGCGCGCCATGGCGGCGAGCATTGCCATTGAGTCCTTGCCGCCCGAAACCCCGAGCGCAACCCTGTCGCCCTCGGCAAACATATCATACTGCTCTGCGGCAGAACGCATATAGCATAAAAGCTTTTGCATTATTTGCTCCCCTTAAATAACAGCCTGTTTTTGCCGTTACTCCAAATGCGAACGAAGGCTCTCTTTCATCGCTTCAATATACTCGCTGCGCAAAGCTTCCCTTTCGGCTATTTCCCCGTCGGTAAGTTCCCGCTCGCGCGATATGCGTGTAAGCTCGCTTATTCTGTCAATACTTTTCTGCTCCATATTATTCAATAGAAACGCGCTCAACGCTTAGCGTTTTGCCCGTTTTGTCGTCAATTTCAAAAATGCACCCGTTAAGCATACAGGCGCCCTCGGCGGCATCAAACCTCGCGGGCATACCCGTTTTCATGAAATCTATCGATATCTCGCTTTTTACGCCCAAAACCGACGCAATCACGCCCGTCATTCCGATATCCGTGATATACCCTGTGCCGCCCGGCAAAATTTGCTCGTCAGCGGTGAGCACATGAGTATGAGTGCCGAAAACGGCGGAAACTCTGCCGTCAAGATAAAAGCCCATCGCTCGTTTTTCCGCTGTAGCCTCCGCGTGAAAATCAACAAGGCGGATTCTGCAGCTCTCAAGCTCCGGCAGCAGGGAGTCCACACAGTCAAAGGGGTTGTCGCATTTATCCATATAAACGCCGCCGGCAAGGTTCAAAATGCCAACCCTTACGCTGCCCATATCGATAATTCCAAAGCCCTTCCCGGGGTTCGTTCTGTAAAAATTCGCGGGGCGGGTTATTCTGCTGCTTGAATCAAGCAGCTCATAAACCTCCCTGCGGCGAAACGAGTGGTTGCCGCCCGTGATAAAATCCGCGCCGTTGTCAAGAAGATACTGCGCCGAAAACGGGGTCATACCGTTGCCTGCGGCGGAATTCTCGCCGTTGACAATGCAAAGGTCAATGCTCTTGAGACGTTTAAACGCAGGAAGCACGGCTCTGAAAAATTCGCAGCCCGCTGTACCCACAACATCGCCCACGGTAAGGATATTCACGCGGATTTCTCCTTTCGCTTTTTGATTAAAAACAGGGCTGCCAAATAGCGGCAGCCCCTTTCAATTGATTATTTCGCGTAATCGAATGCTCTGCTCTCTCTGATAATATGCACCTTAATCTGGCCGGGATACTCAAGCTCTTCCTCAATTTTTTTGGCGACATCGCGCGCGACCAAAACCATCTGGTCGTCATTAATCGTCTCGGGCTTAACCATAATTCTGATTTCGCGGCCCGCCTGAATGGCAAAGCAGCGGTCAATGCCCTCAAATGAGGTTGCAATTTCTTCGAGCTTCTCGAGGCGCTTGATATAGCTTTGAACATTCTCACGCCTCGCGCCGGGTCTCGCCGCCGAAATGGCATCTGCCGCCTGAACAAGGCAGGCAGTGATGGTTTTTGCTTCCACATCGCCGTGGTGCGCCTTAATCGCGTGAAGAATACTTTCGTTCTCTTTATACTTTTTGGCGAATTCAACGCCAAGCTCAACATGGGAGCCGTCAATCTCGTGGTCGAGCGCCTTACCGATATCGTGCAACAGACCTGCTCTCTTAGCGGTTTTGACATCTGTGCCGAGCTCTGACGCAAGCAGACCCGCGATATATGAAACCTCAAGGGAATGATTGAGAACATTCTGACCGTAGCTTGTGCGGTACTTAAGGCGGCCGATAAGCTTAACAATCTCGGGGTGAATTCCGTTAACGCCGGCGTCGATAAGCGCGTGCTCGCCGGTTTGCTTTATTGTTGCCTCAACCTCTTTTTTTGATTTTTCAAACATTTCTTCGATTCTCGCCGGGTGAATTCTGCCGTCGACAATCAGCTTCTCGAGGGTGAGCCTTGCAACCTCGCGCCTAACGGGGTCAAAGCTTGAAACGGTAATCGCCTCGGGAGTGTCGTCAATGATAAGGTCAACGCCGGTAATCTGCTCAAGGGTGCGAACATTGCGCCCCTCGCGCCCGATAATTCTGCCCTTCATTTCGTCATTGGGCAACTCAACAACGGAAACAGTCGCCTCGGCGGCGTGGTCAGCCGCGCAGCGCTGGATTGCCGTCGCAATAATCTCTCTTGCAAGCCTGTCCGCTTCATCCTTGGTTTTTTGCTCTGTTTCTTGAACTCTCAGAGCCTTCTCATGGGTTAAATCCTGCTCAAGCGCGTTGAGCAAATAATCCTTCGCCTGCTCTTTTGTGTAGCCCGAAATTCTTTCAAGCATTTCAAATTGGCTTCGTTTTATGCTCTCAATTTCGTCAAGCCTGTCTTCCGCGTCTTTGATTTTGCCTGCCAGAACTTCCTCTTTCTTTTCAAAATTCTCGCTCTTTTTGTCAAGGTTTTCTTCTTTTTGGATTAGTCTGCGCTCCTGACGCTGAACCTCTGCGCGTCTCTCGCGAAGCTCCTTTTCTGTTTCTGTGCGCTGCCTGTGAATTTCGTCCTTTGCCTCTAAAATTGCTTCTTTTTTCTTTGCTTCAGCGGTAGAAATGGCTTCCTTAACTATTCGCTCAGCTTCGTTTGTAGCTGAACCAAGCTCCGCCTCAGCAACCTTCTTCCTTCGTAAACCGCCGAGAACGAACGCTATCGGTGATGCGACTATGAGCGTCACAACGGCAGTAATAAGAATAATGGTAATTTCATTCAAAAGGGTATTCGCCTCCTTATATGTTATATGGTAATTTACGTCAAATCCGTAACAATCAATAAGGGCTTTTATCCCGCGGCATTAGCGCGGCAGCACGGATCAGGGCGTAAAACAGCACCATTGCATTAATACTATACTTTTATAAAAGTCTTGTCAAGTTTTTTATTCATATTTCCTTATTCTTTTGTTATATATTGCTATTGACTTTAAACAGTAATGGTGCTAATATATTTGCAATATCATAAAAACGATGACGCGGAAGACTTATTGCACACGGCTTTCACAGAGAGCAGGCGCCTCGGCTGCAAGCGCCGCACTGCCCGCAGTTTTGTTACCACCGCCGAGCGCTTACCGAAACAAGGCAAGCCGTTTCAGCCGCGTTAAGGCATCGAGTGCCGGGGCTTGCCCCGGAATGCGGGTGGAACCGTGGGGCTTTAGTGCTTCATCCTGTTATGTGGGATGAGGCGCTTTTTTGTTGATTTATGAAAGGATGATTTATATGATTACAATTACTTTAAAAGGCGGCGTTCAGCGCGAATACGAGAGCGGAATTACCGCCATGGAGGTAACAAAAAGCCTTGGCATGGGGCTCTACAAGGCTGCCTGCGTATGCCGCATTAACGGCGATGTCAAGGACCTTCGCACGGTCATCACAAACGACTGCGAGCTTGAGATTTTAACCTTTGATGACGACGAGGGCAAGCGCGCCTTTCGCCATACGGCATCTCATATCCTTGCCCATGCGGTCAAGCGCCTTTATCCGAGCGCAAAGCTTGCAATCGGCCCCGCTGTGGACAACGGCTTCTACTATGACTTTGATGTTGACGTTCCATTCACTCCCGAGGTTCTCGAAAAAATCGAAGGAGAAATGAAAAAAATCGTTAAAGAGGAGCTTGTTCTTGAAAGATATGAGCTTTCACCCGCAGACGCGCTTGAGATGATGAGGTCCAAGGGCGAGGACTTTAAGGTTGAGCTCATTGAGGAGCACGCCGGCAAGGGCGAGAACATTTCATTCTTCAGGCAGGGCGAATTTGACGAGCTTTGTGCCGGTCCTCATATCCCCGACACGGGCAGAGTCAAGGCGTTCAAGCTGACCTCCTGCACAGGTGCGTATTGGCGCGGCGATGAAAAGAATAAAATGCTTCAGCGCATATACGGCACCGCTTTCACAAAAAAAGATGACCTTGATGCTTACCTTGCCGCCGTTGAGGAAGCGAAGAAACGCGACCACAACAAGCTCGGGCGTGAGCTTGAGCTCTTCACAACCTCGGAGCTTATCGGTCAGGGTCTGCCCATTCTTTTGCCCAAGGGCGCGCGCATTGTTCAACTGCTTCAGCGCTTTGTTGAGGATGAGGAGCAGCGCAGGGGCTGGCTGCTGACCAAAACGCCTTACATGGCAAAAAGCGACCTTTACAAATTAAGCGGTCATTGGGACCATTATAAGGACGGTATGTTTGTTCTCGGCGACGAAGAAAAGGACAAAGAGGTTTTTGCCCTTCGCCCCATGACCTGCCCGTTCCAGTACCAGGCTTATCTCAACCGCGCGCGCTCTTACCGTGACCTTCCGCTGCGCTATAATGAAACCTCTACCCTTTTCCGCAACGAGGCGAGCGGTGAAATGCACGGGCTTATCCGCGTGCGTCAGTTCACAATATCCGAGGGGCATCTGATGTGTACCCCCGAGCAGCTTGAGGGCGAATTCAGGGGCTGCCTTGAGCTTGCGATATTTATGCTCAAAACTCTCGGTCTTTATGAGGATGTTTCCTACCGTTTCTCGCAATGGGACCCGAACGATTCACAGAAATATATCGGTACGCCCGAGCAATGGAACGAAGCTCAGAGCATGATGAAAAAAATCCTTGACCACCTTGAGATTCCTTACAAAATCGGCATCGGTGAAGCCGCCTTTTACGGTCCGAAGCTTGATATTCAGATTAAGAATGTTCACGGCAAAGAGGATACTCTTGTAACAATTCAGATTGACCAGATGCTTGCCGAGAAATTCGGTATGGAATATGTTGACACGGACGGCGTAAAAAAGAATCCCTGTATTATTCACCGCACCTCAATCGGCTGCTATGAGAGAACTCTTGCGCTTCTTATCGAAAAATACGCCGGCGCTTTCCCGCTTTGGCTCGCGCCCGAGCAAGTCCGCCTTCTGCCCATATCGGAAAGACATCATGAGGCGGCAAAGGCAGTTTGCGATAAGCTGGAGGCTCTTGGTCTGAGAGTTTCATCCGATGAAAGAAGCGAAAAAATCGGCTACAAAATCCGTGAGGCACAGCTCGAAAAAATCCCCTATATGCTCCTTGTGGGCGATAAAGAGGTTGAGGAAAGCACCGTTTCCGTTCGTAAGAGAGGCACAGGCGATATCGGTTCAATGGGCGTTGACGAGTTTGTCACCGCCGCTCTCGCCCAGGTGGCTTCAAAAGAAATCTTCTGATTTAATTCACCCGCTTATAAAAAAATCCCTCGCGGTTTTTCAGCCGCGAGGGATTGCTTATATTCTTTTGGTTGTGCGATGAAACCGCCTGTCATTCAATAAGTACGCCGACCTTCACCGCTTTATTGAACGGCAGAGGAACATCGTTATTCGAGCCAAGAATCATACCGCCGGGGCTGCACTTGATAACATCAGCGATAATGTTGCCGTAGAAGGCCATATCGCCCGAGGCAAAGGTAATAGTGCCGTGAGGCGCGTAAACCATTCCGTAAGCAATCATGCCTGTACCGGGCGACATAAACACATCGCCTGTGCGGCTGTAAAGCGCCAGAGCACTCTGCTCACCGTCGATGGTGCAGGGTCTGCCGCCGATGTGAATATCGTTCTCAACAGCAATGACGCCCTCACTGTTAAAGCCCTGCTCCGAGGTGAATGTATTGCCGCAGTAGATATTGCTGCTGTGGGTGGTAACAGCGGGGAAGTTGCCCGAGAAAACAAGGCTGCCGCCGGAATATATATCGCCATAGACATCCGATGTACCGTTAATCTGAACATCGCCGAGCGCGTAAATGCCTTCAAATGACTTTGGGTTTGCCGAGCCCGGGAATTTGCAGGTGCTCTTTGTGTAAATATTGCCGCCGATGTCGACCAAGGTCCACGCGTTGCTGTACACGCTGCCCTCGCAGTAAATGTTGCCCGTGCAGGTTATTGAGCCGCCTGCAAAGTTCAAGTTGCCCTTAACATAAAGGTCACCGTTAATATATGTGGTCGTGCCGTTGAAGGTCGCGTTGCCGTCAACATATATGTCGCCGATGTAATAGTTTGTGGTTGCCCACGGCGAGCTCCAGCTGTCAATAATCGTCAATGGACCGGTCATGGTTAACACACCGCTTGCAAGCTTATAATTGGAGGTCATTTTGGTGTAATAGTTGGCTGCCGATTTGGTCGCGCCGCTGATTAGGGTTTTGGGGCGATTGGTCGAATATATGTTGAATATATTTGTCGGGAAAACAGGACAGACCGACATAATAATTTCATCATAATCGGGCATACTGACTTTCGGTGCGTTGGAGGTTATCGTGCCCACAACCAGATGGTTGACTGAAGTACAGGTTTTTGCCGAGGATGCGTTACCGTAAACTCGGTTAGCTGTGTTGCCCGCGACCGCGATGCTGTTATTAAAATGAACATCGCCGGTTATATCCCAGCGGCCCTCAAGCTGGCTGACCTCAACTTCGCTTGTAGCGAGCATATTATAAGGGCAGCCAACGGTCATTTGCTTGTCAATATACTTTGCCGCGGCAACGGCGTTGCTGTTAAGCCTCGCTACATTAAAAATATTGGAAAACATTGTCTCGGTTGTTTCATTGACAACTACGCGCACAACGCCTTCCTCGGGGAACTGAACCGTAACGTCACTGCTTGTGCAATTATTCTTAACCAGGTATTCGTGAACGGTTCTGGTTGCCTTCTTCTGGTCGGGCAGGTCGCGAACGGCGGCAAGCACCGCGGCATCGGCTGCCGCCTGCAGCTGTGAACGCCTATAGTAAACAATGCCGGCGTCAACCCCCAGTGAAGTCATAGCAAGCAAAACTACCATTAATAGAGCGATGACAACAGCAACAACGCCGTCTTCATCATTCTTAAAGCAAATAAGCCTATTATGTAAACGCCTCATAAAACATCTTCCTTTCACTACCATAATATTCAAAACAATTAATAAAGATTAATTTTATATAGTCTAATCCAATGTGATTGTAGCACAGTTATGTAGTTTTTGCAAGTCAAATTAAGTTTTTTTGTTTAAGTTGCTGTAGAATTCTCAATTTGTTCATTGTTTTATTAAATATGATGCAATTTTTACCGCTGCTACTTGTGCCCGGCATGTAAAAAATAAAACTGATATTCTATTTTATACACCAGCGTCGGGGAGATATTATGAAAAAAACATTATTAGTTTTAGCGGCGGTCATATGCATAATAAACGTGGCTATGCTTTCGCTGAACGCTGTGCGCGGCAGTGAAATAATCCTTTCGGGCTTAACACAGGTCAGCAATGTAAAAGTCGTTAACCAAATCAATATTCAGGCAAGGGATGACGAATTCTCATTTGTTGCCGCTGCTCTGACAAGAACGGATACTGTGGGCGGTATGGGCTACGATTTTATTATTTGGACTGAGCAGGAAGTATCGGCAGCGCAAGCAAAAAAAATTATTGCCTATGTGGCCGCAAATATCAAAGGCAGGCTGTCAAAAATCAGCTATGATAACACTTTTGTTGCCGACGGCAATCCGTACGAATGGCTTGCAGCGAATGAGCGCGGCAAGGCGCTGACCTTCTCACGCTATATCGTCAGCCAAAACGACAACAGTATTCTCAGCTCCTTCGCATACGGTCTTTACGCGTTTGAAGCAGATACAACAGCTTCAATAACCGAAACCGCCTCCGCGCCCGAAACTACCCGCCCCAACCTGACACAGATAACTCAAACCACCGTACCCGAATACGGTCTGACAAGCCTCTCTGAAGCGCAGACCTCCGCGCCTGAAACTACCCGCCCCAACCTGACACAGATAACTCAAACCACCGTACCCGAATACGGTCTGACAAGCCTCTCTGAAGCGCAGACCTCCGCGCCTGAAACTACCCGCCCCAGCCTGACACAGATAACTCAAACCACCGTACCCGAACATG
>CAYUXK010000002.1:36724-42919 GCA_964448835.1 uncultured Clostridium sp. | reverse complement strand
GAAACTACCCGCCCCAGCCTGACACAGATAACTCAAACCACCGTACCCGAACATGGACAGACAAGCCTCTCGGAAACGCAGACCTCCGCGCCCGAAACTACCCGCCCCAGCCTGACACAGATAACTCAAACCACCGTACCCGAACATGGACAGACAAGCCCCTCGTCCGCGCCGACGGTCACAGCTTCAGCGGCAAGACCAACGGACCCGGTCAGAATACCGCAATTGGGCAATGACGGTAATTAAGAACCTATCGGGCAGGCTTTGCTCCGTTTAAGTGACTGAATGGAAATATAACCCTGACGGTTATAAATTAATAGGTGACGAGAATCAGCCCGCCTACGCATACGGCGACGCCAATCATCTGCTTAACCGAGATGCTCTCTTTAAAGAGCAAAAATCCCACTGCTATAAGTACCAAGGCAAGAGAAATGTTGGCCACAAGGGGACCTAAGTTAACCTTCCACCCCGCGCGGTAAACATAAATATACCCGATTTCCAGCCCGATAACGCATAGCCCGAGGGCGTACGATGTCCAGTTGAGCTTTGCCAATTCTTCACTAAGCTTATGGCCGCCTTGAATTAAATAAAACGCGAAGGAGATAGCGGCCCCCACAATGTATGTAACCGTTAAGGAAAGGAAGGCGTTGACCCCGGTCGGCGTTGATTTGGCTACAATATGGTAAAAAGTGTTTGCCATCACGACAAGGGCAATCGGCCAAAGATAACTCCACATAAAAATCCTCCTAAAAATGACAGCCAGGCTGATAGCCTGACTGTCGGTAGGTGCTCACCCAGCTGTATATGGCAATAATATACACTAAGTCAGCTCATTTGTCAAATTATATGGGATTATACGCTTCCTGCCTTAGCTTTATTCTTTCTGCGCTTTTTAACAGCGGCTTTGATAATCAGCACCGCAACAACAGCCACCGCACTCCAGATAATTAAATAAGGCAATCCTCCAATAAAGGCAACGACGAAATCATTCGCATCATCTCTGATATTTGAAAGATTGTTTAAAAGCTTGGTCTTAATCTGACGGCCGAGTGATTCGTCCTCGGCGGAAACACGCTCAACCTCATTAATATTCATATCGACGGTGCTGTAGGATATCTGATTATCGAGCGCGCGCATCTGCGATTCATAACTTTCTATCTGATAATTGACCTCGGAGAGTCTTGTCTGAATAGCGATAATATTCTCGAGAGAGCCCGCCTGGGTAAGAAGCTTCGTCAAGCTGTCACGCTCGGTTTTGAGCGCGTTTATGCGGCTTTGAGTGTCCACATAATCAAGCGTAACATCCGATATATTCTCCTCCTGGCTGGTGATTTTGCCGTTTTTGCCGGCCACGGCAAGAAAAGCGTCAAGCTTATCCGATGGTATTCTCGCGGTCAGGGATGAATTGCGGTTGCCGTTATCGTAGAAACCGTTTGAGTTTGCTCTGGACTGCTCGATATATCCCCCGTTTGCCGTAATAGCCGCGCGCAGAGCGCCGAGATACTTATCATATTCCTTGGTTTCGATTTGGAGCGAAACCGTTTTGATGAGCTTGCGCGTGTCGGTGACATCGACAGTTTTTACCTCGCCGCTTCCTTCTTTCGCGGGTGACATAGAGGAGTCGGTCACAGCCGCGCTTTCATCAGCTTCATTCCTTTGCCCAACAATATCGAATTCGGGTGAACTTATTGAGTCTTCGCTTTTAGAGCCTGACGCGCATCCCGCCGCCACACAAAGCAGCAGCGCGCAGCAAATCAGAATTGCAAAAACTTTTTTCATAAAATATTACCTCCTTTTTGCCTTTCATCTACTTATTCGTACAGTAACGCAAAAACACTCACCGATTATAAAAAATGCAAAAAAACTGATAATTGTCTCCATTCTTTATCGAAGGCGGCATTACTCTGCCGTAACTGTCAATTCGTCCTCGGCAGGGGCGCTCACCGCTGCTTCTACGCTGCCGGAGCCATCCGCCGCGGCGGCCGCGGCCCTCTCTTTAAGCACGCGCATAACCTCATCATGCTTTTCATCCGTATAATCCCAGAAGAAAAGATACGGCAGGCAGCACAGCAGATGACCCACAAGGTCAAACGAAACGCCTACTATCATACATTTGGTGCGAATCGCGTCCACAAACAGTACATCCCAGTCTGAAGTAAAGCCGTAGCGGTAAAAAAGAATCGGAATAATCAGGCTTATCAGCGAAGAAACGGGCCCTGTGAACCAGCCGAGAACCCACGAGTAGCTGTCAAGCCGCTCGCCTGAAAGATACATCTGATAGTCGCTGATACGAACTGCCATATCGTCATCTGCGAGCTTGAGCCCCGATGTGAGCATATCGCCGACGCAAAGCGAGACCACCATCACGGCGCCACAGAGCATATAGTTATCTCGGAAAAAGTAGCACGCCGCGATATAACCCGCACTCTGAGCCGCAAAAACGAGGCGTTTAAACACAACAAGCGATTTATACTGAAACCGCTTTCTTATCCACGGTGCGAGGAATGCGCCGGGGTTGCCCACAAAGCGCACAAGCGTTTCAATAATGGCGAATGTGATGCCAAGCTCGCGCCATGTGTAGATAAGCACAATGGTCTTAACCGCGAGACCGCCGTTGCCCAGAGCGTCAATCATACCCGAAACGGTGTTAATCCAGCGGTATTTATTCTTGAGAACGCCGTTGATACCATCCCAGAAGGGTATATATTTCTTTTTATCGAGCGGCGGCTGCGGAATTCTCTCCCTAACCTTACGCAGACCCAGCCACATAAGTACAGTGTTGAAAATCAGCAGCGGAGGAATGACAAAGCGGTATGTATTGATATTCGTGATACCGCCCGTGTAAGCGGTGAAAACAGGAATAATCCCTGACCAAATCGAGTTAAACAGATGTCCGAGCTTCTCAGGGTAGCTTCTGACAAGCATCCTTTCGTGAGGGTTAGGGCTGATTGTGTGAGAAATGTTTGACATCCCGCCCGTGAAACCGTAGCCGCCGTAAAGGCTGAAGAGCAGGTATAGAATCCATATCCTTTCTGCTTGGTCATTGGCATACCATTTATAAATAGGCAGCCAGCAGATAAGCAGAACCATAATTATGCACGGCAAGACATTCGGGTAAAAAAAGAATTTATATCTCCCGTGCTTCGGGAGGAATCTCTTGCGGATAATAATATTTCTTAGTCCAAAATATCCCTTTGTGAACCAGTGAATACCGAAAATTTTGCACACGCTGCGCAGGGTCATACCGGGTATTGTTTCAATATATTCGCTCACCGCGTAAGGCCACGATATTACTGTTGAAAAATCAAAAATAATAAAGGCTAAGCCCAGCGCCGCAAAAAAGCCGTAAATCATGAAGAAGGTTCTCTCGGCCTTTTTGGGTACAAAGCCGAGATTGTCGTTAATAATCATATCCAGAACGCTCCAAAAATAACCCTGAAGCGCAAAGAAAGCGCCGATTGCGGAAAACACGAGCAATGGAATATTATAATAATTCATTATTAGGTAGCAGCCCGCGCCGAACCACACATAGCCGAGAACGGAGCCGAGCGAGTAATCGCCGCCTATGCCGAGAAAAACGTAAATATATTCTTTGTAAGGAACGTGCCTGCCCTCGGCGGGTATATTCCAATAGGTTTTGAATTCGTGAAAAACATTTGATACTGCTCTTTTGGCCTTACCCATTTAACTTGCCCCCCCTTCTCAATTTTCACTTGCGGCTTCAGATATCGGCTCAAGCGATTTGTTATATTCATCCGCTTGGGCGCGCGTTTTTCTGAAAAAGGGCGCTTCGGCGGAGAATTTGTTCTCTTCCTTCGGCTGCCATCTGCCGCCGAGCTTTATATCGTCTTGACTTGCCGCGCCGAGGTAAAACACCTCAAGACCGTCGCATTTGTAAAAGCAGTGGTGCCCTATCGACTCAACCGAAGTAGGGATATAAATTGCGCCGCGCATCTTAGAGCAATAGCTGAAGGAATCATCGCCTATTTTTTTAAGCCCGTCGGGCAAAACGATCATCTGCACCTCCTGGCACTTAAAAAACGCCATATCGCCTATTTCCTCAAGCGTTGAGGGGAGAGTGATTTCTTTAATTCCCCATGTTTTATAAAAGCATCCCGTTGCTATTCGCCTGACGCCCTCGGGGATATCATAGGTTTCGGGGTTCGTCTCGTAATAATCCTCACTGACCTTTCCGATTTCCTTTAAGTAATTGACATGGTTGGTCGGGTAAAGGATTATTTCCGATAAATCCTTTTTATAAAGTACGCCTTCGATGTCCGTAAAGTAAGGATTTGCCTCATCGACAATAATTGCCTTCAGCGCGAAGCAGCCAAAAAATGCCTGCTCATCAATATACGCCACATTGGGGCCGATATAGCACACCTGCATATTTTCGTCGCTAACGAATGTGAATTTATCGATGCCGACCACCGAGCGCGATTTATCCTCAACATAGCTGCTGTCATCGGCAGTTATGCGCAAGCTATTCTTAACCATCGGGTGGTACACCCTGACATCGGCCGTTTTGGGGTTGCCGTTGAAGCCCTCAAATACCCAGCCGTTAACGCCGGTACCGCCGACATCGGTTTGCTCGCTGTATTCATAGGTCGGCCTTGAAATTGCGTTGAAAGAAAGGAAAACAGAAGTGCACACAAACACCGTGAGCACAACAATAAAGATAACCCGCCATTGCATTTTCATAAAAAAGCCTCTCTTCTCGCAACATTAATGTACATATTATACAACAGTCAAAGAGATAAACGCAATAGGCAGAACAAAACATTTATAAATTAGAAAATATCACTGAAATGCATGCAATTTCATCTGATCATCTATCTGAAAAAAAATCCCGCGGGTTATAGCCCGCGGGAAACTATATCTTCTATACATTAAACCTGAACAGCACAATGTCACCGTCACGCATTACATATTCCTTGCCTTCGCTGCGAACCATACCCTTCTCTTTTGCCGCAGTGAGCGAACCGATTGCTATCAAATCCTCGTAAGCAATAACCTCCGCCCGAATAAATCCGCGCTCAAAATCGCTGTGAATTTTGCCTGCCGCCTGCGGCGCTTTTGTCCCTTTTTTTATGGTCCACGCCCTTACCTCGGGCTGACCGGCGGTGAGGAACGATATGAGTCCAAGCAGAGCGTAGCTTTTTTGCACCAAAATATCAAGACCGCCCTTGTCAACCCCAAGCTCGGAAAGAAACAGCTCTCTTTCTTCCTTTTCGAGCGAGGCAATCTGAGCCTCAAGCTCCGCACAAATCGGCAAAACCTCAGAGCCTTCGCTTTCAGCGATATGACAAACCTTTTTGTAATTCTCATTATCCTCAATGCCTTTGGCAAAATCGCCCTCGCTCATATTGCAGGCGTAAATCACAGGCTTTGCGGTGAGCAGCGCAACATCGGCAAGCCAGGCTTTTTCATTTTCGTCGCAGTCCATGCTGCGGGCGGGCTTATTGCTATCAAGCGTCCGGAGCAGTCTTTTTAAGAACTCAAGCTCCGCGCCGAGCCCTTTATCGCCCTTAAGCGCCTTATTAACGCGGTCAACGCGGCGCTCAACCATTTCAATGTCCGATAAAATCAACTCAAGGTTTATCGTATCAATGTCCCTTAATGGGTCAATGGTCGCATCAACGTGAACGATGTCGTCATCCTCAAAGCAGCGGACAACATGCACAACAGCGTCAACCTCGCGAATATGCGACAAGAACTTGTTGCCCAGCCCCTCACCCTTTGAAGCGCCGCGGACAAGCCCGGCAATATCAACGAATTCAATAACGGCAGGCGTAGTCTTAACGGGGTTATACATTTCTGTCAGCTTATCAAGCCGCTCATCGGGCACTGCCACAACGCCCACATTCGGCTCGATTGTACAAAACGCATAGTTTGCGCTTTGCGCGCCCGCGTTGGTTATGGCGTTAAAAAGTGTGCTTTTACCCACATTCGGCAAGCCTACTATTCCGAGCTTCATAAAAAACATCCTTTGGCACAAAATTTATTTACCCTGCCATTATACACGCCCGCTCAAAAAATATCAATCATTAAAATATATTTGCATTGGCTGAGTTTTTGTTGTAGAATATATTATTACGATCAACATCTTCATTCTAAGCGTCTTTGTCATTCTGAGTGAAACCTTGTCATTCTGAGTGAAACCTTGTCATTCTGAGTGAAACGAAGAATCCTTTT
>CAYUXK010000002.1:0-36624 GCA_964448835.1 uncultured Clostridium sp. | reverse complement strand
TGTTTTTTTCACAAGATCCTTCGCTTCGCTCAGGATGACGATAGTAAGATTAGAGCGAGGAATTTAAACACCAATCCTCGGATAAATCGTGCCAGTCGGGGTTCATCTGTGCAATTAAATCATTTTTCTTTAATTTTTAAAGCTTTTTCAAGGAGGCGGCTATTCTGGAGGTTTCTCAATTTACGCGCAGTGAAATGCTTATCGGCTCTGCCGGGCTGCAAAAGCTCCGTGACAGCCGCGTAATTGTTTTTGGTCTTGGCGGTGTCGGCTCATATGCCGCGGCGGCTCTCGCGCGCGCGGGCATCGGCCGCTTGACGCTCGTTGACAGCGACCTCGTTTCGCTGTCAAATCTCAACCGACAGCTTTGCGCTTTTTATTCAACGCTCGGCAAGCCCAAAACGCAGGTTATGCGCGAACAGATACTTGATATTAACCCCGACTGTGAGGTCAAGGTTATCAATAAATTTTATCTGCCTGAAAATGCCGCGGATTTTTCGCTTGAAGGCTATGATTACATCGCGGACGCGATTGACACCGTAAGCGCAAAAATTGACCTTGCCGTAAGAGCGCAGGCGCTCGGCATACCGCTGATTTCCTGCATGGGAACGGGCAACAAGCTCGACGCCTCCTCTTTCAGGGTTTCTGATATTTACGACACAAGCGTGTGCCCGCTTTGCCGCGTTATGCGAAAAGAGCTTAAAGCCCGAGGCGTAAGACAGCTTTGCGTGGTATGGTCGCCCGAGGAGCCTCTGAAGCCCTTGTTTACCGGGGATGGCGACAAGCGCGCCGTGCCGGGTTCAGTGCCTTTTGTGCCGCCTGTTGCGGGCATGATAATGGCCGGCGAAATAATTAAGAGTCTTACGGGGTGTTTATCGCAATGAAAAAAACCATTTCTATATTTTTAGCCGCGCTCATGCTGCTTTTGCTTTGCTCCTGCGGTGATAATCCCTATACCGGCAAGGACTCCGAAACCGACACGAACGGCGAGCCCTCGGTCGGCATTGATACGCTCAAGCTGCCATATTCGCGCGCGGATTCGCTCAACCCTTACCTTGCCGAGAGCAGTATTAATATTCAGCTCATGAGCCTGCTTTATGACGGGCTTTATACGCTTAATAAAACATATAATCCAACACCCTGCATTGCCGAAAGCTGTATTGCGGGCAAATCCGCGCTTAATATTACTCTTTCGCCAAAAGCCGTTTTCAGTGACGGCACCGTAATCACGGCGCAGGATGTTGTGTATTCCTTTAAGCTCGCTAAGACCTCACCCGCCTATTCCTCGCGGCTTTCAAATATTTCAGGCATAAGCGCGTCATCCTCAAATATGCTTGTTGTTACGCTGTCATCACCCGACCCGTATGCAACGGCGTGTCTTGATTTTCCGATTATCAAGAACCTTGATGAGGGTGATTTTCCGCTCGGCAGCGGGCGCTACACCGTTAAAGAGACTCAAGATGCCGTATACCTCGTGGTCAATGTAAAAAAGGCTGATTTCAACCCCAAAATCAAAACCGTGAAGCTTGTTTCCGTTAAGGATTCCGCTTCTCTCGCAACCAGCCTTGAGATAGGCAACACCACCATTTATTACAATGACCTCAGCGGCGGCGAATACTCGCGTATCAACGCCAACACCGTTGATATGGGCATAAATAACCTTATTTTTCTTACCTTCAACAGTAAAAGCGAGCTTATGGCAAACGCCTTGCTGCGTCAGGCTATTAACCTTTCCATTGACCGCGCGGCGATTGCCGACATTGCGTTCCAAGGACACGCGCGCGTCGCCTACACGCCCTTTAACCCCGATTGGGAGCCGCTGCTGGCGAGGGATTTGATTATAGCGCAAAACACCAAGCGCGCAAAGCAGCTTATTGACGAAAGCGGCTACGATATTTCCTCCGCCGCCTTAAGTCTGCTTGTCAACAGCGATAATCCTTTTAAGGTTGAGTCGGCGAAGCTCATCGCGCAGAGCTTAAACTCCTTGGGCTTTGTTGTCAACATCAACTCCGTCGATTTCGAGAGCTATGAGGACGCCGTTAAGGATAAATCCTACGATATGTATATCGGCGAAATACGCCTTAATAAAAATATGGATTTATCATCCCTGCTCCTGGGCGGCAGTGTGAGCAGCGGCATAAGCTCGGAAAGCTTAAGCACCGCGCGCTACTCTCAAATGCTTGAGGGCGGCTGTGAGCTGATGGATTTCATTAACACCTTCAACGAGGACCTGCCGTTTCTGCCGCTATGCTATAGGAACGCGGCGGTGTCATACACAAACTCGCTCATGGGTGATTTCGCCTGCTGCGACAGTGATATCTACTACGATATTGAAAGCTGGTATTTTAAAAGCGGAGAGTGATTAAATGCTTGGCGACACAAACGTGAAATACCTTAAAGGCGTCGGTGAAAAGCGTGCCGCCATGCTTAAGAGGCTCGGCGTTGTCACTGTCCGTGACCTTTTGAGCCTGTACCCACGCGCCTATGAGGATTGGCGGCGAGTTGTTTCAATTGCCGTGGCAGTGCCTGACGATGAGGTTTGCATCAGGGCGGTTGCGGCAAAGGACTGCACCACGCACATGATACGCAAGGGGCTCACGCTTTATAAAACCGAAATTACAGACGGCGAATATATTGTTGATGTAACTTTTTTTAACAACAAATACGCGGCGGCAAAAATCGAGCGCGGGCAGGAATATCTTTTCTTTGGCAAAATCACGATGAGCGGCTATCGACGCAGCATGAATTCGCCCGATTTTGAGCCCGTCGGCAGCGGTGAACGGATCAGACCCATTTACCCTCAAACAGAGGGGCTCAACTCCCGCTGGATTGAGAAGCTCGTTGACGGCGCGATTAAGCAGTGTCTGGGCGAAATCCCCGACCCGCTGCCCTTAAGCCTTCGCGAGAAATACTGCCTGATGTCGATAAGCGACGCGATTCAAAACATCCACTTCCCTCAGAGCGCGGATTTGTTGGACGAGGCGCGCCGCAGGCTGATATTTGAAGAGCTTCTGCTTCTTCAGCTCGGGCTTTTGCGTCTAAAAAGTAAAAAGCGCAAGGAAACCTCTTTAATTTTAAAAGATGATTTATCCGCCGAGTTCCTCTCTCTGCTACCATTTGAGCTTACCGCCGCCCAAACAAGAGCAATATCAGAAGCGGTTGACGATATGAGGCGCGGCACACCTATGAACCGTCTTTTGCAGGGCGATGTCGGCTCAGGCAAAACTGCAGTTGCCGCCTCGCTTATCTATACCGCCGCGGCTAACGGCTGGCAAAGCGCTCTCATGGCGCCCACAGAGGTGCTCGCGCAGCAACACTACAAAACCTTATCCTCTGTTTTTGAGTGCACGAAAATATCTGTTCGCCTGCTCACGGGCTCAACCCCCGCCGCAGAAAAAAGGCAGATTAAAGCCGCCCTTGCCGACGGCAGCGTTAACCTCGTCATCGGCACGCATGCGCTGATCCAAAAGGATGTTGTCTTTGCCTCTCTGGGGCTTGTTGTAACCGATGAGCAGCACCGCTTCGGCGTTAACCAACGCTCGGCGCTCGGCAAAAAAGGCTCCGAGCCGCACACGCTCGTTATGTCAGCAACGCCAATTCCGCGCACGCTCGCGCTCATAATTTACGGCGATCTTGATATCAGCGTGCTTGACGAGCTACCCAAGGGGCGGCAAAAAATCGATACCTTCTGCGTTGATTCCTCCGTTCGCTTGCGCGCCTACGGTTACATCAAAAAGCACCTGTGCATGAATAAGCAGGGCTATATAATCTGTTCGCTCATCGAGCAGGGCGAAATGGAGGAGCTGAAAGCCGCGCAGGAGCTTTATAAGGAGCTTGCCGACGGATTCTTCAGAGGCTTTAGTGTCGGGCTGATGCACGGTAAAATGAAGGCGGACGAAAAGCGCAGTATCATGGCGGATTTCGCCGCGGGAAAAATTCAGCTGCTCATATCCACCACGGTTATTGAGGTCGGCATTGATGTGCCGAACGCCGTGATAATGGTTATCGAAAACGCCGAGCGCTTCGGGCTGTCACAGCTTCATCAGCTTCGCGGCAGAATCGGCAGAGGTACGGATAAATCCACCTGCATCCTTATTTCTGACGCGAGCTCCACAGCCAGTTCGGAAAGACTTCAAATTCTCACCAAATGCTCTGACGGGTTTAAAATTGCCGATGAGGATTTGCGCCTTCGCGGCCCCGGCGACTTTTTCGGCTCACGCCAGCATGGTCTGCCCGAGATGAAAATTGCAAATATGATGACAGACACAGAAACGATTCGTGAAACGCGTGAAGCGGCGAATAATCTGCTCAAACCTAACCCAACCCTTGAAGGCGAGGAATTCGCGCTGCTGAGAAGCGCGGTTAATGCCCTTTTTGCCTCGGTTTCGGCGGGCGCTATGAACTGATTAAAGCAAAAAACAAAACTGCCGCCCGAGGGCGACAGTCTTGCCATGAAAAAAATCTTGGAGTTGTATTTATTTAACAGCTATCGGTTCCGGGATATTTCTGATGGCTGTCGGGAGTATTCTGTATTCATTCGCGTCATCATCCACCATGGTGATGGGAAGACCGGGCAAAAGCTCGTGAATCCTGGCTATGAAGCCGCTGCTGTTTTCACGAGGGAATCCTGTCACAAGGTTCTTCGCGTTTTCGCGCTTTGCCACAACCGCGGCAACAATATCGGGGTTATCGTTAAAATAAACACTCATTTGCGCATCTGCGATTCTCGCGCGCTCATATAGGTTCTCAAGCGCCGCGGTGTCAGCATTCATGCCGTCTTTTTGAGCAAACACGCTCAAGACAATTAAGGCTATATTACTCTCCTTGGCAATTCTCGCGCCGGCTTCAATCAGCCTTGCGCAGGATTTCTGCGGCGTAACGCATACAAGCACACAGGGCGCCCGCATAAGTTTTTTGGTCACATATGATTCCTCCTTATTAAGTTAATATGTAAATTTGTTGATTTCGTTCCACTTTATGTCTTTATGATAACTCTAAAATATTGACAGGATGGTAATACGAAATGTACAATTTGTAAAGCTACTTTAAATATTTTTTGGAGGTGCTTGATGGAATCTCATTCTTTTTATCTGGGTGTTGACGGCGGCGGAAGCAAAACTACCGCTGTGGTCTTTGATACTCTCGGGCGCTTTGTGACGGGAGCGGTGGGCGAGAGCATCAACTATTACTCCGTCGGCATGGATACAGCGCGAAAAAATATGAAAAGAATCGTCGAGGCTCTTAATGAAAACATCGGCGGCGTGATATTTGACACGGCGGTTATCGGTATGTCCGCGCTGGGCTCGAGAGCAAGTCAGGAAGAGACAGCTGAATTTTCGAGTGGAATAATTAACGCCGAAAAAATTATTATGGATTCTGACCTTTATATTGCGCTTAAAGCGCTCTGCGCCGAGGGCGAGTGCGCCGTTGTTATCGCGGGCACAGGCTCTATGGTTATTATTCGCGATTCCTTCGGAAAAATTCACCACGCGGGCGGCTGGGGGCATATTCTCGGCGATGAGGGAAGCGGATACCGAATCGGTCTTGCCGGTATTCAAGCGGCAATCCGCGCTTTCGACGGCGGTGAGGATACAGCGCTTCTCAAGGAGTGTCTTGAATTCTTTGGTATTGAAGATATGCACGGGCTTATCGGACTGTACTACGGGGAGGGAGTGCCCCGAAAACGCACAGCACAGTTTGCGATTAATGTGCGCACCTGTGCCGAAATGAATGATAATGTATCAGTAAAAATAATTAAGGAGCAGGCGGCCGAGCTTTATAAAACAGCCATGAGCCGTATCTCCATGATTTCAAAAGACTCTCCTATCGGCCTTTGGGGAGGAATTTTTCAGCACAGCAAGACCTTTATCGAGTATTTTTGCTCTCTTCTCAATGCCGAGGGCTATACTGATGTAAAGCTTTTGCCCTTTACCCCTGAAGTTGGTGCGATAATAGCCTGTTTTGACGAAAACGGCATTAAAACAGACTCAAACACCTTAAAATTGCTTAAAGACACATATAATTCAGAAGTTTGTAAAGTTATATAGCTTTACACAATCAGAGAGGACATGCTTATGAAAAACGCTGTTATTCTTTGCGCGGGCGCAGGAACAAAAATATGGCCTTATAACAAAATGCGCTGCAAGGCAATGCTGCCCGTTTCAAACCTGCCCATCGCGGCTCATCTGGTGAATTCACTTAATGAGCTTGGTTTTGAAAAAATCATTATTGTCGGCGGCAAGTTCGTTGAGGAGATGCTCAATTATTTCTGCGACTATAAGAATGTTGAAATAATCGTTGATGAAAATCCGCGCGGCACCGCCTCTTCCCTATTTAAGGCGCGCGGTATGTTTGACGGCGATTTCCTCGCCCTTTACGGCGACACAATCGTTGACAAGGCTGACCTTTCGGCGCTTATAGACGCTTATAGCGGCGCGCCGTGCGCGCTCGTTGACAGAATCCGTTTTGACCGCCCGGCTGATCATATCGGCTGCACCATAGCAGACGGCGCGATTGACGAAATTATCGGTCACGATGACGGCAGTACTCACCTGTTTGCGGGTTTTGCCTTCGGCAGTGATATTTTTGAAAGCCTTGAGGTAAACCCCGGGCGTTTCACAGCCGTCGGGGTGGGGATGATGTCACCCAAAGAGAGCTATATTGAAATGACTCTTGCCGATATTTTATCGCGCGGCGGCAAGGTTCAAGCCGTTGAGTCAAAGCTCCCGGTTCATGATATTGATAAGCCCTGGCAAATTCTGCAGGCCTCCTTTGATATCAACCGCCGCCGCTGCTCGGCGCTGACGCAGAACATACTTGCTCCCGGCGCTTCAATTGATGAAAGCGCGAGCATTTCGGGTTATGTCAGCCTGGGCAAAAACAGTATCATCGGCAAAAATGTTATCATCGAGGGCAATGTTATCGTCGGCGATAACAGCAAAATCATAAACGGGGCGATAGTGCAGGGCAATGTTGTTATCGGCTCGAATACAAGCGTTCGCAACGCCTGCTTTATTTCTGAGGGCTCAACCGTCGGCGATGACTGCATTGTCAGCCACGCGGCGGAGCTTGAGGGCGTAATTTTCAGGCGCGTTTATCTTTATCACTACATGGAAATATTCGGCATCATCGGTGAAAACACCGATATCGGCGCGGCAACGGTTTGCGGCTCCATGCGCTTTGACAGCGGCGTTAGCATGCAGCGGGCCAAGGGCAGACGCGAATTCCCGACCGAATGGGGCAACGCCACCTTCATTGGTGATTATTGCCGCACGGGGGTGAACGCCGTCTTTATGCCGGGCGTTAAGGTAGGCGCTTACAGCGTTGTCGGCGCAGGGGTGGTGCTAAACCGCGACCTCGCTGATAACACGCTCGTTTACGCAGAGCAAACTCTCAAGGAAAAGCCGTGGGGCACTGAGGTTTACGGCTGGTAAAAAATTTCAGCGGCAGCTCAAAATGAGCTGCCGCTGTTTTTTATTAAATATATTTTTTCGGGTTTTGAGTGCTGCCGTTATAAATAACTTCAAAATGGAGATGCGGACCTGTCGAGTTACCGGTTGAGCCAACCCTGCCTATCTGCTCGCCCGCCTCAACATAATCACCCTCTGACACTCTGATTGAACCGTCTCTTAAATGCGCGTAGCGGGTCTTGTAGCCGTCGCCGTGGTTAATGAGAATCATATTTCCGTAGCTTGACGAGCCATAGGATACAACCTCAACCCTGCCGCTTCGCGAGGCGATAACGGGTGTTCCGCTAGCTCCGCCGCCGCTTTTAATAAGGTCAATGCCCTTGTGCCAGCCGCTGCTGCGATAACCGTAGGGTGAGCTGACGGAATGGCAGCTTGGCGCTGGCCATAAGAAGCCCTTTGAGGACTGTGTGCCGACATAAATACCGCTGTAATAGGTATTGGTACCGACTACAACCTTTTCTTCTATCGGTTTAACGATGTGGTCTCTCTTTGTATCGCATAAATTCTCATCAAGCTCATCATCAATGTAAACGCTGATAGTTGTAACCTTATCAACACCGTTAACGCCCTTTTGTGTAACGCTGCGGTAGCCGCTGTATTTTGTCGCGTCACGGCTTATTACGGTTGAATATTTGACCGTTTCGTTTATCGTGGAGGTGACGGTCTTTTTGATATATATATATTTCTCCATGGAGCTAATAGTGATTTTGTCATCAGCTCGAGGGTTATCAAAATCGTAGCCGGGATTTAGCTCTTGAAGCTTTTCGACACTTATAGAATATGCCGCTGCAATATCCTGCGCTGTATCGTTGCGGGAAATGGTATATTGCGTAGTCACCTCATGCGTTCCGTTGGTAAGCTCTGTCTCAAGCTTTACCGCGTCCCACATAACGCTCGAATCATCAGGGTACAAGCCTTGAACATAATCTATATTCTCCGCGAAGCCTACCACATAACCCTTTGCCTTCGCCTCAAACTCGTACGGCTCGATAATCTTGTTGAAAACCGTTTTTGCGTCAGCCTCATTTTTAACCGCGCACAAAAATGTGTCGCCGATATACACGCCGCAGGCGTTGGTGAGGTTGTCCGCAGAATTTTCGATAACCTTGTCGCAAATAGTCTGCGCGTCGTTAAGCTCCTCAAGAGAAACGAGAGTTAGCGAATAATCCGCCTGAAAATCAGGCTCGGCGGCGGCTGTTGTCAGCACCGCGCTCTCGGTTGAGGCAGGCACGGCGGCAAAGGCGCCCGAATCCATCTTTTTCTTTATAAGCTCCTGCGCCTCAATGTAAACCGCTTCGCTGCTGATATATCCTATGTTCTTATCGTTATATTTTACATTCAGCGCAAATGTCACGCCGCTCCAGTAATTAAATGTAATTGCAAAAATCAGAAGCGCGGCTATCGGCATTGCCGTGTTAAAAAGCGTTCGCAGCAAGTTTCTGTGGCGCTTATATGCTTTCTTAAAGTAGTACCAAAGCACGGCCGGCATAGCTGATGGGTGCTTAAAAGCGCGGCGCAGATTTGACGAGGTTGAGCGGATTTCTTTACGAAAATGTCGCATCTCCAGAATGAACCCTGCCGCGTATCTTTTCGCGCGCTTTGCGGCATAGCCTGTCGCCTTCTCGGAGTAACCGTAAATCGCCTTAATAGGCGTTGCTATAAGGCGGAAGATCAGCATAAAAATCACGCTGATGCTCTTGAGTATATCATCGCCGAAAGAATAAACCATCTCATAAGCTCCGCCGCGCTCACGAGCGTGCTTTTGTTTTTTGCCGGGTGCTTTGATTTCCTGCGTTTTTGCGGTATCATCGGCAACAACTGCCTTCTCGGCTTCATCCTCGACAGACAAAACCGTCTGAGCCTCTGTGTCGGCAACGCTGACAACAATTTCTTTGCTTTGTGCCGCTTCAAGCTCCATTGAGTATCGGCGCTCTATATCCTCCCTGATTGCCTTCATCTCTGCCTCGCGGCGAATTTCGAGCATTATCGCGTCACCGCGGCGCTTGCGCTCACGGTCAGACGCCTCTTTATCCTCTTCAATGCCGTAGATGGAATTATAATCAAAGGTTTCTTCCTGCAAATCGGAGCTGAAAGCAGAGCTCTGCCGGGCGGAGGATTTTTCAGTCTCTCTGCCTTCATTCAGCTTATCAAAACCGTCATTGCTCATTGCTTTCACCTCTTTTCCAAAAGTTACAAAATGGTTACAAACTATTATACCGCGCAGTCCCGAATATTCAAGTCCGAAACAGAAAATAAGCCGCCTTAAATCAATTTTAACAAACAGTCTATTATTTTTTCATCTCGTCCAAGAAAGCCGCAAGCGCCGTGCGCCAATCGGGCAGGCGTAAAAATCCGGCTTTATCAAGCGAGGATTTTGAAAGGCATGAATTCTCAGGTCTTTTTACCTTTGAGCCGTACTCCTCGCTGCTGACGGGGATTATTCCGGCGGTCAAGCCCGACTGCAGTACGATTTGCGAAGCAAACTGCGCCCAGGTGCACATACCTTCGCCCGTGGCGTGGTATACGCCGTATTTTTCAGTTTGAATCATATCGCACAGAAGCGCTGCAAGATGCGGCGCGTAGGTCGGCGAGCCAAGCTGGTCATAAACAACATTCACGCTTTCCTTTTCGGCGCATATGCGCAGCATCGTTTTTACAAAATTATTGCCGTGGATGCCGAAAACCCATGAGGTTCTAACTATGAAGTATTTTTCACATATATCCATAACCGCGGCTTCACCCGCGAGCTTTGTTTCGCCGTAATAATTGAGCGGCGCTTTTGCGTCGTTGATTTCGTGCGGGGCGTCGCCCTCGCCGAAAACATAGTCTGTGCTAACATATAGAAGCTTCGAGTCCTGCGCCTTGCAGGCGAGCGCAACATTTATTGTGCCGACCTCGTTTACCAGCCTGCATGCCTCGCGGTCCTCCTCCGCCTTGTCCACGGCGGTATATGCCGCGCAGTGAATAACCGCGTCGGGAGCGTTTGCCTCGATGAAGGCTTTTACCATATTTTCGTCTGTAATGTCAAGCTCAGGTAAATCAGCTTGAATAGCCTCAATTCCAAGTGCATCAAGGCGCGAAACGACCTCTGTGCCGAGCTGCCCCCTCGCCCCGGTAACCATGACTTTCATATGCCCGTCCTCCAAAAACATTTGTCAGTTTCTCAAGCTTTGCAGCGGCGCGGGTATTCTGCCGCCGCGCGCAATAAATTTCGCGGGCGAGGCCGTGTTAACCCTCATCACGGGGCCGCCGCCAAGCAGACCGCCGAAATTCATCTCCTCGCCGATTCCTTTGCCTATGGCAGGTATAAGGCGCACAGCGGTAGTTTTTGAATTAACCATACCTATCGCCGCTTCGTCAGCAATAATCGCGGCAAGCACATCCTCGGATGTGTCGCCCGGAACAACTATCATATCAAGCCCGACAGAGCAAACAGCAGTCATCGCCTCAAGCTTCTCTATTGTCAGGCAGCCGCAACGAACAGCGTCAATCATGCCTGCGTCCTCGGTGACGGGAATAAACGCTCCTGAAAGCCCTCCGACATGTGAGGAAGCCATCGTTCCGCCTTTTTTGACCGCGTCGTTAAGCAGGGCGAGAGCCGCCGTTGTGCCGCAGGCGCCGCAGCTTTCAAGCCCCATTTCTTCAAGAATATGCGCAACAGAGTCGCCAACCGCCGGGGTGGGCGCGAGCGAAAGGTCAACAATGCCGAAGGGTACATTGAGCCTTCGAGCCGCCTCGTTCGCGACCAGCTGACCCATACGGGTGATTTTAAACGCTGTCTTTTTAACGGTATCCGCGACATCGGTTATGTTGCCGTCAGGAATCTTGCCCAGAGCGCAGCGTACGACACCCGGGCCGGAAACACCGACATTGATAACGCACTCAGGCTCGCCCACGCCATGAAAGGCGCCTGCCATGAAGGGGTTATCCTCGGGGGCGTTGCAAAACACAACAAGCTTCGCCGCTCCCACGCAGTTATCGTCCTTTGTCATTATGGCGCACTGCTTTATAGTTTTGCCCATAAGCCTGACGGCATCCATATTGATGCCCGTTTTTGTTGAGCCGATATTAACGCTCGAGCAGACATTTTTTGTGACGGCGAGCGCCTCGGGTATGCTGTTAATCAGCTGCGTTTCGCCTGAAGCAAAGCCCTTTTGCACCAGAGCGGAGTAGCCGCCGATGAAATTTACGCCGACAGCGTCCGCCGCGCGCTGCAGGGTTTTGGCATACTCGACGGGGTTGCCGCCCGATGCCGCGGCAAGCATGGCTATGGGCGTGACCGAAATTCGCTTGTTAATAATCGGCACACCGTATTCACACTCAATCTCTTGACAAACGCTTACCAAATTCCCGGCAAGGCGCGTTATTTTTTCATAAATCTTTTGGCATGAAGCATTAATATCCGAATCGCAACAGCTGAGCAGCGAAATGCCCATGGTAACCGTGCGGATATCGAGATTTTCCTGCTGTATCATGCGTATGGTTTCGAGAATATCTCCTCTGTTAATCATTTAAGCACAGGTCCTTTCGGCTTTATTCAAACACGGTGCATAGAGTTAAAAACATCCTCACGCATCGCGTGAATCTGAAGCCCCTTTGAAGAGGCATACCCGTTGAGCACCGAGTTAAAATCGGTGAAGGGTGTCTTTGACTTCTCGAAATCAACGAGCATAATCATGCAAAACATATCCTGCAAAACCGTTTGTGAAACCTCAACAACATTGATATCCCTCTCGGCGCAAAGGCCTGATACCCCCGCCAGAATTCCGACCATGTCTTTACCGACAACAGTTACTACAGCTCTCATTTAAATCACCTCTCGTGCAAATTACCGTATATTTTACCACAAATCTGAAATAATCTCAATGTTTTTTACGATTTCTCTGTTGCTTATTTTGAATTAGTGGTATATTATTATCACATAGCATATTTTAGGGGAATAGATATGAGTTATAAAAACATTGTGGACCAGCATGTTCACACCGATAATTCCTTTGACGGTAACCACTCCGCCATGTTTTTGTGCGAAACAGCCTGTATGAAAGGTCTTCGCGCGGTTGCCTTCACGGATCATATTGAAATTGACCATTACCTGAGCGATAATTTTGACCGCACAGCGATTCAAAGCTATTTTGAGGCTGCCAAGGCGCGCAGTGCTTTCAGCGGCAAATTGCTTGTTTGCTGCGGTATTGAGCTCGGCCAGCCCACCTATGATATTCTCACTGCCGAGAAGCTCCTCTCATCAATGCAGTATGACATTGTTGTGGGCTCAATTCATAACTTAAGGGACAGGCAGGATTTCAGCTATTTAAACTACGATGAGCCCGAATGCGACTGCTATACGCTGCTTGAGGAATACTTTAACGAGGTGCTTCTTCTCGCCGAATGGGGCGGGTTTGATACCCTCGCTCACCTGACATATCCCCTTCGCTATATGATCGGCAATTACGGCAAAATGCTTGATATGACGCGTTTTGACGATATCATTGATAAAATACTCAAAACCCTTGTGCAAAACGGTAAGGCGCTCGAAATCAACACTTCGGGGCTTCGCCAGCCATATGGGGTAACCCTGCCCGAGGAGAGCATAGTTCAGCGCTTTCACGACCTTGGCGGCGAATATATAACCATAGGCTCTGACGCTCACTTTGCCGAGCATCTCGGCGCGGGCATTCCGCAGGGAATCGAAATTGCAAAGAACTGCGGCTTTAACTATATCACACTTTTCCAAACCCGATACCCAACCTGTATACAGGTTGAATGATTGGAGGCTATATGAGGCTTGTAATAAATGCATACGCCAAAATCAACCTCTTTCTTGATATCCAGGGCACTCTGGCAAACGGCTATCACAGCCTTTACATGATAATGCAGTCCGTTTCACTGTATGATACCGTTACTGTTGAGCCAAACGGTAGCGGCAAGATAACCGCCGCCTGCTCACGAGGCGATATACCCGCGGGCAAAAAAAATATCGCTTACAAAGCGGCAGAGGCTTATTTTGACCGCGCCGGTATTAAAGACCGGGGCGTATCGATTTACATAGAAAAAAGAATTCCTTCGGCAGCGGGGCTCGCGGGCGGCAGCGCCGACGCCGCGGCAGTGATTGCCGGGCTTGACCGCATTTATGAAACATCGCTGACCGAGCGTCAAAAGCTGCAAACAGCGCTTTGCGTCGGAAGCGACGTTCCGTTTTGCCTTACCGGCGGCACAAAGGTTGTTGAGAATGTCGGTGATGTAATAGCCGAGCTTCCCGCGCTTGAGGCTTGCTATATTGTTTTGGCAAAGCCTGATTGCAGCGTTTCAACCGCCGAGGCCTACGCCGACTTTGATAAGGCAGGGCATATCTACCGCCCAAATCGTGTGCTGATGCTCGAAAAGGCCGCCGCGGGCGACCTTGAGGGTATTTGTGAAAACGCGGGCAATGTCTTTGAGCAGGTCGTTGAAGTAATAGGGCGGGTTGAGATTAAGACCATCATGCGCGAATTCGGCGCATTGCTGTACCAGATGAGCGGCAGCGGCCCGACGGTTTTCGGAATTTTTAGAAGTGAAGCTGACGCCCAAAGCTGCGCTGATAAGCTACGCAAAATATGTAAGGATGTTTTTGTTTGCGAGCCCGTACCATACGGCATAAAATTTTAATATTCCCGCCTTAATAAGGTCGGGAATATTTTTTTACATATCTTTAAACATATATTCGCGGATTTCCTTAAACATTTTTGAAACACTGTCGTATTTGCCGCGAACAGCCCTTGCCGTAATCGGGTTACTGCGAAGGATTCTGTTAGTCTTAACTTTTTTCTTTTTGTCCTTTTTTTGCTGCGCCAGCACCTGCTCATCCTCGGTAAACAGCATTGCCCTTATTGTTAGTGATGAATCATTCATGACCTGTGAAAACTTCTCCACAAGAGCGTTATATTTTGTCTGCGCGCCGTCGAACCCGTGCTTGAACGCCTCGCCGAACTGAAGAACCGTTTCAGTAACGGATTGCATTTTATCCATGAACTTCTTGATATCCGAGGCGTTTTTAATTGCGTTAAGCAGGTCAACGAGGAAAATACCGAGCGCCGCGCCGAGAAGAAGATGAATGTTATCACGCGGAATCTTATCAAATATTCGGGTGAAAAACGGATGAACCACGTAAAGGAACACAACTGAGACTATTCCCCAATATACCGAGTGCTTTACGCATATCCTGCCCTGAAGATTTAAAGGCTCCTCGCTGTAATCCCACCAGCGCGCGTGAAAGAGCTTCTCAAGCAGCACGCTTGTAATAAACTCAACAATATCACTAAGCACGATGCCGCAAAGAAACACCACTAACGGGGTTATCGATATTTTGTAATCGATGCCGGGAATATTGATATCATACTTCATAAGCGGTCCCAGGAATAGAGACAGCACGACAGCCCCGGTGCCGTAAATGGGGCAAAGGGGGCCTGTCAAAAAGCCCCTGTTAATCCACTTCCTTGCCGGTACGGAGCAATAAATTGACTCCACAAGCCAGCCTGCGGCGCTGTAAAAGAAAAAGTAAAATATATACAGCTTAACCGTATCCATTATATAATCTCCCGTTTATTTAATGCTTCTGCGCGTTTCTTGCCAAACGCTGAATTTATCGGCCATTGTAACCACTACCGCTTCTCTGCTTAAAGGCATGATCGGGGTAAGCGGCCACATATGGCTGTGAATAATGTTAGTAATCTTTTTATCAAGCGGCCCGCACAGAGCGCGCGCATTCTTCAGCGCGAAGCCCGGGTGACGGATACCGTGAGGCCTGTGGCTCCAATCGCCGTCATGCCAGTCGTAATAATAAAGATCATGCAGAATTCCGCCCCTCGCGGCGGCGACATAATCGAGCCCCTTGCGAAGGCAATAGGCATAGCTCAAATATGAGACGCTTGTAACATGCTCAAGGCGGTTAATATCAAAATGCTGAACCTGGTTTGCAAGCGACTGCACCTCGGGAGTTTTAAGTAAATCCTCAACGCAGGCGAGGTATTGAGCGTCGCGCTCGGCGTCAAGCTCAAAAGCGCGAGCATATGCGTTTTTCCATTGTTTTTTCATTACCCTCACTCCTATGTGAGAATTATTGCATAATGTTGTGAAATAATTATTAACGAATTGAAAAATTACAATATTTTTTATAGTAAAAAACGGAGCCCTTAAGGGCTCCGTTATTAATCTTACTCCGCAGCGTATACGCTGACTTTCTTTCTGTCTTTGCCCATTCTTTCGAACTTAACTTTGCCGTCAATAAGAGCAAAAAGCGTGTCGTCCGAGCCCTTGCCTACATTGTTGCCGGGATGAATGTGGGTTCCTCTCTGCTTGACGAGGATGTTGCCCGCGAGCACAAACTGACCGTCCGCTCTCTTGGTGCCGAGTCTCTTGGACTCAGAATCACGACCGTTACGGGTTGAACCCATACCTTTTTTATGAGCAAAAAGCTGAATATTAATTCTAAGCATTATCTTACACCTCCGTATATTACTTTAATGTTGTCCGGATAAGACTTTGCAAGCTCCCTGATATGAAGCTCGAAGCCTTTTAAAACCGCGGCGCTCTTTTCATCCACCGAAGAAAGCGAAAGATACATTTCACCCTTGCCTACCCGCGCGGAGCACTCCGCGCCGATAATATCGGTTATAGTATTTGCCGCCATATAAGCCGAGGAAGAAACCGCCGCGCAAACAATATCCGTCCCCTCGCTGCCGCAATAAGCGTGACCGCTGATTTGGAAGCCCTTGATTACGGAATCGTCAACAAAAAACCTTGCGATAATCATGGCGCCGTTTATGCGTTGATGGCGGCAATCTCAACCTTGGTGTAAGGCTGCCTATGGCCCATCTTGCGTTTTTCGTTTTTCTTTGACTTGTAGGTGAAAACAATAACCTTTTTTGCTTTGCCGTTTTTAACGAACTTCGCTGTAACGGAAGCTCCGTCAACATAGGGTGTGCCAACGGTAATACCGTTATCTGTTCCAACCGCGACAACCTTATCAAAGGTAATTTCGCTGTCAGCTTCGGCATTGAGCTTCTCAATAAAAACGGTGTCGCCCGCTTCTACCTTGTACTGCTTGCCGCCGGTTTCGATGATTGCGTACATATTGGATAAATCCATCCTTTTTTTAGACTCGCTATTATAGGGCATCAGCAGAGCTGATTTTTGGCGCGCAAAGGCACCGCCCAAAATAAGCGGCATATGGGATTATAACACAAGCGTAAAGGGCTGTCAAATACTTTTTGAAAAAAATCGCGTTTGCCGTGTTATTTCTGCTCGTTTTGTTCGCCCGGCTGCTGATAAGGCGGCTGGTACTGCTGCCACTGACCCTCCGGAATCTCAGGTTCCTCGGGCATAACAAGGGCAAGGATGATATAAAGAATAATCGGATACGCGAATATCCACCATCCCATAAGCCCGAGTACCACATAAATCACGCGCACTACGGTTGAATCTATGCCGAAATACTGCGCGAAGCCGCCGCAAACGCCGCTGAGTTTTTTATCGTATCTGCTTTTATAAAGTTTCTTTTGCATATAATTCACTCCATTATTAATTTTTAACCTAATTATAAAGGCTAATTATTAAAAAAGGGTAACAAAACTGCAAAGAATGTGTTATTTGTTTTGGTCGAGCGCCGCCGTAAGCGTATTTCGCATGAGCATCGTGGTGGTCATGAGACCTACCCCGCCGGGAACGGGCGTTATTGCCGAGGCTTTACCCTCAACGGCGGCATAATCCACATCGCCGCAGAGCTTTCCGTTTTCGTTCCTGTTCATGCCGACATCAATAACAACAGCGCCGTCTTTAACCATATCCTCGGTTACAAATCTCGGTATGCCGACCGCGGCAACAAGAATGTCCGCCTGCCTCGTAATCGAGGGCAAATCCCTTGTCTTTGAATGGCAAATTGTGACCGTCGCGTTATTTGCAAGCAGCAGCATCGCCGTAGGCTTGCCGACTATGTCGCTCCTGCCGATAACAACGCAGTGCTTGCCGGCAACCGATATATTCTCATACTCAAGCATTTTCATAATACCCGCAGGTGTGCAGGGCAGCAGAACTGCCTTGCCGATTGAAAGCTTGCCCACATTGATTGGGTGAAAGCAGTCAACATCCTTCTCGGGTCTGATCGCTTCAAGCACGGCGGTTTTGTCAATATGTAAAGGCACCGGAAGCTGGCAAAGAATACCGTTAACCGTTTTATCCGCGTTCAGCTTTTCGATGAGCGCAAGGAGCTCCTCTGTTGTTGTCTCCTCCGGCAGAGCGAACTCAAGCGATTTTATTCCGACGACTTCACAGGATTTTTTCTTGTTATTTACATAAACCCGTGAGCCCGGGTCGTTGCCGACGATAATAACCGCAAGGCAGCATTCAACGCCCTGCGCCTTCGCCGCAGCCACATCAGCAGCTATGACTTCAAGAGTTTTTGCCTGAATCTCTTTGCCGCTAATTATCTTGCTCATTTCTATCCTCCTGTGTTTCTGCAACCGGAACTTCTTGAGAAGCTTCCTCTATTGTATCCTGCGTTGCCGGTTTCTCCGTCACTTGTTTTGCTTTTGCTTGCTCTTTTAACTGCTCCTCAAGGAAATAATCCACGCCGTCAATCGGCTTTGGATTTTTCTTGTATTTATGAAGCAACACAATGAGCAGCGCCATACATACTATAACAAGCAGCCCCGAAATAAGCTGTGAAACCCTGATGCTTGTGCCGACAAGGTACAGGCTGTCGGTTCGCATTCCCTCCACAACCATGCGCTCCGCACCATACCAAACGCCGTAGCAAAGCGCAACCTGGCCGCTGAATTTTCTGAACTTTTTGCAAATTATATAAAGCACAACAAAGCCCAGCAGGCACCAGAGCGACTCATATAAAAATGTGGGATGCACGGGTAATGAAGCGTCAACGCTAATGCCCTTTGCCGCGAAATCGTCCGCGTTGGAGGTAATATACTCCGCGACCTTTTTGCTCCACATACCCCATGGCAAATCCGTGTTTGTACCAAAGGCCTCCTGGTTTGTGTAGTTGCCCCATCTGCCGATGCCCTGTGCGAGCAAAAAGCTCATTGTCGCGATATCAAGCAGGTTATAAAAATTCATCTTGCGAACTCTGCAGACGACATAGGCGGCAATCAGCCCGCCTATGAGCCCGCCATAAATCGCGAGCCCGCCGTTCCAAAGCTGCGGAACCTCCGAAAGATGATGCCCGTAATAGCTCCACTTTGAAAAAACATAAAATAGCCTTGCGCCGATTATACCCGTGAATGTGCCGTAAATGAGCACATCAATCATTTTGTCAAGGCTCATCTTCCATGTGTAGGCAATCCTGCCGCCGAAAAGCACGGCAAGCAAAAAGCCGAAGGCAATAATCGCGCCGTACCACCGTATGGTGATATCAATCCCAAAAACTGAAAAATCCGCAAGTATAGACGGAACGCTGAAGCCCCGGTCAATACCTGTAAAATAAACGACAGTATAATCTGACATTTTTACATCCCCTTTATGGCGTTAAGAGATGGGACTTACTACCGAAAGGGCGGAATACTCATCCTTGAGCTGATTCAGGCGCTCGTTAACCCTGTCAAGGCTTATACCTTTACACGCTTTAAGCTCCGAGAAGGGTTCATAGCCGTTGAAATGCAGCCCCATAAGCAGGTTTGCCGTGCTGTCGATATCATTATAACCCATAATCATTCTGCCGTAGAGCTTCTTTTTGGCGCGCTCAAAGGCCTCAGCTGAAATACCGTTTTGCTTCGCGTCGTCAATTGCTTTCTTAATTAAGGCAACCGCTTTCTCTGTATCTCTGCTGACACCGCCTATCATAACGCATGAATAACCGAAGCCGTTAAACAGCTCAGTTGAAAAGCCCATATCCACAAGGTCACTCTCAATAAGCTCCTTAAACAGCGGCGAGGATTTGCCCGCGAGCGCGTCAAGCATGATATTCGAGGCTATTTCCTGCTCCAATGTAAGCTCAGGATTTGATAAATCCTCCTTATATCCGAGTAAAAACTGGCTGCTCGCGACTGAGAGCTTCTCTTCCGTAAACTTCACGAGCGGAGTGGGACTCTCGGGCACAAACTTACGCTCGATGGGCTTGCCCTCTGCCTTAGTTAAGCATTTATTCGCGACCGCCTTGACTTGGTCAATGGTCACATTGCCGCAAACTACAAGCACCATATTATTAAGGTTATAGAAATCCTTATATAGTGAGTAAAGCAGCTCGGCAGAAATTTTGGCGATTGATTCCTGCGTGCCGCCGATATCAATACGCACAGGGTGCATACAATACAGCGCGCGCAAAAGGTTAAACATTACCTGCCAATCAGGCATATCCTGATACATCCTGATTTCCTGCCCGATTATTCCCTGCTCTTTTTCAACGGTTTCCTGAGTAAAATAGGGCTTCTGAACAAAATCGAGCAGAATTTCGAGCGACTCCTCAAAATTCTCGGAGCAGCTGAACAGATACGCCGTTTTATCGAAGCTTGTGTAGGCGTTTGCATTTGCGCCCGTTTTTGCAAAGCGCTCAAAAGCGTCCATATCTTCGCTTTCAAAAAGCTTGTGCTCCAAAAAATGCGCAGTGCCCTCGGGTATGGTTTCAAAAACGCCCTCGGCGTTTTTAATGTTAGTATCAATCGAGCCGTATTTGGTTGCAAAAACAGCATAAGCCGAAGCATAATCCGAGCGCGGCATAACCATTATTTCAAGCCCCGACGGATGCTTGAAGCAAAAAACCGATTCACCGAGCAATTCGTTTCGTATTTCTTTATTCCTCATCGAATTTCGCCTCCTTCGCTTTTTCCTCTCCATTGCCTGAAAGCATATAAATGGTGTCAAGAACCACCTTTTTTGCCGCTTCGCTGATATCCTCAGCGGTTACGGATAAAACGCCCTCAATCGCCTTCTCGGGCGTTTCAAGCTCATTTTCAAGAATTTGCACGGAGTACCAGTCGCAGATTTCCTCGGGAGTACTGTGAGTCCACCTGCTCTTGATTGCAAGCTTCGACGCTTCGACAACCTCGGGGCTGAATTTGCCGCTTCTGACATCGGACAGCTGACATACTATTTCAGCCGAAACCTTCTTCTCTTTATCCAAATCAATGCCGGATTCAACATAAATGAGTCCCTTGCTCGCTATAAGACGCGAGCGGCAATAATAGGCAAGGCTCAGTTTTTCGCGAACATTCGCAAACAGCTTTGAGTATGTTCCGCCGCCGAAAATGTCATTCATAACGGTAACTGCGGAACGGTTGTCGTTGTTGTTTGCCATACCGGAACGGAAACCTATAACAAGCTTACCCTGGTTGACAGGGAAGCTCTCATCATAGCGGCGGAAGCGCTTTGCCTTGGTTAAGAACTGAGTTTCAATCTTCGCAGGCTCACGCTCAACCTTCTTAAATTTGTCGGCAAAAATCTTTTCAATCTTTTCACAGGGTGTGCTGCTGACAACATCTATCTGGAACACGGCGGTTTTGAGCAGGTTTTTCCACGCCTCGTAGATTTTTTTCATTGTAATCGCGTCAATATCCTGCACTGTGCCGTATCTGCTGATTCCGTATTTTTCTTCGTCGCACATAAGCTCGATACAGCGGTTAAGCGCAAAGGCGCGCTTGTCGTTTATCTCATCCTCTATTCGCTGCTTGAGAAGCCTTTTTTCGCTCTCGACCGCCGCCGAGCCGAAGGAACCGCTCTTGCAGTTTGGCTCAAAGAGCATACCGGCGAGAAGCCCCGCGCATTCATTCGAAATGCTGTCGCCATCGAGAATAAAGCGGTCGTCAATGAATGTCATGCTAAGGCGAAGCACCTGCGCCTCACCTACTTTAACAATTCCCGCGCCGATCGACGCGCCGTAAAGCTCGTCAAGCCTGCCGTTCAGGGAGGTAAAATCAGGGTACTTTTTGCACGAACGCTTGAGAAGATGTATCAGAAGCGCGTTTGCGCCCGCATCCTCACCCAGCGGCAAGGCTGCCGAAACAATAATATTACTGGTCTTGAATTTGTCAGTTTGGACATAGCAAAGGCGAACACCGTCGGCAATCATTTTTACCTGCGGTTGCATACTGTCACTCCCTCTTAAATAACCTGTCTGCGGTTACATATGTTTTTATTATTGTCGAAAGATCCTGATTTATTTCATATGTCGTTTTGGACAAGCTGCTCATATGTTTCGCGCCTTATTACCTCGCGCGCGACACTGTCTTTTACCATTATCGTGGGCAGACGGGGAATTCTGTTGTAATTTGATGCCATGGAGTAATTGTACGCTCCTGTAGAAAGCACCGCGAGAATATCGCCGGGCTCCACGGGCTGAACATGAGTCCATTCCTGAATTAAGTCGCCGCTTTCGCAGCACTTGCCCGCAACCGTAACAGTCCATTCGCGAGCTTCGCTTGCTTTGTTGGCGCAAATTACCTCGTAATGCGACTGATAAAGCACATAGCGCGGATTGTCGCCCATGCCGCCGTCAACTGAAACAAAGGTGCGAACATCGGGGATTTTTTTGACAGCGCCAACCGTGTAAAGCGTAAGACCCGCCGCGCCCACAACCGATCTGCCAGGCTCAATATAAATAAACGGCGCTTTGAGCCCGAGCTGGGCGGAGTAGCTGTTGACAACCGCCGCGACCTTGCGCATATATTCATCGTAGGGCGTGGGACGGTCAGTTTTTAAATATTTGATGCCAAAGCCGCCGCCGAGATTGAGCTCCTCAAGCTCCAGACCTGTTTCGTCCTTGACCTGCTTAAACAGCTCAAGCATAACCTTTGCCGCAAGCTCAAACGGGTCAAGGTCAAAAATCTGAGAGCCTATATGGCAATGAAGCCCCTTAAGCTCGATATTTGAGCAATCAAGCACGCGGCGAACCGCGGCCATTGCCTCGCCTGTTTCGAGCGCGAAGCCGAACTTTGAGTCAATCTGACCTGTCTTAATAAAATTGTGGGTATGCGCGTCAATACCGGGCTTGATTCTTAAAAGGACGGCAATCCTTTTGCCGCGCTCGGCGGCAATTTCATTAATGCTCTCAAGCTCAAAGATATTATCAACCATAATTCTGCCGATGCCCGCTTCAACCGCTTCAACAAGCTCCGCATGAGTTTTGTTGTTGCCGTGGAAGCAGATTTTCTCGGCAGGGAACCCGACTGAAAGCGCGGTGTAAAGCTCACCGCCCGATACGACATCAAGCCCCGCGCCCTCCTCGGCGCAAATGCGGCACATCTCTTTACAGCAAAACGCCTTGCTGGCATAAAGCACCATGCCGTTGCCCTTGTAATAGTTATTAATGGAGTCAACAAAATTACGCAGATTATTGCGGATTTCATTCTCGTTAAAAACATATAGCGGCGTACCGAACTGCTCGGCAAGCTTAACCGTGTCATAGCCATCTACCGTCAAATGACCGATTTCATTAATTGCAATTCCTTCAGAAACATACATATTGCAGTAACCTCTCTCTTATATTTCTCCTAAAGCCGCGGCTGATATAGCCGCCTTTATTTCATTAACACCCTCGCCTGTAACAGCGGAAAACTCAATTTTTTTGATATCCTCATACCCCTCAAGCTCATTGCAAAGCTCCTGCCTTCGTTTGAGGCGTTCACCCTTGTTAAGCTTATCACATTTGGTAAGCACGATTATAAAATTACAGCCCGTTTCGCGCAAAAACCTGAGCATAACCTCATCATCCGCGGAGGGCGCGTGGCGCATATCAATCAGCTGCACCACAAGCCTGATGCTTCTTTGTGATTTAAAGAAGCCTTCCATAAGAACCGCCCAGCGTTTTTTTTCGCTGAAATTCGCCTTGGCGTACCCGTAACCGGGTAAGTCAACGAAGTTGACGCCGTCACCTTTAAAAAAGTTGACCGTAACTGTTTTACCGGGCACTGAGCTGACCCGTGCGAGGTTTTTTCTGCTGAACAGCTTATTTATCAATGAGGATTTGCCGACATTTGACCTTCCCGAAAAAACTATCTCGGGCATGTCCGATTCAACTAACTGCTCCGAGGTGCCATAGGAGCGGGTGAATTCAATTATATCAAAGCGCACTCAATCACCTCACTGAGTTATTGAAGCCCTGCCGCCCTGCTGCTGTTGAACAGGGATGACAGCGCTGTCCTGCTGCGGCGGCTGCTGTGACGGCTCAAAGCCTGTGATAGCTTCGCCCCAGACCGCGTCAATAGTTTTGACGGGCAGGAAAGCTACGCTTGCCTTAACCACCGCGTCGACCTCATCAAGGTCGGATATATTGTCATAGGGTATAATGACAGTCTTGATGCCCGCCCTGTAGGCCGCCATCGCCTTCTCGCGAAGTCCGCCTATCGGCAGCACCCTGCCGCGCAAGGTGATTTCGCCTGTCATCGCCACATCTCCGCGAACTTTTTCATCCGTAAGCGCGGAAAGAAGCGCGGTTGCTATTGTAACGCCCGCCGAGGGACCGTCTTTGGGTGTCGCGCCCTCGGGAACATGAATGTGGATATCCTTATCCTTGTAGAAGGTCGGGCTAACAGGAAGACGGGAAGCGCGCGAGCGGATACAGCTCACCGCAGTTTTAGCGGATTCCTGCATAACCTCGCCGAGCGAGCCGGTAAGCTCGAGCCTGCCCGAGCCCTCAAATACCGCAGCCTCAACCCCAAGAACCTCGCCGCCCACGGCGGTCCATGCAAGGCCGTTGACTACGCCGACTTTATCTTCCTTATCAACATTATCGGTTTTATATTTTCGCGTGCCGAGGAATTCCTCAAGCTGTGACGCTTTAACCGTTACTTTATCGGTTCCCTCGGCAACCTTCATTGCCGCCTTGCGGCAAACGGCGGCTATACTTTGCTCAAGCTTTCGTACGCCCGCCTCTCGGGTATATCCCTCAATTATGCCGTGCAAAGCATCGTCTGCTATCCGCAGATTCTTCGCGGAAAGACCGTGAGCCTTAATCTGTTTTGGTACAAGATGCTTTTTCGCGATGTTGAATTTCTCTTCATGAGTATAGCTGCCAAGCTCGATGATTTCCATCCTGTCCTGAAGCGGCTGGGGAATATTGTAGCGAACATTCGCCGTCGTAATAAACAAAACCCTGCTCAAATCAAACGGCAGCTCAATATAGTGGTCACGGAAGCCGAAATTCTGCTCGGGGTCAAGCACCTCAAGCAGCGCGGATGTCGGGTCGCCCCTATAATCTGCCGACAGCTTATCAACCTCGTCAAGCAAAATCAGCGGATTGCTTGTTCCCACAAGCTGCATTGCCGCGATAATTCTGCCCGGCATCGCGCCGATATAGGTTTTGCGGTGGCCGCGGATTTCGGTCTCGTCCTTGACTCCGCCAAGTGAAATTCGCGTATATTTGCGCCCCATGGCGCGGGCAATAGACTTTGCAACCGAGGTTTTGCCGACGCCGGGAGGGCCTACAAGGCAAATAATCTGCCCCTTTATATCGGGCGAAAGCTTGCGAACAGCAAGCATTTCAAGAATCCGCTCCTTAACCTTATCAAGCCCGTAGTGGTCATTGTTGAGAATTTTCCTTGCCTTCTCGATATCAATGACATCTTTGGTTGTTTTGTTCCAAGGAAGCGAAAGGCAGGTCTCGATATAATTTCGGCTCACAGCGCTCTCAGGCGACTGCGGCGGGCTTTTTTCGAGCCTGTCACATTCCTTAAGAAGCTTCACCTTAACCTCATCGGTCGCGTCAAGTTCCTGTATCTGCACGCGGAAGCTATCAAGCTCCTCCTCCTGCGGCACGCCGCCGCCGAGCTCGAGGGAAATGGCCTTTAACTGCTCGCGCAGGTAGTATTCGCGCTGGTTCTGGTCAATCTGGTCCTGCACCCTATCGTGAATTTCCGACTCAAGGGCAAGCAGAGAGCTTTCGCTTGTGAGCAAAACGCAGAGCTTCTCGAGGCGTTTAATGGGATGTAGCTGCTCCAAGACAGACTGCCTGTCTTGATATTCAAGCATTATATTGCCCGCTATATAATCGGCGAGCTTACCCGGGTCATCGTGCTGCATAACGCTCACGGCAACATCCGTGGGCATTGTGGGCGCGAATTCGCTGTATTCCTCAAAAATATCCTTCGCTCTGCGCACAAGCGCATGAGCGTATTCCTTAACCTCGCTGCGAAGTGGTTTTTCTTCAATCGGCAGCACATAAGCGGAAAGGTAGTTTTTTTCGTCAACGCCGCGCACAAGCCTGGCGCGCTTGATTCCCTCAACCGCGACCCTGATGCCTCCGCTTTTTTCCGGGAGCTTGAGCACCTGCTTAACCATGGCAATAACGCCGATTTCGTAAAGCCCGTCATAGCCCGGCTCATCATCGGAAAGATTCTTTTGGGCGGTAAGAAAAATCTCGCGTTTGTCAGCCATCGCGGTCTTTATAGCGTCAACGGATTTGCCCCTGCCCACATCAAAGTGGAGGAACATACCGGGGAACACCACAAGACCCCTAAGGGCAACAAGCGGCAATAATATTAAACTTTCATTATCCATCATATTGTCCTCCAAGGTATCAGTAAAACATAGCTGTCATAGATTTCAATTATTATATATTATAAATATTGAATCGTCAACACTAATTAAAGCAACTTAATGTAGTTTATCACAAAGTCAACAAATTCATCTATTTTGAAATCATCATTTTTTAACAGGCGCTGAATAAAAATTCCGTCAGAGGTAAGAAGAATCATCCACGAGAAAAATCCGGACGGAATTTTTTGTGTGCGCTCACCGATTTTTTCCGCTATCAGCTTCTCAAAATCCCCGTAACGCGCGACAAGCCGCGAGCGAATTTCTTCATTGCCTGTCATCGCGTCACATATGAGATGAATTCTCAGCGCAGGGGTAGAAATATTGCGCTCGATAACATATTTTACAAGGCGCGGCAGTGAGGTATCCTTTTGCGGATTCTCTGTCCACGCGACAAGGTCGCTCCACTGCCGATCAAGGTAGCGGTCGGTAATGTCAAAAAGAATTTCATTTTTTGTCTTGTAATGATAGTAAAGAGTACCCTTTGAGATCCCCGCCGCCGCCGCAATCTCAGCGAGTGAAATATCCGAAAGCATTTTTTTGTCGAGCAGGCTCTGAGCCGCCTCGATAATCACATTTTTAATATCTTCTTTTCTCGGTGCTGCCATAATTTACTCCTTCAATCCTGCTGCTGTATCCCCTGCTTGAATATGCGGCTATTGTATCACATTAAGGTTATTTTGTCGATATTTTTTTGTTTGCGGATACAAATAATATATTTTCCTGTTGACTTTTAAGAAAAGATGCAGTATTATATAGTCAACATAAGTCGGTCAATCAACCGACTCCTCGGAGGTGATAGTCTTATGTCTGTAAAAAAAGTCAATAAAAAGCTTCAAAAGCTATACGGCGGCAGGGTTCGCGCACAAGAGGGTGACGGGTGCGTGATTCTCAGCGGCTCTTTGTCAAGCTGGGATGATATTGTCGCGGCCTGCACGCTTGCTGCTGAGCGCTACAGCAAAATCCATGTTGTTAACGATATTGTGCTTGAGGGCGCGGATATTCCCAAAATGCGCCTGCCTCACATCACCGACAGCGCTCTCGAGGGTGCCTCGCCAGATGTTCTCATCATCGGCGGCGGCATTTCGGGGGCAAGCATTGCTCGTGAGCTTTCAAAGTGGAAGATAGACATCCTGCTCGTTGACAAGGAGCCTGACCTTGCTATGCAGGCATCAGGGCGTAACGACGGCGAGGTTCACCCGGGCGTTGATTTATCCAAGGGCTCGTTAAAGCAGCATTATGTTTTGCTCGGCAACGATATGTATGAGCGGGTTTGCGGCGAGCTGAGCGTTCCGTTTCTTCGCTGCGGTCAGTTTGTGGGGTTCACACAAAGCTGGATTAAGCCTGTAATGTATATTTATGCCTGGAAGCGCAGACACATTGACGGCGCGAAGGAAACCTATGTCATATCGCAAAAGGAGCTTCGCGAAAAGGAGCCAAAGCTGAACCCCGATTTCAAATTCTCACTTTACAGCCCCTCGGCGGGCAGCGTTTGCCCCTACGGCTTAACAATAGCCTTTGCAGAAAACGCGGTTACAAACGGCGCGAGGGTTATGCTTAACACCGCGGTGACGGGAATGAAGGTTGAAAACGGCAAAATCATTTCTGTCAGCACAAACCGAGGCACGATATACCCGAAGCTTGTTATCAACGCCGCGGGCGTTTTCAGCGAAGAGGTCGCGCGAATGGCGGGTGACCGCTTCTTTTCCATTCATCCGCGCCGAGGCACTAACTCCATTCTTGACAAAAAGGCCGCTTATCTGATTAACGGCATTTCCTCGATTAAAAAGCTTGAATTAAAGCACTCTAACACCAAGGGCGGCGGTATGGTGCACACGGTTCATAATAATGTGCTTGTGGGCCCCGACGCCGTTGAAACCTACGAAAAGGAAAATATCTCAACCGCGTGTAAGAGCGTTGAGGCGGTTTTTAAGAAGCAAAAGCTCACCTCTCCCGAGCTTTCCGAGCGCGATATAATTACATATTTTACAGGCGTGCGCGCGCCGACCTTTGAGGAAGATTTCATAATCGAAAAAGGCAGGAGCACAAAGAATCTGATTCACTGCGCGGGGATTCAGTCACCCGGGCTTACCACCGCACCCGTAGTCGCGCTTGATATTGAAAAAATGGCGATTGAAATGCTCGGCGGCGAGGGCGAAATTAAAAAGAACGAGTCCTTTAACCCCATCCGAAAGGGCGTGCCCGTTCTTCGTGAAATGAGCCCCCGGCAGCGTGCTGAGATGATTAAGCAAAACCCCGACTACGGCGAAATAGTCTGCCGCTGCGAGGAAATAAGCAAGGGCGAGATTATCGACGCGCTCAATTCCCCGATTTGCGTGCCGACGGTTGACGGGATCAAGAAGCGCATTCGCCCGGGTATGGGCAGATGCCAGGGCGGCTTTTGCTCGCCGCTCGTAACAAAAATAATTGCGGATTATCTCGGCGTTCCTATATCAGCCGTTCGCAAAAGCTATGACGGCGCGGTGATAACCTTCGGCGAAACGAAGACGGGAGGTGCCGCTGATGAATAAATACAATGTTATTGTTATAGGCGGCGGCCCGGCAGGTCTCGCGGCGGCAATTGCCGCCAATGACGAGGGCGCGAAGGTGTTGCTTATTGAGCGTGAAAACCGTTTGGGCGGCATACTCAAGCAGTGTATTCATGACGGCTTTGGTCTTGTTCGCTTCAAAGAGAAGCTTTCAGGCCCCGAATACGCCGAGAGGTTTATTGATACCTTTAATGAGAAAAACATTAAAGCGCTCACGCTGACCTTCGTTACCGAAATTGTCAAGAATGACGACGGTACATTTACCGTTTCTGTGGTCAGCCGCAAGGGCACCCAGGATTATGTTACCGATACCGTTATACTTGCCACGGGCTGCCGCGAGCGCACGGCAAAGCAGGTCGCAATTCACGGCACACGCCCCGGCGGAATTTTTACGGCGGGCACGGCGCAGAATTTTGTCAACCTGCTCGGTGAAATGCCGACTAAGAAATGCGTGATTCTCGGCAGCGGCGATATCGGGCTTATCATGGCGCGCCGATTAACGCTTGAGGGTGCGAAGGTTGTGGGTGTTTATGAGGCAAAGCCCACCCCCTCCGGTCTTACGCGAAACCTTCACCAATGCCTCAATGATTACGATATTCCGCTTTACCTCTCGCATACCGTTACCCGCGTTTTCGGCGATGAAAGGCTCGAAGCTGTTGAAATATCAAAGGTTGACGAATGTATGCGCCCCATACCGGGCACCGAGCAGATTGTAGAATGTGATTCACTTATTCTCTCGGTCGGTCTTATCCCCGAAAACGAGCTTGCCCAGTCCCTGGGCGTGGAGCTTGATTCGCGCACCAAAGGCCCCGTTTGTGACGGTGAGCTGATGACAAGCGTAGACGGCATATTCTCCTGCGGCAACGCGCTTCATGTCAACGACCTCGTTGACTATGTTTCGGAAAGCGGCGAGGCGGCAGGCAAGGCGGCGGCGAATTACCGCCCGGCACAGCGCAGGAATGTTGCTCTGAATGTAGGGAGCGGGGTTCTTTCGCTCGTGCCGCAAATTCTCGACCTTAACCGAAACAACGGCGCTGTCACCGTATATTTCAGAAGCAACGATGTTTTTGATAATGTTAAGCTTGAGATAACGGTTGACGACAAAAGCGTATTTAACAAAAAGTATCAGTTCCTGCGCCCGCCTGAGATGGAAAGGCTGGTTATCGATTTCGACAGCTTTAACTTGACAGAAAACAGCAAGGTATGCTTTAAAGTCATCCCCGCAAAGGAGGCGACGGGCAATGAATAAAGAAATCGTGTGCATCGTTTGCCCAAACGGCTGCAAGCTCAACATAAGCGGCGAAGAAGGCGGCTACACGGTAACAGGGCAAAAATGTAAGCGCGGCGAGACCTTTGCAATCTGCGAAATGACTATGCCGATGCGGACAATTTGCTCAACGGTTAAAACCGCGTTCCCCTCAGCACCCGTTTTGCCCGTACGCGTATCGCGCGATATCCCGAAAGAGCGAATTTTTGATGTTATGCGAGAGTTAAATAAAATCATCGTCAGTGAAAAGGTCTCGCGCGGCGATGTAATAATCAAGAATGTTTTAGACACAGGCGCGGATATTATCGCCACAAGCGATATTCTGCTTGCCGCCGATAATGAGAAGGAGTGAAAGCCATGAGTACAAAGCCCTACAAGGATTTCGAACCCAACTGGATTAAACAAGCCGCGCCAAAAAACAGTTATCGCTCCATCTTCCGCTGGGGCGACCCTGATTTTGTCAAGTATCCCAAGGAAACCCTCTACTGCATGATGAAAGACATATTTAAGATGACCGATGAGGATTTTAAGCAATACAGCTGTGATATCGGCACCGATGAGGTAAAGCTGCATATTCCCTCAAATATGGCAAGCGAACACATTGAGTTTTTCAAAAGCGTCTACGGTGAAAGCGGAGTATCGCTCAGCGATTATGACCGCCTTTCCGTTGCCTACGGCAGCACGGCGTATGACCTATTGAGAATTCGTCAGCGCAAATTCGATTCCCTGCCTGATGTTGTCGTTTACCCCGAAAACTCCGAGCAAATAGAGAAAACCGTCGCCTACTGCACCGAGAAAAAAATCCCCCTCTATGTTTACGGCGGCGGCAGCAGCGTTACCCGCGGCGTTGAGCCGATTAAGGGCGGAGTTTCGCTCGATATGCGCAGGAATTTTAATAAGGTTATCTCATTTAATGAGGTTGACCAAACCATTACAGTTCAGGCCGGTATGTCGGGTCCAAAGCTCGAGGAAACGCTCAACAACGCCGTCGGGCTTTTAGGCGCGAAGCGCGCTTACACTTGCGGTCACTTTCCGCAGTCGTTTGAATACAGCAGCGTAGGCGGCTGGGTTGTCACCCGCGGCGCGGGGCAAAACAGCACCTATTACGGCACAATAGCCGATATCGTTTTGTCTCAAAGGTACGCAACACCCATAGGCATTGTTCAGACCAGCCACTATCCTCGCGAGGCGACAGGTCCGAGCGTTAACCAGATAATGATGGGCAGCGAGGGCACCTTTGGTGTGCTCACTGAGGTCACTCTCAAGGTTTTCCGCTGGATGCCCGAAAACAGAAAGCGTTTCTCCTATATGTTTAAGAATTGGGAAATCGCAATGGCGGCCGCGCGCGAAATGATGCAATGCGAAGCCGGTTATTCCTCGGTTTTCCGCCTTTCCGACCCCGAGGAAACAAACCTCATGCTTCACCTTTATAATGTCGATGAGACACCGCTGAATTCCATTCTCAATATGCGCGGCTACAAGGATATGGAGCGCTGCCTTTTCCTCGGCTTCACAGACGGCGAAATCGGTTTTTCAAAGAATGTTGCTAAGAATATAGCCCGCATCGCCAAGAAATTCGGCGGCATGAGCCTTACCTCAATCGTTACAAAAAGCTGGGAGCACGGGCGCTTCACCGACCCGTATTTGCGCGATACGCTCATGGATTTCGGCATCACGACCGATACTCTCGAATGTACCGTCAACTGGTCAAATATGGCGCAGGTTCACCGCGATGTTCGAAAGGTTTGCCACGCGCTGCCCAACACCATCGTAACCACCCATATGTCTCACTGCTACCCGCAGGGCGCAAACCTGTATTTTATCTTTCTCACAAAGATGAACGATGCCGAGGAATTCAAGCGCTACCACTCAACGATTCTTGACGCTATTCAAAAATCAGGCGCGGCGATAAGCCACCACCACGGCATAGGTAAGATGTTTGCCCCCTGGCTTGAGGGCTCGCTGGGCAGAACGGAATACGGCATTTTCAAGGTGCTCAAGAACTATTTCGACCCCGACTACAATATGAACCCCGGCGGTACGATTGGCCTTGACCTTGATGAAAGCGAAAAGCGTTTCCTTAAAGAAGGCATTAAATAAAGCTACCACCCATTAAATTTGAAGGGGCTGTGACGAAAAATCCATTTCGTTACAGCCCTTAATGTGTGTTTTGGGAATGTTTTTGTTTTGTAGTATCATCCCCTTCGGCTCCCTCTGACGAGGGAGCTGTCAGCGAAGCTGACTGAGGGAGAGAACTTCTGATAAAGCCTATCCCACTTCGCACACATTATAGAAGTTTATATCAATATGATATAGGTTAATAATCCTAATGAATTGATTTTTTTATAGATTTTGCTTGAGTTTTTAATTGGTTTCTCTCCCTCCGTCACGCTATGCGTGACACCTCCCTCGGCAGAGGGAGGCTATATAGCTTTGTTGTTCTTTATCTTTATCTTTATCTTTTTCTCCCTGCGGCACGCTACAATTACCAGGAGCCGTAACGAAACTTCCATTTCGTTACGGCTCCTTAATTATGCCTTGGTTTATCTGAATATTGCGTTAATTGAATCGACCATTCCGAAAAGACTGCGGAAGAAGTGAACGATTCTCTGCCAGAAGGTCATTGTTGCCGTCATATTAACTGTAACGGCTATGTCGTTGCCGCCTGTATCCTTGGCAACATTGCCCTCGGAATCATAAACGGTGGCGGTGATAACAACATTGCCTCTGCCCGTGCCCGTGACCACGCCGGTATTCTCATCAACCTTCGCAATCTTGGCATCGCTGCTGGTCCACTTGACCGTGTAGCCCGCAGGAACAGTGGCTGTCAGAGTTGCCGTCGCTCTGTATCCAACGCTCGTCGCGCTCGCGGTAATAACGACATTGGCGGTGTCAACATAGAATTTCGCCGTGAAGGTCTTGCCCTCTGAGTTCATAGTGCCGACCGCAGGGTCCCAGCCGCCGAACACAAAGCCTGCCTTGGTGGGGTTAGTGGGGGCAACAATTGAAGCGTTATACGCCGTGGGAACGGTTGCGATAGTCACGCCGTCAACCTTAAATACCGCATTGTAGACATTCGCCGTGAATACCGCAGCGACTGTGACATTGTTCGCAGGCATTGTCGCCGGGATTGCCGGTGACCAGCTGCTAAAGGTATAGCCTGTCTTAACGGGATTCGCGGGGGCTGTAACAGCCGCGCCGTAGGTGTAGCTAACGGTTGTCGGTACGCCGTCAACCGTGTAGGTGAATGTGTAGGTGTTAATCGTAAAGTTTGCGGTAACATTCACGTTCTCGGCGGGCATAGTAGCGGGGATTACCGGGGTCCAACCCGTGAAGGTGTAGCCGGTCTTGACAGGCGCGGCGGGTACTATGATAGCCGCGTTGTAGTTATAGTTGACCGTTGTGTCAACGCCGTCAACCGTGTAGGTGAATACATATGAGTTAATTGTGAAGTTTGCCGTTACTGTTACATCACTCGCGGGCATTGTGGCGGGGATTGCCACCGACCAGCCTGCGAAGGTGTAGCCAATCTTCGCGGGAGTCTGCGGGGCGGTAACGGGGGCTTCATAAAAGTACTGAGTCATATTGACGATTCCGTCAATGCTCGTGGTGAAGATGTACCTGTTACGCTCAAGGAAAACTGAGAGTACAAGAGAGCCGTCAGCTTGGACCGTGCCTGAAAGAACGCTGCCGCCCGAAAGCGTGAAGCCCTGGGGAACGGTGTAAGAGGCGGTTACGGTGCTGTCGGTTTTTGCCTGCAGCACTGCTATGTTGGGTATGCCATAGGTGCCGTCGATACCCATGGTGTAGGTGCTAACCGTGTAGTTTACATCAATTGCGCTGAACTGAGCTGTGAAGGTCTTGCCCTCTGCATCCATCGTTGCGACCACCGGACTCCAGCCTGTGAACTCATAGCCGGCCTTGGTCGGATTGATTGTCGGGGCAACAATGTTGGCGCCGAATACGGTGGGAACCGTGGCATAGGTTGAGCCGTTTGCCATAAAGACTGCGACATATGTGTTTGCTATCCATGTAGCGCTAAAGCTTAAACCGTTAACATTGTTCATAGTGCCGACTACCGGGCTCCAGCCGTTAAATATGTAACCGAGCCTTGTGGGAGCAGTCGGAGCGGCGATTTGCGCGTCAAAGTTTGTTGTCACTATTTTGCTTGTTGAATTATCGGCAAACATACCGCCGTTCGCATTAAATGTCGCGTTGCAGGCAACGGGGCTCCAGTTAGCGGTGAAGGTTTTGCCCTCATCGTCCATAATGTCGACCACGGGAGTCCAACCGCTGAAGGTGTAGCCGTATCTGGTCGGGTTTGAGGGAGCAGTTATCGCCGTGTTAAACTCCACACTCTCAACAACATAAGTGCCTGTTCCGTTCTCTGTGAAGGTACCGCCCGCAGCATTAAAGGTTGCGTCATAGCTGTTTGCGGACCAGGTTGCCGTGAAAGTCTTGCCCTCGGTATCCATAATATCGACTGAGGGAGTCCAGCCGGTGAAGGTGTAGCCCGTCTTTGCGGGGTCCGCGGGGGGCATAATGGGCGAACCGTATTGCGTGAAAATGTTCGCATATGTTTCGCCGTCGGTTACAAAGCGTGCATTGTAGTAGTTAACTGTCCATATCGCGGTGAAGGCCTTGCCCTCTTCGTCCATGATAAGGGAATCAGGAGACCAGCCGGCGAAGGTGTAGCCGAATCTGGTCGGATTCGCGGGAGCGGTTATCGCCGAGTCAAACGGAACATTGTAGACAGCATAAGTGCCTGTGCCGTTTTCTGAGAAAATACCGCCGTTCGCGCTAAAGGTCGCCGTGTAGGGATTCGCCGTGAATGTCGCGTCAACCAAATAATTGCTTGCCGGCATAGTCGCGGGGATTTCGGGGGACCATCCCGAGAAGGTGTAGCCCGTCTTGGAGGGGTCCGCGGGGGGCATAATGGGCGAATCATATTGATAGTTGACCGTTGTGGGCTCTCCGTCAATTCTATAAGTGAAAACATAAGTATTAATTGAGAAGTTTGCCGTTATTGTTACATTATTCGCAGGCATTGTAACACATTGCGACGGGCTCCAGGTCCAGCCTGTGAAGGTGTATCCCGTCTTGGTCGGGTTAGCAGGGATGGTAATCACTTGACCGTAATTATAATTTGCCACCTGTGTTGCGCCGTCAATGTCGATTGTGAAATTATATTTATTAATAGTGAACACTGCCGTAATGGTTAAATCGTTTGCCGGCATTGTTGCGGGGCAAGCGGGTGTCCACCCAACGAAGGTATAGCCCGTAACCTCGAGTGAAGGCAGAGAAATATTTGCTCCATAGTAGATTTGCTGTGGCATCAGATCGGGTGAATTTTGGGCGTCACAGTTGTTTTTGGTAAGTGTGTACTTGTTGCGCTCCACATAAACTGTAAGCATGAGTGAGCCGTCCGCGGCAACGACACCTGTGAGGGTGCTTAAGCCTGCATCAAGCGTAAAGCCGTCAGGCAGACCCACGGGTGTTACGTCTACGGTACTGTCGGTTTTTGCCTGCCGCGTTTCTGTGGTGGGTGCGCCGTAGGTGCCGCTTGTACTCATGTAGTAGGTGTTAACGGTGTAATTAACATCGTTTGCAAGGAACTGAGCGGTGAAGGTCATGCCTTCCTCAGTCATATTGCCCACGGTGGGCTCCCAACCGTCAAAGGAGTAGCCCGCCTTGGTCGGATCCAATGCCGGGGGTTCTATAGCTTCACCGAATTCTGTGGGAACGGTGGCATAGGTCTCGCCGTTTGCAATAAATATTGCATCATAGGTGTTGGCGCTCCATGTAGCCGTGAAGGTCTTGCCTTCGGTATCCATTGTGCCGACGGCGGGAGTCCAGCCACTAAAGGTGTAGCCGATTTTTGTGGGATCAGCGGGCGGTACTATAGCGGAGCCGAACTCTGTGGGAACGGTTGCATAGGTCTCGCCGTCTACAATAAACACGGCATCATATGTTCCCAATGAGAACTGAGCAGTTACTGTAACATCATTCGCGGGCATTGTGGCGGGGATTGCCTCGGACCAGCCGTCGAAGGTGTAACCAAACTTGATGGGATCAGCATAAGCCATAACAGCTTCGCCATAGTAATATGCTTCAAATGACTCGCTTAAGCCAACAATTTTCTTTAATGTATAAATATTACGCGCAAGGTATACGCTCAAAACAAGTGAGCCGTCAGCGGCAACGACGCCTGTAAGTGTGCTCGCGCCCGTATCAAGCCTAAATCCGTCAGCTACACTTGCGGGTGTTGCGTCCACGGTGCTGCCTGCCTCACCGCTCATGACCTGCGTGGCAGCCGCGCCATATGAGCCGTCAGTGCCCATTGTGTAGGTATTAACGGTGTAGGCAGTACCACTCACATCAAATGTGCCGTTCAGGGTAATATCGTGGTCGGGCATTGTTGAGGGAAGCTCAGCATCCCAACCGCTGAAGGTGTAGCCTGCGCGATCATCGGGTGTGTAAGCAGTAATACCCTCGTCATAGTAGTGGTCATCAGTCAGGTCAAGAACGCCGTCAATGTAGTAATAGATATGATAGGTGTTCTGAGAGAATGAAGGCTCAATGTGAAGGTCGCTTGTAACGGTAATCGGGTAGGTTACAGGCTCGCCCATGCATAACCAACCGGTGAAGGTGTAGCCAGTCATCGCATCGTCCGCAGGAGCCTCGGCAGCGGTTATCTGCTGATTGTAGAGTTTTACAATTGTAGCCGTATCGCCTGATGCATAGTGATAGTACACAGTGTACTCAGCATCAGAGAAGGTTGCGATGTAATCAACATCAGCTGCGCCGATATTGCCTGATACCGCGGGTGACCAGCCAA
>CAYUXK010000001.1:43531-94540 GCA_964448835.1 uncultured Clostridium sp. | reverse complement strand
TTCAAAAATCGACAAAATTAGACAGTGGTGTTACAAAATTGCTTGACCACAACAAAATTGCTTGACCACAACAAATTATATCAGTTATGTTTGTTTCTGTCGTTCTCGCGAATTTCAACTCTGCGGATTTTGTTGCTGATTGTCCTTGGCAGCGCGTCCACGAATTCAATTACACGAGGGTATTTATATGGCGCTGTGTTTACCTTAACGTAGTTCTGAAGCTCCTTAACAAGCTTGTCCGATGAATAGAAGCCGGGCTTCAAAACAACTGTCGCCTTAACAAGAAAGCCTCTAACGCCCTCGGGGTCGGGAATACCGGTAACGGCAACCTCAAGAACAGAGGGGTGCTCAAGCATAACACTTTCAATCTCAAACGGACCTATGCGGTAGCCTGATGATTTGATTACGTCGTCATTTCGGCCGAAATAAACAAACAGCCCCTTTTCATCACGGTAGGCAAGGTCGCCTGTGTGGAAAAATCCGCCTCTGAACGCCTCATTTGTTTCTTCCTCGCTGAAGTTGTAGCCTGTAAGAAGGCCGCAGGGCAAGTCACCCTTGGGATCAGCTTTGATACAGATTTCACCGATGGTTCCACGCTGGCACTCGTTGCCGAATTCATCAAGAAGGTGAACATCAAGACCGGGCGCGGGCAGCCCGATAGCTCCGGGAACAGGCTTCATCCACGGGTAAAGCGTTGAAATACAAACCGGGGTTTCGCTCATTCCAAAGCCCTCGTGGATTTCAAGACCCGTGGCTTCCTTCCATTGCCTGAAAATCTCCGCGTTAAGAGCCTCACCTGCGGTGTTGCTGTTAACAATGGACGAAAGATCATATTTGGCAACATCGTGCTGAAGAATCATTCTGTACATGGTGGGCGGGCAGCAGAAAGTGGTAACCTTGTATTTTTCAAGCTTATTAAGTATATCTGCCGCGTCAAACTTATCGAAGTCATATATCATAATTGCGGTTTCGCCCAGCCACTGGCCATAGAGCTTGCCCCAGAATGCCTTCATCCAGCCTGTATCGGATATTGCAAAGTGCAGGCCGCCGTCAACAACATGGTGCCAGAAAACGCCTGTTGAGATATGCCCGAGCGGGTATTTGTAGTTGTGAGTAATGATTTTAGGGTAACCGGTTGTGCCCGATGAGAAGCAGATGAGCATGATATCCGTTGCCCTTGTCGCCTTGTCTCCCGTGGGACGAACCCATTCCTCGCTTGCGGCTTCGAAGCCGTCCTCAAAGCTCTGCCAGGAGGGACCGGCATCCTTGTGCTTGGTAACAAGCTTAATTTCAACCGTTTCGCAATCCGGCTCAGCTTCATCAAAGTGCTCGGTGCAGTCACCGTCGCCTGTTATCAATACGCATTTAATCTTTGCCTTGTTGCAGCGGTAGGAATAGTCCTTGGCCTTGAGCATATTAGACGCAGGCACAATAATAGCGCCGATTTTGTGAAGACCGAGAATAGCAAACCAAAACAGATAGCTGCGTTTAAGAACGAGCAAAACCCTGTCATCCTTTTTGATTCCGAGCGAGCTGAAATAATTTGCCGCCTTGTTTGACATCCTCATAACATCGCTGAAGGTAAATTCCTTCTCTTCACCGCTGTTTGAAATGAAAAGTATCGCGCGCTTGTCAGGCTTTTCGGTCCCGAGAACATCAATAACATCATAAGAGAAATTGAAGTCATCGCTGCAGGTTATTTTATAGTTTTTTTGGCAGTCCTCAAGAGAGGAAAAAGATTCACGGGTTCTGCCGATAAATTTTTCATAAATTGCCATATCCTTCTCCTATGATTATGCTATTGAATTACAACAGCAATGAATTTGAGAGTATCGTCACCGATATTTTTCTCGGCGTGGGGGATGGCTGAGTCAAAATAAGCGCAGTCGCCGGCCTCAAGCTCATAGCTTATATCACCAATATAAAGCTGCATTTTGCCGGAGAGCACATAGTCAATCTCCTGACCCTCGTGCTCATGCATAACAGGCACTTTATCGCCTGGCTCAATGGTAACAAGGAACGGGTCGCTTTTTTTGCCGCGGAATGTGTACGCAAGGTGTTGATAGTTATATTCCGAGCTGCGGTTAACAGAATAACCGTTGCCGTTCTTTACAACCGTGCAGGTTGAAAGCTTGGGAGATTCGCCGCTCATAATATCCAGAATGTCAACGCCGAGAATTTTTGCCGCATTGTGCAGAAAGCTTATGGAAAAATCAGCTTCTCCCTTTTCGTAGGTTTTGTATACCTCTTCGCTGATTTCAAGCTTCTGAGCCATCTGGGCGGTGGTCAGGTCGCATACTTCCCTAAGGTCGGCAAGCCGTAAGCCGATTTCATTTAGCTGTATCATTTCAAGCTCCTTTCGGTCAATAGTTGTAACCTATATCGATTGCTTTAAGATTTGATTCGCGAAGCGCCTGCTTTTTGGCGGGAACAATCTTATCGATTATTTTTACTATGTTATCATAAGGAATGATTCCTGAATGTTTAATCATGCTGCCAATCATAATCATGTTGGCAAGCCCTGTAAGATTGTTTTCGGAGGCAAGCATAGTCGCGGGGATATAATATGCCTCAACATCAGCCCTTGCAACATTTCGCTCAATAAGCGAGCTGTCAACAAAAATCTGCGCGCCGCTTACCGCCTCGCTCTCAAATTTATCAAGTGAGGGCAGGTTCATCGCGATAAGAATATCGGGGTTGAGAACGATGGGAGAACCGATTTTTACATCACTGATAATAACGCTGCAGTTGCATGTGCCGCCGCGCATTTCGGGGCCGTAGGAGGGAAGCCAGCTGACTTGCTTATCCTCAATCAGGCCGTCATAGGCGAGAAATTTTCCCGAGAAAAGTATACCCTGACCGCCAAAGCCGGCAAGAAGAATTTGTTTAGTCATTTTATTTTTCCTCCTTCTCGGCATATTTATCCTTGTAAACGCCAAGGGGATAGTATGGCATCATATTATCTTCAAGCCATGTCAGTGCTTTTTCGGGTGTAAGTCCCCAGTTTGTCGGGCAGGTTGAGAGAACCTCAATAAGTGAAAAGCCTTTGCCGTCAATTTGATTCTGAAAAGCCTTCTTAATTGCCTTCTTTGCTGCCTTAACGTTTTTAACGTTATTAACAGCGACTCTTTCAAGGTAAGCTGCGCCGTCAACCTGTGACAGCATCTCACAAACCTTGACCGGGAAACCGACTGCCGCTGTATCTCTGCCGTATGGTGAGGTTTGGGTAATCTGATTGGGCAGGGTAGTGGGAGCCATCTGACCGCCTGTCATGCCGTATATAGCATTGTTGACAAATATAACCGTGATGTTTTCGCCCCTTGCGGCCGAGTGAACTGTTTCAGCAGTACCGATAGCGGCAAGGTCGCCGTCACCCTGGTAGGTAAAGACTATGTTGTTATTTGCGTCTGAGCGTTTAACGCCTGTCGCGACCGCAGGAGCGCGACCGTGAGCGGCCTCAATCATATCGCAGTTAAAATAATTATAAGCGAAAACCGAGCAGCCGACAGGCGCAATGCCTATCGTTCTGCCTTCAATACCGAGTTCATCAATAACCTCGGCGATAAGCCTGTGAATGATGCCGTGAGTGCAACCGGGGCAATAGTGCAGCGGTACATCGGCAAGCGCCTTTGGTTTTTCAAATACTACCATTACCTGTCACCTCCGATTTTGTTTGCTTCTGTGATTTTATCAAGTACATTCTGAGTTGTCGGAATCATACCGCCGACTCTGTTGCAAAGAAGTACAGGCTTCTTGCAGCGCGTGGCAAGCTCAATATCCTCAATGAGCTGACCCATTGAAAGCTCAACGGAAATGAACGCTTTAACCTTATCCGCGGCGGCATTCAAAGCCTTCTTCGGGAACGGCCAAAGGGTTATGGGCCTTATCATACCGACCTTAATACCTTGAGCTCTTGCGGCGTCGATAGCGTTCTGCGAAACTCTTGCGGCAACGCCGAAAGCAACGATGGCTATTTCGGCGTCGTCCATCATGTATTCGTCATACATAACTTCGTTTTCTTCAACTAACTTGTATCGCTCATAACGCTCTAAATTGTAGGTTTCAAGCTCATCAGGCTGAATAAACAATGAGTTAACGACATTGTGATTACGCTGCATTTTGGTGCCGTTTGTAGCCCAGGACTTGTCGTATTGAGTTACCTCGCCCATTTCAAGGCTTACCGGCTCCATCATCTGGCCCATAGTACCGTCGGAAAGGAGCATCGAGGTCATTCTGTATTTATCAGCAAGGTCAAAGCCTTTAAAAGTAAGGTCAACCATCTCCTGAACTGAAGCGGGCGCAAGGACTATCATATGAAAGTCGCCGTGGCCTGCGCCGCGGGTTGCCTGGAAATAATCGGACTGCGAGGGCTGAATTCCGCCAAGGCCGGGGCCGCCGCGCTGAACGTTGACAACAAGCGCAGGCAGGTCACTGCCGGCAAGGTAGGAAAGGCCTTCGCCCTTAAGGGAGATTCCGGGGCTGGAGCTTGAGGTCATGACTCTTTTGCCTGTCGCGGAAACGCCGTAAACCATATTGATGGCGGCAATTTCACTCTCCGCCTGTAAAAATGTACCGCCAATGAGAGGCATTCTCTTTGACATATATGCCGCAACCTCTGTTTGCGGTGTTATTGGATAACCGAAATAATGGCGGCAGCCTGCCATAATAGCGGCTTCCGCAAGGGCCTCGTTGCCCTTCATTAATACTTTATCAGACATTTATATATCCTCCTTACTTCTCAACAGTGATTACGCAGTCGGGGCACATGGTCGCGCAGAAAGCGCAGCCGATGCATTGCTCCATATCCGTAACACCGGCAGGATTATAGCCCTTCGCGTTGATTTTATCCTTGAGAAGTACAACGATATGCTTGGGGCAAGCGCCGACGCAAAGGCCGCAGCCCTTGCAGCGATCTATATCAAAAGTAACCTTAGCCATAATAGTTCGTTTTCACACCTTTCATTTTGACCACGATTGTTTAACAAACAACCGTATGGGAACAGCGCCGGGAATATCATCAGCAACCGAGGCATAAATATCTTCTTTAACTGTGCTCATGAGAATCGGCAAAGCGGTTATCTTGGAAATTTCATTTGCATAGCCGAATGAGTCAATAACATTTTGAGCAGTTGTTTCGTCGCCGAGGTTTGAGTTGTTGATAATACCGGTAAATTTTATTCCGCCCGCGGACTCGATTTCACGCATTACTTCAATTGTACTTTTACTCTCGCGGGTGAGCGGGCGGTATTTATTGATAACAAAGAGCATTTCGTAATCGTTTTCGCTAAGGATTTCGGGGGCGTATCTGCCCAAAGCAAGAGCGCCGCGGTCGTCGCCGCCGACATCTATAACCGCGTGTATGCTCTTATCATCAAGCACCGCGTAAGCCTCTGCAGGCAGCGACGGCACATCAACATTGCTGTTTGCATATTGGGACGAGATAAGATGAATTCCTTTTGATTCAAGCATGCCCTCGCAGTCCTTAGTGCGAAAGTAAGGGTTAACTATATCAAGGTCGGCAACAGCTACGCGGTCAAACTCCTTTTTTAATGCAAGAGCGTAATTTACGGCAACGTTGGTTTTACCGCTTCCGTAATGACCAGCGAAAAGCGTAATACGTTTATAGTCCATATTAAAGCGTAACAATCCAGCCGAATTTATCCTCGACTGTGCCCAGCTGAATGCCTGTCACGGTATCATAGAGCTTCTGGCTGACTTCGCCGATTCCGCCGTCGCCGATTGTCATAACATCATCCATATAGCGAAGCTTGCCGACAGGCGAAACTACCGCTGCTGTACCTGTACCGAAGCATTCCTCAAGAGTTCCGTTATTCTGAGCCTCGATAAGCTCGTCAACGGACACTCTGCGCTCCTCAACTGGCATTCCCCAGCTTCTGCAAAGGGTGAGCACGGAGTCACGGGTGATGCCGGGCAGGATGCTACCGTTAAGCATAGGTGTAACGATAGTGCCGTTAATTTTGAAGAAGATGTTCATAGCACCGACTTCTTCAATATACTTTCTCTCAACGCCGTCAAGCCACAGAACCTGAGAATAGCCGTCGTCGTGAGCCTTGACCTGGGCAATAAGGCTTGCGGCGTAGTTGCCGCCGGTTTTTGCAAAGCCCATGCCGCCCTTGACTGCTCTGACATAATCGTCCTCAATCCAGATACCAACAGGAGCAAGACCGCTCGCGTAGTATGCGCCTGAGGGTGACAGAATTATGATAAAAAGATAGTTCTTTGATGGGGCAACGCCGAGGAATTCATCAGTTGCAATGATAAACGGGCGGATATACAGTGAGGTGCCGGGGGCGGAGGGAATCCAGTCGCTGTCAAACTTAACGACCTCGCTGACCGCCTGAACAAAATCCTCAACAGGAAGCTCGGGAATAACAAGGCGTTTGTTAGAGGCATTGGTTCTCTTAGCGTTCATATCCGGGCGGAAAAGGCGCGGCTGACCATCCTTGCCGCGGTAAGCCTTCAGACCCTCAAACATCTCCTGACCGTAATGGAAAACCATACTGGCAGGGGAAAAGGAAAGATTACCATAAGGGACTATACGGGCATCATACCAACCCTTGCCCTCGGTATAATTCATAATAAACATATGGTCAGAGAATACTTTGCCAAAGCCAAGATTTGATTCATCGGGCTTCTGCTTTGGCTGTGTTGTTTTTTGAACGGTGATGTTCAACATAATATAACGCTCCTTATTCTGATAAATTTAATTCTTCAACTGCGCTTTCGCGCATTTTGTATTTTAATATTTTACCTGCCGCGTTCTTGGGGAATTCGGTTACAAAGCGGATGTAGCGAGGAACCTTGTGGCGCGCCATGTTCTTTTGAATATAGTCTCTTATCTCAGCTTCGGTAACTTTTTGACCGCTTTTGAGAATGATGCATGCCATGATTTCTTCGCCGAAACGCTTATCGGGAACGCCGATTACCTGAACATCCTCAACCGCCGAGTGCGTGAATAAAAACTCCTCGATTTCACGCGGGTAAATATTCTCGCCGCCGCGGATTATCATATCCTTTAACCGCCCCGTAATGATGTAGTTCCCGTCGGGGCGTTTGCAGGCAATATCGCCGGTGTGAAGCCAACCGCTGCTTTCTATAGCGCTTTCGGTAGCCTTGGGCATTTTGTAATAACCCTTCATAATGTTATAGCCCCTGACTACGAGCTCTCCGTTTTCACCGTCCGGCAAATCCTTGTTTGTTTCAGGGTCAATTATCTTACACTCAACATGGGGGAAGTCGTTGCCGACAGTATCACAGCGAACATCAAGCGAGTCGTCGTAGCAGTTGCTCATTGTGCAGCCCGGCGAAGCCTCCGTTTGACCGTAAACGCTGACAATGCCTGTCATATTCATCCTTGCAGCCGCTTCGCGCATAAGATGCGGCGGGCAGTTGCTGCCTGCCATAATACCAGTGCGCACATACGAAAAATCGGTATTAACAAAATCTTCGTGATTAAACATTGCTATGAACATTGTTGGCACGCCGTTGAAGCAGGTGATTCGCTCATGGTTAATGCACGCCAGCGAGCTCTTTGCCGAGAAATAGGGAAGCGGCAACTGTGTCGAGCCGTGAGTCATGCAGGATGTCATCGAAAGCACCATGCCAAAGCAGTGGAACATCGGCACATGAATCATCATTCTGTCTGTCGTTGATAAATCCATCCTGTCACCGATACACTTGCCGTTATTAACTATGTTGTAGTGGGTGAGCATAACGCCCTTGGGGAAGCCTGTTGTGCCGGATGTATATTGCATATTGGCAACATCGTGACATTTAACATTTGACGCTCTTCTGAGCACTTCCTCTACGGGAACGCTAACGGACATATCAACCGCTTCTTCCCATGTCAGGCAACCGCGCTGTTTGTAGCCAACGGTAATAATGTTGCGAAGGAAGGGGAGCCGCCTGCAGTGGAGGGGCTTACCGGGCACAGCCGCCTCAAGCTCGGGGCAAAGCTCAGCGATTGAGGCTGCATAATTCGAGTCAAGGCACTTATCGATTGTAATAAGTGTGTGAGTGTCGGATTGCCTGAGAAGATACTCGATTTCGTGAATCTTATACGCAGTGTTGACCGTTACGAGCACAGCGCCGATTTTTGTTGCCGCCCAAAACGAAATAAACCACTGCGGGATATTAGTCGCCCAAACCGCGACCTTATCACCGGGGCTTACGCCAAGAGCAATCAGCGAACGGGCAAAGGTGTCAACATCGTCACGAAACTGCGAATAGGTTCTTGTGTAATCAAGCGTAGTGTATTTAAATGCCAGCTGGTCGGGAAAAACCTCAGCCATTTTATCAAGAACCTGTGAAAAGGTATCATTAATCAGCGAATACTTGCTCCAAACAAATTTGCCTGTTCCCGCGACATTGGAATAGAGCATTTCTTCTCTGCCAAAGGCGTCGTCATATATGCTCATGTAATTGATGAAATGCGGAAACACTATGCCGCACTCGCCGAAATACTCGAGCAAAGAGGGGTTACATTCAAGTGAAAGGAAGCCGTCATAATTAACCGAGCGAAGCGCGCCAAGCATTAAACCGATCGGCAGAGTGCCCTCGCCCATGAGGCAGTATTTAATCTTACCGTCATCTGTTGCTGTAGAATCCTTGATATGAACATGCTTTATGTACGCGCCGAGATTTGTGATTGTTGTCTCCGCATCCTCGCCGCCAAAGCGGTAGGGGTGGTTAAAATCCCAAAGCGCTGCAAGCGAATCGCAGGCAAAAATATTCAGCAGATCGCGCAGACGCTTGGTATCTGAATAAATTCCGCTTGTTTCAACGAGCAGTGTAACGCCGAGCGAAGTAGCTTTGTCAATAACTCTGCCGATAAGGTCAATGACCGTTTCGTCCTCTTTGCGCGGCTCCATACCAAGCGATAGGGCGTGAATTCGTATATATTTGGTTTTAATTTTTGACGCGATGTCAATGTAGGCTAAAAGCTCTTCGCAGTTTTCCTCTGTCTTTTCGCTGTCTGCTATATTGCAAACAGTATCAATGCATGGAATGGAAAGACCGCTTTCAATAATTTTCCTGATTGTTTGGATGGCATTTGACGCGCTGAACGGACCGTCGGCGCCTGCAAACCGCGGGCTGAATATGTCGTGGACTTCAATGCCGTTATAGCCCAGGTCAGTTGCCGTGGCAAAGAAATCCGACCAGCTTAAGGAGTGCCATCCGTTTGTTGAAAACGACAGCTTCATATAGATTTCTCCTCATAAACAATTTTGTTGAGAGCGTTGATGTAAGCAATAATACTTGCGCCGATAATATCGGTTGAAACACCCTTGCCCGAATAAACCTTGCCGTTTGAGCGAAGCTTAATCAGAGCGTCGCCCATAGCCTCGCGGCCCTCGGTTACGGATTGAATCTGGAAATCATCCAGCTCGTAATGATGGCCGACTATCTGCTCAATCGCAAGGAATGCCGCGTCAATAGGGCCGTCGCCCATACTGACCGATTTAAGCTCTCTGCCGTTCTTTTCGAGGACGATGTTTGCCGTTGACTGAATAACATTACCTGTATTTATAACATAGCGGAAAATTCTGTATGTAGGCGGAACTTGATGAGCAACATTCGCGACTATTGTGTCAAGCTCCTTTGTGCCGACCTGCTTCTTCTCGGCAACGGTGATAAAGGATTCATAAACCTTCGCGAGGTCATCTTCAGTAAGGTCATAGCCAAGGCTCGCGGCAGCTTTACCGACCTTTGCGATATCAGCCGTAGAATCAAGTAAAACCTTGCTGTGCGATGTCGTACCAAGATCAATATCATTTGACGAAAGACCCCTGTTGTCTGAATCAATCAGGCGCAAAAGCTGCGAGGTCACATGCTTAATAACCATTGTGTTAACCGAGCTTGTAACGCCGATAACATCGCCTTTAACTTTAATCGCGCTCATTAGCGAATCAAGGCCTGTGAGAGATTTACCGCTTGCGCAGGTTTTAATCTGTACAGCGCCGCAGCGGATTGCTTCAAACACGCAGGCGTTAGCCATATCGAGCGCATTGCTGCATACAACGCCCAAAACAACATTTTTAAGCTCGGGAGCGTCGGAGTATAGCTGCGAAATCATTTTCGCATATTCATCGGGAAGCATAGTTCCCGAGGTATCGCATAGTGTAACTGTTTTTGCTCCCGCATTAATTGCGGCGCTGATTGCAGAAGCTAAAAATGACATTTCGCTTCTCGTAGCGTCAAGCGCCTCAAATTCGACATCTGGGCAAAGCTTAACGCAATGAGCGGTAAGTGAGCTAATGAGCTCAAGCATCATTTCGGGCTTCTTATGGCAGATGTATTCCATCTGGACGGCTGAAACGGGCAGCGAAACAACAAGGCGCGGCTTCGCGGCGGCGGATATTGCAGCGTATACTCTGTCGGCCTCTTTTTCGGTCTGACCGACGGGGCAGGCTAGAATGCTGTTTTTTAGGAGGGGAGCAAAAGTGCGTAGGACAAGGGTGTCCGTCTTTTCATCCTTAATTGAGTTCGCTTCAATAATGTCAACGCAGAGCTTATCTAGTAGCTTAGCAATCTCAATTTTTTCTTTGAAGCTTAGCGAGATATCGGCGCGGCTTGCGCCTTCTCTCAAGGTGACATCCGAAATTAATATTTTGCTCATGTTCTTTTCCTCCTTTTAGTCATTTATGCTATGCCAGAGAAAAACACTCGGGCATTATAAAATAAACATAGATATAATACTACTTATAAATAATTTAGTCAAGTTTTGAGAGAACTGCCCAAAAAATATCATTCAATTAAACAACATTAATTAAATATATATACTATTTATGTTTAATTTGACGGTAAACTAAATGAAAAAAGCAGTCCGCGTTCAGCAGACTGCTTTCAATATATAACCGTCTATTAGTCAAAAACTACATGAGACGCTGTCGGATTAATTCTGTCAATTTCAACAATAATGTGCCATTGAGCCATATCACAGGTTCCAACCTCGGGTTTTGTTTTTTTGATATTAATCCGTATTTCACTTGCGTCATACTCAACGCTTGTGACCTTGTGGCTTATTGAACCGCTGGGTTCCTCCAAAATAACAAGCACAAGCATTTTTGTTTTAAAGTATTCCTCATCATATTTATCACAGGCATTGAGAAAACCGATTGTTGTATCTGAAGAAACACCGTTTTTTCGCTCAAGATCATAGTAGTCTTTATTTGCAGTATAATACTGATTTAGTTCTTCAACCGAACTGATAAACACTGTTGAAGGATATGCGTTGTCCATATAATTACCGCTGTTTGTACGGATATATTGGGCTTCAAAAGGAATTGCTTTTAAATGTTTTGGCTCGGCAGTAACGGCTCCGTCAACGCTTCCTCTACCGCCGGACTCTTCTGAAGTCGAGGGCTTCTGGCCAATCTCACTATTTTCGGCAATAAAATCATCCTCTGCAAACGCCGCGTCTTGAACGCTTTCGGCGGTTTTTAACGGGCGCAAAGCAAATGAGCAAACTGCTACGCATACAAGAAAGACCGGCGTTATCGCCGCTATTGTGTTGCGGCGTTTCTTGATTTGCTTAAGCCTTGCATCCTTCTTTTTATAAATGCTGTCTAAATATTCAGCCCTGTCTTTCATATAAGAAATCCTCCTTTTCAAGGATACCGCGAAGCGAGCCTCGCGCGCGGTAAGCAAGATTTTCTATCTGCTTTCTGCTTTTGCGCATAACCCTGCCTGCCTCGTCATAGCTCATATTCTCAAAATAGATTAAATGCAGCACGGTACGGTAATTTTCGGGCAAATTTTCCATTGCGCTGTGAAGCGCGCGAAGCTGCTCTTGCTTTATGAATTCATCCTCGAGCGAGGCCGTGTCAGCTTCATCCTCGATGCATTCATACGCCGATTCAGGTCTGCGCGCGCATTTGCGTAGGTAATCGATTGCCTTGTTGCGCGCAATGGTAAATAAGTAGGTTTTAAAACTCGTTTTATAATTATAGCGATGCTTATGAATCAGCAGCTCAACAAAAACATCTTCGGAAAGCTCCTGCGCAACGGCAGTGTTCCGGACATATCTGTTAAGAAAAAATATTAGATTATCGGCATATAAATCGAGAATTTCGGCGAAGGCTTTTTCATCGCCGTTTAGGAAACGGGTGTAGCTGCTCGCTCCGTCATCCATAAGCTCCCACATCCTCTGTGCGCAAAGCAAAAGCGCTTTCATTAACTTATTCGTCAGCGTTTAAAAAAACACTCACGTTAATTTAGATTTTATCATACAGCGGTGTAAAAGGCAATAGTGGGGGGCAGTGCATAATATTGGAGTTAGAGTTCGAACACGCCTGCAATTTGAATTTTTTCACGTCATGCGATGGGTATAAAATTCTGCCCAATATTGGTTGTTTAATTTTACGCTGATATCGGTTGTTTATCGTTTAGCCTGCCTCTGACGGCTTTTGCCGAAGGCAAAGTGCAGAGGTGGATTTTGCGAAGCAAAAGACTCAGGGAGAGAACAAAGTAAAGCCGTATAAATTACAGGAATTCTGATGAATACGGGTTCGAATTAAAAAAAGAATTCATTGCGGTAAGGCAATGAATTCCTTGTGATTCAGGCTTGTTCAACAGTACTCATTTCGGCAATTCCCAGACTGACGGACAGCGCTTTATCTACCCTGTTCATGTCGCTGTTATCAAGGTAGCCCATTTTTTCGCGCAAGCGCTTTTTATCAAGCGTGCGCACCTGCTCGAGTAAAACTATTGAATCGCGCGCAAGTCCGCAGCCGTCTGCGTTAACCTGAATATGTGTAGGTAATTCCGTTTTAAAGCGTTGGCTTGTTATTGCCGCTGCAATAACCGTTGGGCTGAAACGGTTCCCAACATCGTTTTGAACTATCAGCACGGGCCTGGTGCCGCCTTGCTCTGAGCCAACCACGGGGCTAAGGTCGGCGTAATAAATATCTCCCCGTTTTACTGTCACTGATGTCACTCCCCGTAAGTTAAATTGTTTGCCTTTGTGTCGGCAAATATATTTTTGACACAGCAAGGTGAAATTAAACATTAAATAATGAATTCGGGGAGAAAATTCATCATTCATTATCAGTGTATTCGAAAAAGTAAATACAGACAGTAAAAATATGACAATTAAATCACCTTGAAATTGCTGAAAGTAATTTTGAGCTGCGCCGATTCGACATTAAGCGTAAGCCAGGCGCCGGTCGCGTTATCCTGCGTGAGTACAAAGCTACCCGCGTCGCTCGTTCCGTTATAAGTCCATATGCTGTCGGAATAAGTTGAAGTGATATTTGCGCTTTTCGCAATGCTGCTCAAGGCGTCAATCATTACTGCTCCAAAGGCAGTTTGCGGAAAGCGTTTTAAATCAGTTTCAAATTTAAGGTCATCATAGGTAACGGTACATGCGTTGTTTTCAAACGCAATAGCAAGCGGCTCAAGTGTGGCGGGTGTGAGCATTTTGATTTTATAGCTGTTAATCGAGTTTTGCGTAAAAAAAGCCGTGACTTCGTATTCGCCGTATGTAACTGCAATGTCCGCCGTAAACGCTGTCGGCGGCGCGGGAGGGGCTGAAGGCTGCTTTGAAAAAATGGCGCAGCCCTGCAGCAGAATAATTGCCGCGAGCAAGGGAACAAGTCTTTTCAATTTGCATCACCTGTTATTCAAATTTCGAAAGCAGGCTCGGCAGATAAGTGAGTAAATCGCTCGGCAGCATACCTCTTTGCGAAAGATTCGAGGCAGTGATATCAGCGCACTTGCCGTGCAGATACACAGCGGCTATCGAGGCGTCAAACGGTGTCATTCCCTGGGCGATGAATGAAGAAATCATTCCTGCCAGCAGGTCGCCGCTGCCGCCCTTTGACAGCCCTGTGTTGCCCGTGCAGTTAATATAAACATTAATCGGGTCAGGGGTGCACACAATTGTGTTCGCGCCCTTGAGCACAACGGTAACGTTATATTTCAGCGCGAAATCAACCGCGGTTTGAATCGGGTTAAGCACAATTTCGCCAACGCTCTTGCCGCAGAGTCTGCTCATTTCGCCAGGGTGCGGTGTCAATACCACGGGCGAATGAACCTCTTTCAGTATATCTATATTACTCGAAAGAGCATTTATGCCGTCGGCGTCAATTACAAGCGGTTTTGTGCATTTTCGGATGAGTGAGTGAACAAGCTTCTCGGTGTCCGCGTTAAAACCGAGGCCGCATCCGACAAGAACTGCGTTCATGCGCGAGGCAGCATCAAGAAGCTTCGTCAAGCTTGTGATTGTAAGAGTGTCGTCAAGGCCCGGCTCAAGCGGCATAAGAAGCGGCTCGGTGAGCTTTGGTGCAATCGCGGGATATGCGCTCGACGGGAAAGCGGCAGTAACCAAGCCGCAGCCGCTTCTTAGCGCACCGTTTGCGGCGAGCACCGCCGCGCCCTGCATACGCAGACTGCCGCATATGCTCAGTACGTGACCGTAGGTACCCTTATTTGAAACTGTTTTGCGTTTCGGCATAAGATTAGCAATGTCTTTATCGTCGCAGGTAAAGCAGATAAGGCTGTTAAGCGCGCGAAAATCATCGGCGATTATGCCGATATCCGCAACAACGCATTCGCCGCAAAACTCGCTGAAGGGCTTCATAATATGGATAGGCTTATATGCTGAAATAGCGATTGTAAGGTCGGCGCGAATCGCTTCGCCCAGCACCTTTGCGCTATCGCACTGTACGCCGCTCGGAACATCGACAGAAACAACCTTGGCATCAACGCAGTTAACAGCGTTGACGATTTGCGTAACATGAGGGGGGAGTACACCGTCAAATCCGGTACCGAAAATGCAGTCAACAATAATCTGAGCATCGTCAATATATTCTTTAATGGGCGGCAGAGAGTCATTGTAAGCAATAATGCGAACAGGACCGTTCTCAATCATTTGAAGCATATCGGCGGCATCCTGTGCCTTTGGTTCGCCGCAAACGAGCACAACCGTTACATCACAGCCGGCTTCACAAAGCTTTCGCGCAATAACAAAGCCGTCGCCGCCGTTTTTGCCTTTACCGCAAAGAACAACAACACGCTTGCCGACCGCGTTGAGCTTATCGCGGATTATCCTCGCGCAGGAGGCTCCCGCGTTTTCCATAAGCCGCGGAAAAGTGAGCTCACGCTTTACTGCGTTGCACTCAACCTGATACATCTGCTTCGAATTTACAACAAACATAAAATCAATCCCTCCGGAAAGCAATCACCACCGCCGTCGCGACGGTTTCGGTATGTGTTATGCTGATATCAAAATCAAGATTACATTTATCTGCAAGCACTTTTGCCCTACCCGTTAAGATAATCAGGGGCTTGCCGCGCTCGTTATGAATAACCTGAACCTCATTTAAATCAAAGCCGATTAAACCCGTACCCAGCGCCTTCCCAAAGGCTTCTTTTGCCGCGAAGCATGCAGCGGCGCTTTGAGCGGAAAAATTTTTTGCTTCAAGCTCAGCCTTTTCGCGCTCTCCGTAAACCTTATTAATAAATCTCTCGTTCTCGATTGATTCTGAGACGCGCCTGATTTCGACGCTGTCAATTCCAACAGAATACAAAAAACCCCTCCTTTGGTGTACATTTTACAGTATTTTACCACAAAATATTGTGGTTGAAAAGTTAAAATTGTAAAATCACTTGAAAATTAAATATTTCTATGCTAAAATACATCGTTAAATATAGTTTCCTAAACCGAAAGGACAGATGGTTATGATTGAAAGAACAACAAAACTTAAAGAATTATTCAAGAGCAAGGTTGATTCTGTTTTTGCTTCGGCAGAGCTGGATCAGCTGCGCATTGAATTTCTCGGTAAAAAGGGCTATGTTTCGGAGCTGATGAACGATCTGCGCAATGTGCCGAATGATCAGAAAAAAGAAATAGGTCAGCGTATTAACGAGGTTAAGCAGTTCATTGAAGTTAAGATTAAGGACAAGCTCGCGGAGATTGCCGCTAATGAGGAGCAAAGCCTTATCGAAAGCGCCGAGTCTTATGACGAATCCTTCCCTCAAAGCTTACCGGCAGGCTCTTATCATCCGATAACCCTCGTTCAGCGTGAGGTTGAGAGCATCTTCTTAAGCATGGGCTTCGCAATTGAGGATTACTCCGAGGTCACTGATGATTATAACTGCTTTGAGGCGCTCAATATCCCGAAGCATCACCCTGCCAGGGATATGCAGGATACCTATTATCTGAGCAACGGTCAGCTGCTTAAGACTCACACCTCTGCCGCTCAGAATACCATTTTACGTAAATATGCTCCGGCGCTTGAGAGTGGCGTGCCTCTTCGCGCGGTTTTCCCGAGCCGCTGCTTTAGAAATGAAAAAATTGACGCCTGCCATGAAAATACCTTTTTCCAGATGGAGGGTATGATGGTAGATAAGGATATTTCAATATCAAACCTTATTTATTTCATGAAATCGATGCTTTCCGAAGTTTTTAAGAGCGATGTCACAGTTAGACTTCGCCCCGGTTTTTTCCCGTTTGTTGAGCCGGGCTTTGAACTTGATATTCAATGCCTTATCTGCGGCGGCAAGGGCTGCCCCTCATGCAAGGAAGCGGGCTGGCTTGAGCTTTGCCCCTGCGGTATGATTCACCCCAATGTTTTGACTTATGGCGGCGTTGACCCAGAGAAATACACCGGCTTCGCATTCGGGCTTGGGCTTACGCGACTGGCAATGATGCGCTATGGCGTTAAGGATATCCGTGTTTTCAACAGCTGCAACCTTAAAGCACTTTCGCAGTTTACGAATTCTTCTTTTAAATCAGCAGGCGAAAATGCTTAACAGAAAGGTGTGTAATAAATGTTAGTATCAATAAATTGGATTAAAGACTATGTGAACCTTGACGGTTTTGATATAGAAAAGCTTATTAATTCTTTCACCCTCGCCACCGCCGAGGTTGAGGACATTATTTATAAAGGCAGGGATATTGACAAAGTCGTTGTCGGCGAAATTCTCACGCTCGAGAATCACCCCGAATCAAAAAAGTTGCATCTGCTCACGGTTGACGTTGGTAATGAAGTCGTTGACTGCGTATGCGGCGCGCCGAATGTAGCGGTTGGTCAAAAGGTTGCTTTTGCAAAAGCCGGCGGAAGAGTTCCCGGGGGCGAGATCACTGTAGCCAAAGTCGCGGGATATGAATCTAAGGGTATGTGCTGCTCCGCGTTTGAGCTTGGTTTGAGCGATGACAAATCGGGACTTATGGAGTTAGACAGCGATGCGCCAAACGGCACTGACATCAAGGACATTTACCCGATTGACGATATAATTTTTGAGGTTGATAATAAATCCCTCACCAACCGCCCCGACCTTTGGGGAATCTACGGAATTGCGCGTGAATTTGCCGCCCTTACTGGAAGGGAATTGAAGCCGCTTGATTTAGCGTCAATTGAAAGCACAAGCAATGAAAAAATTCCGGTTAAAATCGGCAGACCGGACCTCGTTTACAGATATACCTGCCTCAAAATGGAGAATATAACAAAGCAGGTGAGCCCTGCGCTGATTAGCGTGCGACTGTTCTACTGCGGTATGCGCCCGATTAATCTGCTTGCCGACCTTACCAATTATATTATGCTCGAAATCGGTCAGCCCACTCACGCGTTTGATGCGCGCGGAATTCAAAACATCATCGTTACAACACCCGCTAAGCCGCTGAAATTCACAACACTCGACAAGGTAGAGCGCGATATCGATGAAAATACACTGATGATTTATAACGGTGATGAGCCCGTTGCAATCGCCGGCATTATGGGCGGTCTTGATTCAGAAATAATTGAAGGAAGCACATCCGTTGTGCTCGAAAGCGCGTGCTTTGACGGCATCAGTGTGCGCAAAATCTCATCACGCTTAGGTCACAGAACCGACTCGAGCGCAAGGTACGAAAAAATGCTTGACCCCGAGCTGACTCTGATTGCCGTAAAGCGCTTTGTCAGGCTTGTCAAGAGTATTGACTCGGGCGCGGCAATCGCCTCGATGCTCACCGATGAATATGTAAAGCATTATCCCGAGGTGTCTCTGACCTTTGATAAAAAATATGTTGACAGATACACGGGCATTGACATCAGCGATGAGCAAATATGCAAAACCCTTATCTCTCTCGGCTTCGGCGTTAAGCTTGAGAATGGTATATTTACCGTCAATGTTCCGTCCTGGCGCGCGACAAAGGATGTTACCATCAAAGCCGATATCATTGAAGAAATCACAAGAATTTACGGCTATGATAACTTTAGGATTGCAACAACCCGCAGTCCGTTAAAGCCGGTTACTCTCTCACCGGCCAAGGCGCAGGATAATGAAATCAAAGACATTCTTGTCAAAATGTATGCCATGCACGAGGTTCATTCATACCTTTGGTGCGACGGCAAAAAGTTCAAGCGCCTTGGTATTGAGGTCGAGGATAATGTTAAGGTGCTTAATATTGAGAATTCCGATAACGGTGTTTTGCGCAACTCAATGCTGCCGACTCTTTTGTGCTCCGTCTACGAAAACAAGGATTTTGACGACGGCTTCGGAATATTCGAAATCGGCCGCGTCGTTAACGGCATTAATAACGAGGCATGCAAAGAAGAGAAGCACTTGGGCATAGTTTTGTTTGATAAGCTCTGCGGTGAAAAAGCGCTTTATTATAAAGCCATTGAGGTTGTTAACTCTCTGTTTTGGCAAATTAAGCATACCGCGCCTTCTTACAACAAGATCACACCCCGCCATCATTGGCAGCACCCGCGCAACACAGCCGAGATTCTCGCATCCGGCAAAGCGGTCGGCACTGTATGCGCTCTACATCCACAAAACCTTGCAAAGCTTGATAAAACAGGCTGTGCGGTCTGCATCGAGATTGACCTTGATACCTTCGCCGCCGTTGCCTCGTCTACGCTTAAATTCAAAGAGCCTTCGCCATATCAGTCAACCTATTATGACCTTTCGCTGATATTAAAGGACGGCGTTGTGTATTCAGACATTGAGAAGGCGTGGCTGAGCCTTGGTATCACAGAGCTGACGGGCGTAAAGGTTATTGATACCTTTGAACGAATGGGAGTTCGCAGCGTTACGGTGCGCCTTTTCTTCTCATCAAATGAACGCACACTTGAAATGGAAGAGGTTCAAGGGTGGATAGATACTGTTATTGATAATCTCGCAAAAACAGGAATATCTCTGCGTTCTTGACAAATTCGTATGTAATTAAATTTATTTTCAATTTATCTTGTTTTATTTGCAATAATGCTATATAATAAAATGTGTTTTAAAAGTATGGAGGTGGCATAAATGACCGATAAAACAATAAAATTCAGCATTAAGGATGAAAACGAAGCGGAGATGAAGAAGAATCTTCTCGCTGTTTATGAAGCTCTTAACGAAAAGGGCTACAGCTCCGTGAGCCAGATTGTCGGCTACATTCTTTCTGAAGATCCGACTTATATAACCACACATAACAATGCCCGCAGCATTGTTCGCCGCCTCGACAGGGATGAGCTTCTGCAGGCGATGGTCAAGTGCTATCTCGGCATAAAATAAACTGCTTTTGGGGCTTTGCCCCGGAGAGGAATGGAAACACTAATGGCGAATAAAAATGAATTTCTTATGTATAAAAACCGCCCGCTTGTGCGCAGTGGAAAAACCATCTATTACGGCTACATGAATGAGCCCTATGTTCTTATTCTGCAAATCACAAGCACGCGCCTCGTCAAGGGTGTTGAGGTTGCTGACCGAGTAGTCATTCAGCTTGTGAGTACCGACCCGGATGTTCGCCCGCGCGATAAAATCGTTAAAAAAGTGGAGCAAAAAGGTCTTTATAACGCGATGGATATCGGTACAATTTGGCTCGAACGCAGCTTAAATAATTAACTTTATACATTAAAGCAGGGGGAAGCACCCCTGCTTTTTTTCGATATATATTTACAAAAACTGCAATCGATAGTATGTATTACTTGACATAATAACAATATATGGTATAATAAGATGTTAGTTTGCTTATGTAAAACGGAGGATTAAGTTTTATGACTAAAAAAGCTGAGTACGGCAACGATGTGATCACCGCGCTCAAGGGGGCAGACCGGGTTCGGAAAAGGCCCGCGGTTATTTTTGGCTCGGATGGTATCGAAGGCTGCGAGCATTCGGTATTTGAAATAATTTCCAACTCAATTGACGAGGCTCGCGAGGGCTTCGGCGATAAGATTATTGTTACACGTTTTTCTGATAATTCAGTTGAGGTGCAGGATTTCGGCAGGGGCTGCCCCGTCGATTATAATTCAAAAGAGAAAAAATTTAACTGGGAGCTTGTTTTTTGCGAGCTTTACGCAGGCGGTAAATACGATAATAACGAAGGCGGAAGTTATGAGTATTCACTCGGTCTTAACGGACTTGGCCTTTGCGCGACTCAGTATTCCTCCGAATACATGGAGGTTGAGGTTCATAGCGGCGGTTATTGCTATGAGCTGAACTTTAAAAAAGGCAAGCCTGTGGGCGAAATGAAAAAAGAGGAGTATTCAAAGCGTGATACCGGCACTCGTATTAAGTGGCGCCCCGACCTGAAGGTTTTTACCGATATAAACATTCCGCTAGAGTATTTTCAAAGCACTCTGCAGAGGCAATCGATTGTCAACGCGGGCGTAAGGTTCATTCTTAGAAATCAAACAGTTAAAGGCTTTGAAACCTTTGAATACATTTACGAAAACGGCATAAACGACTATGTCAATGAGTTTGTCGGCGAGGACAAGCTGTGCGGTGTTCAGATATGGAACGCTGAGCGTGTCGGCCGTGACAGAGAGGACCAGAAGGATTATAAGCTCAAAATCAACGCCGCCGTAACATTCTCAAACAAAAAGCAACTTAAAGAGTATTATCATAATTCAAGCTGGCTCGAGCATGGCGGCGCGCCCGAAACCGCTGTGCGCAGCGCGTTTGTATCACAGATTGATTACTATCTGCGCCAAAACGGCAAATACACCAAGACCGACCCGAAAATAAGCTTTCAGGATGTTGAGGATTGCCTTGTGCTCGTATCTTCCTCATTTTCAACAAAGACCTCATATGAGAACCAAACTAAAAAGGCTATCAACAATAAATTTATTCAGAAGGCGATGACCGAGTTTTTTAAGCACAATCTTGAAGTGTTTTTTATTGAAAATAAGCTTGAAGCTGAAAAAATCTGCGACCAGGTTCTTATCAATATGCGCAGCCGCGTTAAAGCGGAGGTTACACGTCAAAACCTCAAAAAGACACTTCAAGCGTCAAATGATATGACAAACAGAGTTCAGAAATTCGTCGATTGCCGCAGTAAGGATGTAGAGAAGCGAGAGCTTTTTATTGTGGAGGGCGATTCGGCTCTCGGCTCCTGTAAGCAGGCAAGAGATTCTGAATTTCAGGCTGTCATCCCCGTGCGCGGTAAAATTCTCAACTGCCTTAAATCTGAATACGAAAAAATCTTTAAAAGTGAAATTATTACCGACCTTATAAAGGTTCTCGGCTGCGGTGTTGAGGTTAAGGCAAAGGCAAACAAAGAGATGACCACCTTCAGCCTTGACTTGCTTCGCTGGAGCAAAATAATCATCTGCACCGATGCCGATTTTGACGGCTTTCACATCAGAACGCTCATTCTGACCATGATTTACCGCCTCATGCCTACATTGATTGAGAATGGCAAGGTGTTTATTGCCGAGTCGCCGCTTTACGAGATTACCTGCGGCGATGAAACATGGTTTGCTTATACCGAAAAAGAAAAGCAAGAGGTTTTGACCGAAATCAGCGGCAAAAAATATACAATTCAGCGCTCGAAGGGACTTGGCGAAAACGATGCTGATATGATGTCGCTTACCACAATGAATCCCGGCACACGCAGGCTTATCAAAGTCGAACCTTCCTATGCTGAAGAAACAGCCGATAAATTCGAGCTTCTGCTCGGCAACAATCTCTTGGGGCGTAAGGAGCATATAGAAGAAAACGGTCATTACTATATTGAACTGGCAGATATTTCGTGATTAAGGAGTAGTTTTATGTCAGGTAAAAAAAGCAAAAAATCTCAAGAGAATGAAATAATCAGGCTTGATGATAAAACCCATATTTTCGGCGCGGGCGAGGTTGTCAATCAATCGATAGTTGACACGCTTGAATCAAATTTTATGCCCTATGCCATGAGCGTTATAGTGTCCCGCGCAATCCCCGAGATAGACGGTTTCAAGCCCTCTCACCGCAAGATTCTTTACATGATGTATAAAATGGGGCTTTTGAGTGGCGCGCGTGCGAAATCGGCTAAAATTGTCGGCCAGGTTATGCAGCTTAATCCCCACGGTGACGCCGCAATATACGAAACGATGGTGCGTCTTTCGCGCGGATATGAGGTGCTTTTGCACCCGTTTGTTGACTCAAAAGGTAACTTCGGCAAGTCGTATTCACGCGATATGATGTGGGCCGCCTCAAGGTATACCGAGGCAAAGCTCGAAAAAATCTGTTCCGAACTATTTTCCGATATTGATAAAGATACGGTAGATTTTGTTGATAACTTTGATAACACAATGAAGGAACCGATATTGTTGCCCGTAACATTTCCGAGTATACTTATCAATGCCAACACGGGTATTGCCGTCGGTATGGCAAGCTCTATATGCTCATTTAATCTTCGTGAGGTCTGCCAAACCACTATTGAACTAATAAAAAATCCTTCGCACAACGTTGCCGACACCATGCTGGCGCCCGATTTTTCAGGCGGCGGTCAGCTTATTTATGACCGCGCGCAAATTGAGGACATATACCGTACGGGCAGGGGAGGCTTCAGGGTAAGGGCAAAATACAGCTTTGATAAGAATAACAATTGCATTGATATAACCGAAATTGCCCCCACAACAACGGCGGAGGCAATTATCGACAAAGTAATTGAGAAGGTTAAAGATGGCACAATTAAAGAAATCAGCGATATCAGAGACGAGACCGACAAAAGCGGACTGAAGGTCACAATCGACCTTAAAAGGGGAGTTGACGCCGACAAGCTAATGCAAAAGCTTTATCGTATTACTCCGCTTGAGGATACTTTCTCGTGTAACTTTAATGTTTTTATTAACGGCTATCCCAAGGTAATGGGTATTTCGGAGCTTCTGAGTGAGTGGATAAAATTCCGCACAGGCTGTGTAACGCGGCGCACCGCTTTTGACCTAAATCGCGCAAAAGACAGGCTTCATCTTCTTCAGGGGCTTGAAAAAATCCTGCTCGATATTGATAAAGCGATTAAGATTATCCGCAATACCGATGAGGAGAGCGAGGTTGTTCCAAACCTCATGATTGGCTTCAGCATAGATAAAACCCAAGCGGAGTATGTTGCCGAGATTAAGCTGCGCCATCTAAACCGCGAATATATTTTGAAACGCTTGCAGGATATTAAGAAGCTTGAGGAAGCTATCGCAGATTTGAGCGATATTCTTAATAACCCTCGAAGAATCAAGCAAATTATCATTTTCGAGCTTAAAGAGGTTATTAATAAATACGAGCAGCCGCGCAAAACCGAAATCTGCTACGCCGTTGATTTACAGCAGCATGATACCGAGGAAGAAATCCCGGATTATCCTGTTAATCTGTTTTTCACGCGAGAGGGCTATTTTAAAAAGATAACTCCGCTTTCGCTGAGAATGAGCGGCGAGCATAAGCTCAAAGAGGGTGACGAGATTATTGAGCAAATTGAAGCTACCAATTCTATTGAGCTTCTGTTCTTTACAAATAAATGTCAGGTTTACAAAACAAAAGCAAACGCCTTTGAGGATGGTAAAACCAGCTCGCTTGGCGATTATGTTGCCTCAACTTTAGAAATGGAAGACGGCGAAAACGCGATTTACATGGCGGTTACCTCTGATTATTCAGGGGCAATGATGTTTTTCTTTGAAAACGGCAAGGCGGCAAAGGTTGATATGTCAGCTTATAAAACTGTTACAAACCGCAAAAAATTGATAAAGTCCTTTTCCGATAAATCACCCGTCGCCGCTATCCGCCAGATTAATGATGACATTGAGCTTGTTGTATCCTCGAGCGCAGGGAGGCTTCTGCTCATTAACACCGCCCTTATTTCAACCAAATCAACTAAAGATACAATCGGTGTCGGGCTGATGAGTCTTAAAAAAGGTCAGCGAATAATAAGTGTTCGCGATTATGTTCCCGGTGAATTCGCTAAGCCATACCGTTACAAGGCGAAGAATCTGCCTGCCGCGGGCGCGACACTCAGCGCGGAAGACAGCGGCGAGCAGCTTTCATTATAAAAAAAGACCGTTTACGCCGGGCATCCCCGCACAAACGGTCACGGAGATGTGGGCAAACGCCAAAAACACACTTTTCCCCGCAAAAATAGCTTTTCCGATAGCCTTTATATAATTCAAAGAATAAAATGGGAAAGAAATTTTAAAAAATATATTGCAATTGTCAGACGATTGTGTTAAACTACGTCAAGTACATTAATTTATTGGAGGTTATTACCCATGCTGTGGTATGAAATTTTACTGGGTTCGCTCGTTATAGTTGTTTCACTTGCTCTTGTTGCAATCGTCCTTCTTCAAGAGGGCCGCGCGGCAGGTCTGTCAGGCGCGATCGCCGGCGGTGCTGAGACTTTCCTTGGCAAAAACAAAGGCAAGACAATTGAAGATAAGCTTGTAAAAATAACTAAGGTGCTGGGAATTGTTTTCTTTGTTCTCTCCGCTGTTTCAACGGTTATTGTGCTTTTCATTCGCTGATTTATGCAAATATGGGGGCGGCTCACTTTTTGTGAGCCGCCTTTTTATATCTATTCACCGAATCTTTTTCTCAGTCTGCACAAGGCTCGCTTTTCAATTCGCGAAACATAAGAACGCGAAATGTTGAGCCTTTGAGCGACTGCCTTTTGCGTGAGAGCCGCGTTGCCGCTCAGACCGTATCGCATAATAATAATGCTTCTTTCGCGTTCATCCTCAATTTCTTTTACAAATTCTCTCAGCTTATCTATTTTTATCTTTGTATCGATGTCGTCGGCAATTGTGTCATCGGTGCTGATAATATCAATGAGTGTGAGCTGATTTCCCTCGCTGTCGGTGTCAATAGGCTCGCTCATTGATATATCCTGGGCGCACTTCTTTTGGCTTCGGAAATACATTAGTATTTCGTTCTCAATGCACCTTGCGGCGTAGGTGGCAAGTCGCGTGCCTTTGTCAACATCGAAGGTGTTGATTGCCTTGATAAGTCCGATTGTGCCGATGGATATGAGGTCATCTTGCTCGGCATAGGTGGAATAATATTTTTTTATGATGTGCGCAACTAAACGCAGGTTGTGTTCGATTAATTTACCGCGCGCGGTCTCATCACCCTTTGAAAGCTGCGCAAGATATTTTTTTTCCTCTTCAGGACTGAGCGGGGAAGGAAAAGAGCCTGCGTTTTTGATATGTAATGCAAAAAATAAAAAAGCGCCCGAAAGCATCTGCAGTAAAGCACTCAGCATACACTCACCCCTTCTTTTGAGTATATGCCGGACTAAAAACCTTGTTGCAAGTCCAAGGATGAAATAATTAAATCGCCGCGGTTTATAACCACAGCGATCTGATGCTCATTATTATTTGCCGAAGGTTTTTGAAACATCTTTCAGATAGCTTGTAATATTCAGGTGCTGGGGGCATGCCTTTTCACATTGACCACAGCCTATGCAGTCTGACGCCTTGCCTGATCTCCGAATCATGTTTTTATAATAAATGCGCTGTGTTGAAAAAAACTTGTTATCTTCCTGCATTTCGGCGTTATAAAGGGCGAAACACTTCGGAATAGCGATTTTCTTTGGGCAACCGTCAATGCAGTAGCCGCAATTGGTGCAGGGGATAGTAATTGACTGCTGAATTATGGACACAGCCTTGTTGATAATTTCGCGCTCATCATTGTTTAGAGGCTTAAAATCAGTCATATATGAAACGTTATCCTTCATTTGAGCTAAGTTTGACATACCCGAAAGCACATTTATGACACCGTCAAGCGAAGCAGCAAAGCGGATTGCCCAGCTTACAGTTGACGCATCGGGGTTATAATCCTTAAATAGCTTCTCGGCTTCCTTGGGGATTTTGGCAAGAGTGCCACCCTTGACGGGCTCCATAACGATGACCTTTTTGCCGTGCTTAATCGCCGTTTCATAGCATTTGCGGGATTGAACTCCCTCGCTCTCCCAATCAAGGTAGTTAATTTGAAGCTGAACGAAATCAACCTCGGGGTGCTCGGTCAATACCTCGTCAAGCAGCTCGGCGGAATCGTGAAATGAAAAGCCAGCGTTTATGATTTTGCCCGCTTTTTTGTTCTCTTGTAAAAACTCAAAACCGTTAATTTTCTCAGCCAAATCCTTGGTGCGGGCGTTTATATTGTGAAGAAGATAATAGTCAAAATAGTCAACGCCGCATTTATTAAGCTGCTTTTCAAATATCTTGTCTCGATCACTCGTATTTTTTAAGAGTATAGGCGAAAGCGGCAGCTTGGTTGCGAGATTAAAAGCGCTTCTGTCATAGCGCTCGGTAACTGTCTTTTTCACAGTGGGCTCGCTTCTCATGCCATGATAAATGTAAGCCGTGTCAAAGTAAGTAAAGCCGCTGTCGATAAACAGGTCAACCATCGGATTAACCTTGTTGATATTAACCATTGTCGGAATAATGCCCTTTAGCGGCAGACGCATAAAACCAAAGCCGAGTTTTTTCATAAGCGTTCTCCTTAACTTTATTTATTGCGCATTTGATTTTAACTGAGCGAGCTTTTCCTTAATTGCCGAAACAGCCTGCAGGGGCTCATCAATTTGAGCCACAGCCTGCTCCATGGGGCAGGGGCCCGTGTTGCTTCTGTTAATAATTACATTTACCTTTTTGCTGAAAACCGTTTCAATTCCATGGCTTTTGAGCGTGTCAAACGCGGCGATACTCATCACATCGGCATAAACAGATTTAACGCCCAAAACCACATATAAAAGCGCGGCGGCTTTACCGACAATTTTATCCGCGGCGCTATAGCCCATTAAATCCATGCCGTTGTCAAACCAATCCAATAGCGGCCTTACCCCGCGCTCGCGTGAGGTATACACCATGTCTCCTTTGCATAAAACACAGGTGTATTCGCCGCATTGCAGCATTTCTACAGCCTTTTTTAGGTCGTCGTTCATTAGCTTTGCTCCTTGCTTTAGTTTTGCAAGTGAAATTATGATACATTTATTATAATACTGAAAGTTAATCGCAAGTCAAGACATTTTATAAAAACTTGTTTGTATAAAACTACACAATTCTGTTTCCATTGACAATCGTCAATATTTGCTGTATCTTATAATTACAGCATTCCAATAGCATGTTCACTATTTTTAAGCGATGGTTTTGTAAGAATTATCTGTAAAGGAGCGATAAAAATGGACTTTCAAGCACTGCTTTCGATTATTTTTGCTCTCATAACATTCTTTACATCATTTTCAGGGCTTTTCGGTTCCGGCTCAACCTACACTGTCAAGGTTGAGACACCTGAAAAGCAGGGCTACGACTGGACCTGCGCCATCGATGACACAAATATAATTAAGATGAAAAGCAGCACGGTTGTTCAGGGCACGGCAGGTATGGAAACCTGCGAGTTTGTTCTTGACGCTGTTTCAAACAGCTACGGCTGCGCGAGAGCGACATTTACCTACACTAACGGCACCGCTCGCGGTTACAGCGAGGCGTATACCTTTAAGGTCAACGGCATTCCTTTTTTTGGTCAGTTTTCTCTGCTTATGACTGAAAAAATGCCAGAAGGCACGGCAATTCCTAAAACCAACGCCGAGATTCTTGCCGCTTATTCAAGCGTGATGAATTCGGCAAAGCTAACGGTAAAAACATTCACCGAAAAGGTTTATACCGATGTTGACTGGGTGATAACGGCAACCTCTACGGGCACTACTTTCCGCCCGGGCACGAATGTGCTTGAGGATAATGGCGTGCGCACAAGCGCTTTGGCGTATTTGCCTATAGCGGCGGGTGCGGGCTGTTCGCTTACCGATGCATCCAAAATCAAGAGCGCATCATATGAAAACCTCACCGACGGCAATGTCAGAGTTACCATCACGCTCTTTGACGAGCCTGAGGGGCAGCAGTATATTCATCAGATGTTTAATGTGCCAATGAGCTCGCTATTTAAGCTTCCTGCCGCGGCGCTAACTTTTAACATTGAGAATGCTGCCTGCAAATACTTTGACTGCACTGCTATACTTGTGTTTAACCCGTCAACTAACCGAATAGTATCGCTTGAGCAGATAATAGGCTACGGGATTACCGGAACGGTTACATACTCTAACCTTGACTGCACAATAGTGGGCAGACCGGTTGACCACGAGAAATATGATAACTTTACATTCTGATAAATTAACAGGCTGCATCGGTTTTAAATACGAATCTGATGCAGCCCTATTTTAATTTGAAATTTATATTATTAATCGGAGACAATTTTATGAAGCTTGAAACTGAAAGACTGATTTTGCGTCCGTTTATTGAGAGCGATTTTGAAGCTGTTCACAGCTATGGTTCAAATTATGAAAACATAAAATATATGATTTTCGGGCCAAATACCGAACAAGACACAAGGGATTTTATTGCGCGGGCTATTGATTACCTGCGCGCAGAACCCGTGAAAAAATATGATTTTGCCGTTGTGCTTAAAGAGTGCGCCAAGGTCATTGGCGCATGCGGAGTTTACTGTAATGACCGTTTTGACGAGGGTATGCTCGGCTGGGTTTTACATATGGATTATTGGAAGCACGGATATGGCACAGAGCTTGCAGGTGAGCTTATTCGCTTCGGCTTTGAGAATTTACATCTGCACAGAATTTACGCCACTTGCTTCAGCGAAAACTATGGCTCATACCGCGTCATGGAGCGAAACGGTATGAGGCGCGAGGGATGCTTTAAGCAGTGCCGCAAGGGACGCCCATGCGACCCCAATGAGTGGTATGACGAGCTGCAGTATGCCATACTGGTTGATGAATGGCAGTTAAATATGAACAAATTTTAAACTTATTTTTAGTAAAAATTAATATTGAATTTTTTAGCTGATTTTAATATAATGTAATATGTAGGAAAATATTCCTAACTAATGTAGGAAAGAAGGACTGCTAATGTCAAAAAAAATCTTAGCAATTGTTCTTGCCACCGTTATGATGTTCGCCGCGATTCCTATGGCGTCATTTTCCGCTGAGGATGCAACCGCAACCGACGCTGCGAGGGTTGACGCTTGGGAAGCCAATTATGAGCTGCTCCTTAACAAGGTTCTTGTTAACGAAGAGAGCACACATTGGAACTACGTGGTACAGAATAATGAGAGCATCGCACAAGAGATGATGGTATACACAGCCTTCGCTCTTTATGATGATGCTTGGCAGAACGCCTTTGACGGCTCGGTTTCAGTGACAAAAGCTGAAGAAGTTCTTGTCAGCTTAATTGAGAAAGTTGACGCTCAAGTCGGCGACTCAAAGCTTGATGAAATTATTGCCGTTCTTCAAACAGCGCAAGACGTAAACGATTTCATTCAAAAAGTTAACGAATATGTTGAAATTTCTGACGTCTTGACATCCGACGCATGGTCAAGCGCATTCACCTATCTAGGTTATGCCCAAACTCTTGCAGAAATTTGGCAAACCGAAAGGGAAGTTCTCATTGAAGCCTATGCGCGCATCCTTTCTGTACAGGCGGCAAACGCATATTATCTTGATTTCCTGCAGTATGTCGCTTCCAATTGCACATACAGCGTTGTAAGAGATGCTGCGAGCAACCTTATTGCCGATATTACAACCAGCATTGATGAACTCATCAATGATATCATGCTTCAGGCGGCGGGTAACACCGGTGCTGAGGTTGTTGATGTTGCATTAAGAATTGCTGCCGAATCAAACGCATACACCGCCGTTGCTCTTAAGGTTTACAACACCGGCACAAGCGTTGCCGATGCGCTTTGGAACACCAGCGACCAATATGCGATTATGGATCAGCTTATCACCACCTTCTACGCGGAATCAGTTGCCGCTGACTGGGCACAGGCTATTCTTGACAGCCGCGCAACAGAGGCAGATGCAGAAAAGGGCGTTTTCGCTGTTAATGCGCTGCTCACTCTTCGCGAAATCGGCGCAAAGAGCCTTTATGACCTCAAAGCCGCTCAGGCGCAGGGCGTTATCGGCAGAATTAAAGACCAAATCAACAAGAGCGTTCATTGCGAGTATGTTGCTGAGATGAAATTGTATAAAATCATCCGTCAGCAGTTATTTGAAGCGAGCGTTTCCCAGTATAAGAAAGTCAACGCGATTGTTGTTTCTTTTGGTCCTTCCGAGTTATCCGCATGCGACGCAAGTAATAACGTTCTTTACCGCGTTCCTTATGGCAATGAATATATTTCAGAAAGCAGCTGCGGTGTCTTTGGCGAAAGCTACAACGAATACAGCAGAGACTACGTCAAGGTCGCATTGCTGTATGACAATGTTGCTGTTGCTAAGCTGTATGGCATGACAAACAGCAAGGTTACATTAATTATGGATGTAATCACCGATGCAGGAATTGAAGATTATTCCTTCACCGACGTTGCTGTAAGCACAGGTACTGAGGTTTTTGTTCCGGTTATCTTTACCGGTTTCCCACTTTACACAGTCACCGATGCCAACAAAACCGTAGTTGTCGGAATGAATGACGATTTTGTTTACCCGGTCGAAAATGAGGCAACAACTCAGGCGGTTACTCAGGCAGTTGTTAATATTGCTATTGAGGATACAAATGAATCCTTTGCACAGCTTAAAAATCTTATTGAGAGCTTCCTCAAGAGGCTCTTTGAGGGTCTGTTCAAAGCATTCCAGTCCGCTTAATAATGGTTAATCTCTAAGTAAGAACGCTTCGCCCCGCTTATTAATTTTAAGCGGGGCGATTTCTTTTTAGTATTTATATATTAATTATTTCTTTAATCTGTAAACTGCAATAACATCGTCTGTTATTTCGACCAGCTCATACTCGCTGTTTTGTGAAAACTGCTGTTCCTTTGCTTGGTCATTTTTGAGGTCAATGATGGCATATTCCGTTTTATTTTTTGTCGGCAAAGCATAGAGTACATCAGCCTCATAAAGATGCGGAACAAAAATCTCAGAAGCGCTGATGGAAGAATCAGCCGGGATATTCTCAAGGACCGCGTCAATAGCCTCGTATTGAGCCTTGTTTTGCGAGTAATCGGTTATGTATCTTGTCAGAGGCAAGGTCAATAGGGGTGAAAGCAGCAGCACGCACGAAAGCGAAAAAATACAGCTCACGCGCGCGAGACGCGCCGAAACCCTTGAAAGATTGCTAACGGATAAATAAAACAGTATAGCCGTCGCGGCGTAATTGTAATAGAAGTAAGGTGAATACTGATTCAAATAGTCGGTTACAAGGTTCATAAGTACAATCGGACATAAGAGTATCAGCGGCGACAGCCTTCGATTCATAAAAGGCGCTGCTCCGAGTGGCAAAAGTAAAACGATAAGATATTTTAACTTATCCTCATCAATGCACTGCGATAAAAAGTAAAACGGAGCAGATATAACGGATTTGAGCATACCGGTAAAAACGCTGTCACCAAAATTTCCATAGTGAGAAAGCGAAAGAGTTCCGTCACCGTAGCGCGTGAGCAGTACCGAGCAAATGCAAAAGTATATTGCCGAAACTCCGAAAATAACAGAACCGCTAAGATACCTCTTCTTTGAAATAATCAGATATAACCCGATAAAAGCAAGCGGTATAGCCGCGTCCTCTTTAATCATCAGCGTTAGAATAAAGAAAATATATATCCCCAAGTGTGAACCTTTTTCAATGAAATAGAAAAGCCAGAGCATAAACGGGAGCATAAAGCAGTTCTCATGAAAATCATAGTTGCTGCTGCCCGCAACCATCGGGTAAAGTGCAAAAATCACCGCAATAAATGCGGATTTTGTGCGACTTAATCCGAAATGCTTGCATAAAAGGCAAAGCGGAATCACAGCCGATGTAACAATAGCCGCCTGTGATATTTGCAAAGTAACAGGGGAGGGGAAAATATAATAAATCGGGAACAGCGCGTAGTATATGGGAGAAATATGAACGGCAAAGTGTGAAAGCGCTTTATCCCTTTCACAGGTGGTTACCATTGAGAAGCTGTCACGCATATTGTCAAACATCTGGGTAAAAATCCCGAAGTCCCAGCGGCCGTTTTGATATCCGAGATAACGGCTTATGAGTATAGCGGCGCATATGGCAAAAAGCCCGGCAGCAGCTACTATTACAAGCGTTTTGCTCATTTTAGATGGCAGGGAATAGCTTTGTTTGCTGTCCCAAAAGCAGTAGTAAATGATGAACGCCATAACCGCGGCGCAAAGCAGCGCGCGGTAAATGCCGTTTTCGCTGTGATCCGCCATTGTGCTGCCTGCGACAATCAGCGAAAGCGCAAAATAAATCAGAGTCAGCGTGAATAAATAAAACTTCTCAATCTGTAAATCATCTTTAATCGTAAACCAAACATTCAGCATTAGAAACGATATAAGAATAATTGCGGCGCGCGAAACAATACTTACAGAATCAAAGGCTTCGGGAAAGCCGTTGCCGAGTGAGAGAAACAATGAAATAACGCACTCAATCAGCCATGAAAGAGCAAGGCGGAGCATAAGCTTCTCCGCCGTTATATCACTTTTAAACCTTTTAAGCATAAACAACAACTCCCATTTAGATTAACTATACTCAATTTTTGCTCAGCAGTCAATAACATTTGCGTCTGTTGAGTGGAAAATCTGAAATTCTTATTGTAATAAACGCTCAGCTGTGCTAAAATCTTTAGTATAAAAATTTCGGAGGTATCTAAATATGATCAGCGCTTTCACAGTCTCTTTTAAATCAGGTCTAACGCTCGCTTTTTCGGTGCTGTTAGCTTTAATTAACACGCTGACGAATTTAGGAGCAAATAATGCTCAAGCGCCTGTAGTTCCCGATGATTTTACTCCCGTTGTACGCTTCGTTGTTTGCAGCGACGTTCATATAGACGGAACGCAAGATACCGAGGCAATTCGACGCTACACCGATTTTATTGAATCAAGCTATGACTATGCTGAGTCTCAAGACTCATATAAAGCGCTTGATGCTGTTTGCGTTTCGGGTGACTACACAAATAGCGGCAGTGTTGATCAATACGAGGCATTTTCCGCCGTCAATAACGCCCATGTGCGCGAGGGCACTCAGCTTATAGTTGCTTTGGGTAACCATGAGTTTGGCGATAATCAAGCCGAAACCTATGCACGATACAATCAGTATGTCGGTACTGATGTTGACAACCATTATGTAATTAACGGCTTTCACTTTGTCGGGATTTCGTATAACGAAGACCGCTCATTCTTTGACACCGAAAAGGTTTCATGGCTGAATGAGCAGCTTAGTATAGCGAAAAAGGACAATGCGGATTACCCGATATTCGTATTCCAGCATCCGCATCCGTTCGGCACTGTTTACGGCAGCGTCAACTGGGGCGAAATCGTTCTTAATTCTGTTTATTCAAAGTACCCGCAGGTAATGAATTTCTCAGGTCACTCACACTATCCTATTAATGACCCTCGCTCGATTTGGCAGGGCTCCTTCACAGCGCTCGGCTGCGGTACACTGAAATATTTCGAGCTTGAAAATGAGCTCTCGGCGGGGCATATGCCGGAGGGCAACGAAAATGCCGCTCAGTTTTATATTGTTGAGGCAGATGCAAGCGGCAGCGTTCGCATTCAGGGCTATGACCTTATAACCCACACATTCTTTGATAGTGTTGATTATTATATCGATACCCCCGCAGATAAATCTACATTTGCTTACACATATGCCGACAGAATGAAGGCATCATCAAAGCCAGTTTTTGCCGATGGCTCTGCTGTCACCGCTACTAAAAATGAAGCGGGCGAGTGTGTAGTCAATTTCCCCGCGGCTCAAAGTAGCGATATCGTTCATGACTATAAAATCAAAGTTACGGATTCGTCGGGAGTCGTAACATATTATAATCAAAGCCATCTGTCTGATTATTACTACAAGCCCGCTCCGACACAGTTCAGCATCAATATAGGCGCTCTCGAGACCGGCAAAACATACAAGGTGAGCGTGACGGCGGCAAACGCCTACGCTAAGCTGTCGAAGCCGATAACGGCAGAGTTTGATTTTTGAATTGAATAAGTTAAGGGCGGAGCATCAAGTCGATGCCCCGCCCGTTTTTTATACTGCTGTTAAGCTTAGCTCTTTATCCGGTTTGCTTTCATTATGAATTATGATTTCGTTTTCATTTTCATTTGCAACGGCAAGCATCAGCTTAATTCGGTTCTCTTGATTTACTCTTGTCGCGCCCGGGTCGTAATCTATCGGTACAATGTTTGACTGTGGGTAAATTTCGCGCAGCTTTCTTATCATACCTTTGCCGACAATGTGGTTAGGAAGGCAGCCAAAGGGCTGAGCGCAAACGATGTTACTGTAGCCATGCTCGACAAGCTCCATCATTTCAGCCGTCAGGAGCCAGCCCTCGCCCATTTTACAGCCATATCCGATTACCGGCCCTACAATCTGCTTGATGCTCGCGTAAGGCATTGGGGCAGTAAATGAGCCATATGCTTTTGCCGCTCTGATAACGCTTGATTCAACCCATGTGAGGTAGCGCATTACAAAGAGCATCAAAGCCTTTTTCAGCTTTTTGCCGCCATAAAGGCGAATATCTTCAAGGCGGTTGTCGGCTTTAAAAAGTATGAAGCCTAAAAGACCCGGCACCATGACCTCGCAGTCTTGGCTAAACAGGAAGTCCTCAAGAAAGTTGTTAGCAAGAGGAGAGTATTTGACATAAATCTCGCCGACAACGCCAACCTTGGTTTTCGGCACTTTATTCATGGGGATTTCGGCAAAGCTCTTTGTAATCAGCGGCATAAGCTTTTTTTGCTTAAAATATGAGTAGCCGTGATTGCGGTCAAACATTGCAATAAGCTCGGTAATCCATTTTTCGGTTAGAGCGTCGGCGTCGCCTTTATTAATCTCATAGGGCTTGACTTGGTTTTTGAGAAGCATGAGCAAATCACCGTAAATAAGTGATGAAAGCATTTTAAGAGCCATAGATATTTTGATCTTGAAGCCATCGTTCTTTTCTAGCCCCGAGAGGTTGAGCGAAATAACAGGCACATAGCCGTAGCCTGCCTTTTCAAGCGCTTTGCGAAGGACATGTATGTAGTTTGAAGCTCTGCAGCCGCCGCCGGTCTGAGTTATCATAAGCGCTGTCTTGTGCGGGTCGTATTTGCCGCTGGTAAGCGCATCAATAAACTGACCGATAACAAGCAGGGCAGGGTAGCAGGCATCGTTATGCACATATTTAAGGCCATCGTCGACAATTTTGCGCCCGCTGTTGTGCAGTAAAACAGCCTTGTATCCGTATTGCTTAAAGACTCTTTCAAGCAGAGTAAAGTGGATTTCCGCCATATTTGGTAGCAGAATTGTATAATCCTCTTTCATCTGCTTTGTAAATTCAATTCTTTTTACATTCTCCATTTCAATTCCTCCTTTACGCCGTTACTTCAAGGCCGAGCGCGGCAAAAAGACTTCTCAGGCGAATTCTGACAGCGCCGAGATTAGTGATTTCATCAATCTTGATTTGTGTATAGATTCTGCCTCTGCTTTCAAGAATGCTGCGAACCTCATCGGTGGTTATCGCGTCAACTCCGCAGCCGAAGGATACAAGCTGAACGAGGTTGAGGTTGTTGTTGCCACTGTTGGCAACATATTTTGCCGCCGCGTATAAACGCGAATGATATGTCCATTGGTTTAATACGCGTGTTTCGAACTTGGTGACAAACGGGCTTACAGCGTCCTCTGTTACAAGCACAGCGCCGCATTCGCATATAAGCTTATCAATGCCGTGGTTAATTTCACCGTCAAGGTGATATGGTCTTCCGCACAGCACAACGCACGGAAGGTTTTCTTTCTGCGCGATTTTAAGATATTCGGCGCCCTTCTCTTTGACGGCATCCATATATGAGTAATACTCGGCATATGCCGCGTCAACGGCGGCGGCAACATCGAGCGTTGATACCGCTTCAAGCTTTTCACATATAATCGCGTGAATCTTTTTAGTAAAATCGTCCTTCCTGTGAAGACCTACATAATCGCATATGTAATTAACATTCTGAAGGTTAGGTACATTCGAGCGGATAACCTCGGGATAATAGGCGACAACAGGGCAATTATAGTGGTTATCACCGAGATTTTCATCAAGATTGTAGGTCATGCAGGGGTAGAAAATATTGCGTATTCCATCGGAAAGCAGCGCTTCAATGTGACCGTGCAGAAGCTTTGCGGGGTAGCAAACGGTATCGGAGGGTATTGTGTGCTGCCCGGTTAAATACAGCTTTCTCGTTGATTGAGGAGATACGGCGACACCAAAGCCGAGCTTTGTAAAGAATGTGTGCCAGAACGGCAGTAGCTCAAACATATTCAGCCCCATCGGAAGACCTACGGTTTGCCTTGTGCCGGGAGCGCTTTTGTATTCTGACAGAAGGCTTTCTTTGTAAGCATAAAGATTATATTGCTCACTTTGCGCTTTACCGATTATCGGCTTGCTGCAGCGGTTACCGCCTATGTATTTGCGTTTGCCGTCAAAGGTGTTAACGGTAAGCCTGCAGTGATTCTGGCAGCCCTTGCAAACAATAACGCTTACCTCGTGAACAAAGTGTTTGAGCTGCTCAAGCTTAAGCAGAGTGCTACTGCCCTTACTGTGCTCAAAAGCGTAAATCGCCGCGCCGTAAGCGCCCATAAGACCGCTTATATTCGGCCTGACAACATCACGCCCGATTTCAATTTCAAATGCGCGCAGAACCGCGTCGTTAAGGAATGTACCTCCCTGAACAACTATGTTATGGCCGAGCGAATCCGCATTAGCCGCGCGGATAACCTTATACAGTGCGTTTTTAACAACGCTGATTGAGAGCCCCGCAGAGATATTCTCTATGTTGGCTCCGTCTTTTTGCGCCTGCTTAACGCTTGAATTCATGAAAACGGTGCATCTCGAGCCGAGGTCAACGGGCTTTTCGGCAAAAAGGCCGAGAGATGCGAAATCCTCTATCGAGTAATCCCAAGCGCTCGCGAAGGTCTGCAAAAACGAGCCGCAACCCGAAGAGCACGCTTCATTTAGAAAGATATTATCAATTGCGCCGTTTTTAATCTTGAAGCATTTTATATCCTGACCGCCGATATCAATGATGAAATCAACATCGGGCTTAAATCTCTTTGCCGCGTTGTAATGCGCGATGGTTTCAACCAAACCGATGTCAACATTGAAGGCGTTGCGGATTATCTCCTCACCGTAGCCTGTAACGGCTGAATACTCGATTGTAGCGTTGGGATAAAGCGAATAGAATTCCTCAAGAAAGCTCTTAATCATGGGCACAGGGGTGCCGCTGTTTTGCAGATATTTTGAAAAAACAATCTGAAATTTGTCATTGATTATTGCGGCTTTAATTGTAGTTGAGCCTGCGTCAATGCCGAGAAAAAGCCTATCATCGGATAAAACAACAGGATTCTCTTTAACGGTATTTTTTTGATGGCGCAAGCGAAATTCTTCATATTGCTCAGGGGTTGTGAATAGCGGATTACAGCTTGCGTAGCCGTTGTCACAGCTAAATTCGGCAATTTTCTCAATTGCTTCCTTAATATTGATTTGTGAACCGTTTGAACCGTAGGCTGCGCCCAGAGCGACAAAATATAGAGAGTTTTCCGGGGAAATGCCCTGAACTCCGAGTGTTTCGTCAAAGCTTTCTCGAAGCATGGGCAAAAATGTAAGCGGACCGCCTAGGTAAACAACATTACCCTTGATTTCACGTCCCTGCGCAAGTCCAGCTATTGTTTGGTTAACAACAGCCTTAAATATGCTTGCGGAAACATCACTTTTTCGCGCACCCTGATTGAGCAGCGGCTGAATATCTGATTTTGCAAATACTCCGCAGCGTGATGCGATTGTGTAAGTTTTTTCGCTCTGCTGAGCAAGGTCGTTCATTTCGGCAAGTTCAATGTTAAGCAGTGAAGCCATCTGGTCAATAAAAGCGCCTGTACCTCCCGCGCATGAGCCGTTCATTCTGACTTCAATGCCACCGCTGAAGAAGAGTATTTTCGCATCCTCGCCGCCAAGCTCAATTACAACATCAGTGTTTGGTAAAAGCTTCTTAACGGCAAGCCTTGTAGCGTAAACCTCCTGTATAAAGGGTAGCTCAAGCTGCTGTGAAAGTCCCATTCCGGCTGAGCCGGATACGCATATTTCGCAGTTTTCAAATTCTGGGTGTTTTTCGATAATATCAGCGAGCAAAGCCGCTGTTTTGGATGTAATCTGTGAATAGTGACGCTCATATGCTTTATATACAATTGTACCGTTGTTATCAACAGCAACACACTTGAGGGTTGTTGAGCCCACATCCAGACCGATATTCATTTCTCCTTCTCCTTCGTTTATGTCATACTATTTTTTTATATGAGTTTGGTTTTCTGCGCAAATTCTCACGCATGAGCGTTTCAATCTCGCTGCGCAATTTTTCGTTTGCCTCGGGCAGAGTCATGTTTTCTACGCTGAAAGGCTCGCCAAAGCGAACGGTAAGGTCATTGCTCCTGAAAACATAGTCACCGGTAACGCCAACGGGTAAAACCATAGCGCCGGTCTTCTTTGCAAGTGAAACCGCGCCGAATTTAAACGGCAACAAAAACGCGTCAGTCCTGTTTCGTGTGCCCTCAGGGAAAATCCCTATTGCGCCGTTTCGATGCAAAACGGTAAGCGCTGCGCGCGCCGCCTCGCTGTCGTTTCCGTTTCGGTTAACCGAAATACAGCCGACGAATTTAAAAAAGAACCGAAGCTTTCCTTCAAAATACTCTTTTTTAGCCAAATAATTGATTGCGCGGCGAGTTGAGATTATTGTCAGGCATTGGTCTAAAATATGCTTGTGGTTGCCTGCGATAACGAGCGCGCCGACTTTGGGAATATTGTCTTTGCCGATTATCGTGGGTTTGTACCAAAGCTTAAAAATTGGGCCAAGCAGGGGTGTAAGAAGCCTGAACCCAAAGGTCCCGGGATCCCTTTTATTCATTTTCATTTCCTCCGTTGTTTTTCTCCATATGCTCTTGACGCAGTTTATTAAAATCTGTTTTGCCGAGAAGTGTTTGAGGCAGAGAGCTTCTGTACTCAAATTCATAGGGAATACAGTAACGAGCAAGGTTTTTTGCACAATAATCCTTGATGCTTCCCTTAACAGACTCTGTGTCTTCAAAACCGCTTTTCAGTACGATATATGCTTTTGCAACCTCGATTTTATATGGATGAGGAATGCCGATAACTGTGCATTTAAGCACCGCCTCATGCTCCTCAATTGTCTTTTCTATATGCTGAGGGTAAACATTATAACCCGAGGTGATTATCATCCTCTTTTTACGAAGCTTATAGAATATGAATCCTTCGCTATCTATGCAGCCGATATCGCCAGTGTGCAGCCAAATTTTGCCGTCTCGGTGCATCTGCAAAACCTCGTTGGTTTCTCGCTCATTATTACGGTAACCAAGCATAACAGTCGGGCCGTTGATGCAGATTTCGCCGTCCTCTCCGCGCGGCAGCTCATTTTGAGTGCCCGGCTCTACAATAGTGAAGCTGTTACCAATAAGCGGCTTGCCGATACTACCCGGTTTATAGGCGTCTTTTACCGCGAGGCAGGTTGCGGCAAGGCTCTCTGTCATGCCGTAGCCCTGTGATATTTTAACGCGCGCTCGGTGTGCGACGAGAAAACTGTTAATTCTCTGCTCAAGCGGGGCGGGAAGTGAATCGCCGCCGCTTACAATGTATTTCAAAAATGACAGGTCAAGCTTTTCGTTGCGTGGAGTGTTTATAAGCGCCTCGTACAGCGTCGGAACTCCGAAAATCATAGTCGGCTTGTGCTTTTTAAGCAGCTTGCCGAATTTTTTTGCTTCAAAGCGAGGAATCAGAACTGAACACGCGCCGAAGCACAATGTAACATGAACGCATACGCCTAGACCGAAGCCGTGAAATATCGGAAGGATTGCAAGAACGCTGTCGCCAACGCTGATATTGGTTAGAGTGTTGACGGATTGAACCGCAAAGGAGTTAAAGTTACGGTTTGAAAGGACTATCTCCTTGGGTATGCCCGTAGTGCCGCCGCTATGAAGAATTATGGCAGGCAAGTCGTTTGAAAGGTTTTTCTTAGGCACGGTTTGATTGTAACCGTGAATGATGAAATCCGGCCAACGAATATATCGATTATCTTTTGAAGACAACATATCCTTGGTCTTGGATTTGAGATTATATGCAATCTTCAAAGCAAGAGGCATAGAGTCGCTTGCGGATACAAGAATAATTGTGTCAAGATCGGTATCGTCAGCAATGCTCTCGATTTTATTCAGGCATAAATCAATTGCAAGCAGTTTTTTGCTTTCAACAGAGTTAATATATTTTTTAATTTCCTGCTCCGCGGAAAGGGGATGAATAATATTTGCAATCGCGCCGATTTTATTGAGTGCGTATATGAAAACTACTGCCTCCGGTGTGTTGGGCATACATATTGTCACAACATCGCCCGCAACAACATTGTACGCAGTGAGCGATTTAGCGCAGGTATCAATTTTGTGTATCAGATCCGCATAAGTGCACGAGCTGCCCATGTAGTTATATGCAGGCGCGTCTGGGTGCCTTGCAGCTGAGCGGCGTATCATTTCATACATATTGATATCGGGTACATTTAATTGCTCTGACGGATTCTGTTTACGCTTTGGAATGAATTGATTCTTGATTCTGTCTTTAAATTTTTTCATTTGGTTTGTACCTCCTCAAGCAAGGAGCATATCCTTTCCTCGAATCTTTTATTTTCTGCGGTTAAATCTTCACTGTCAATCGAAACTGACGGATAAAATGTAATTTGTGTGCGGCTGAAAAGCTTATACTTGCCTTTAATTGTGAACGGCACAATCTTAGTATCGGTATCGTATGCCATTTTAACGGCGCCGATTTTAAAAGGTAAGATCGTGACATCTTCTGATTTTTTGGTGGTCCCCTCAGGGAAAATACCTATTATGCTGTCATTTTTCAGGTAATTCTCAGCGCTGCTGAGCGCCGCTCTATCCTTTTGACGTCGGTTGACAGGGATTATTCCCGCTCCACCGAAAAAGTATTTTAATGGCCCCTTGAACAGCTCATCCTTCGCCAAAAAGTGAATGCAGCGACGCGTTGACGACATAAGCATAAAACAATCAAATGAGCTGGTGTGGTTTCCTGCCAAAACCGCGGCTCCGTTCTTTGGAATATTCTCCTTGCCTTCTATCTTTGGCATAACTGCAAGACGAAAAATCGCCGTTAAGGGAGGTCTCAAAAGCATATAGAGCACAGGTGATTTCTTTGACATACAATTTCTCCTTATAATAGTAGTATTCCCATAATAAATGGTAAGACTTTTTAACAATAATAACAGACGCGGACATAAAAAAAGAGCCGACTCTTATGGACGGCTCTTAAAGTCATATATTTTTTTGATTCCTACTGCCGCGGCAATCACTGCAGCGCCTGAGATTGCGGCGATTGCAGGCTTTGGAACAACTCGGAGCGGGGAGGGTGTCACTCTAAGGCAGGTGTTGATAATAAAGGATTTTGATTTTTCGTTCATATCGACTTGGCTCATTATCCGTTTGTATTCGTTGACCGCGAATTTGGTATCTGTCATTATGAACCGCTCCTTTCAAATTCAAGTTTAAGAAGGTTGCGCCCGTACTGAAGCCGCTTTCGAACAGCGTCAGAGGAAACACCGATAATTGAGGATATTTCGCTCACACGGTAGCCTTCAATATAATATAAATCCATAACAATTTTGTACTTCGCAGGTAAATCCATAATCAATTGAAAAACATCGATATCTTTTTCATTAACGCCTATATCAATTATTTCATCAAGCGATAATGCAACATGACCAAGTCTAAAGCGGGTCATATTTTTGCATATGTTTGTGGCGACTTTAATAAGCCAAGCCTTTTCGTGCTCAGAGCTTGAAAAGGCGGGAGCTTTTGTAATATACCGCAAAAAAGTTTCCTGCACAGCGTCCTCGGCGTCATCCGCGTTGCACAAAATAACAACACATATGCGAAAAAGCATCTTGCTGTATTTTTCTACCGCAAGCTCAATATACCTGCGGTCAACGGTGTTTTCGTTATTAAACTTCATAATTCTTACCGTTAATCAAACAAAATCCTTTCATCAATAACACACCCAAAGTGGGCGTTTTGTGATATTATTAATTGTAAATTATTTATGAATGTAATTTATTTGAACAAAAAGTGTTCAAAAGCGAAGGCGACGCCACCTGAATAATTATCGGTTGTAATAAAATCCGCTATTCCCTTAATTTCGGGCTGAGCGTTCTCCATCGCGACGCCAATCGCGGCATAGCGCAGCATATCAAAATCATTTGTGCTGTCACCGATTGCGATTGTGCGCTCTCGCGGGATACCAACCTCGTCAAGCACCCTGCGCATACCCTTTGATTTGTTGGAGCCTTTAACTATGCAGTCAGCATAAGTGGGAAACTGAAAAACTGTCAGTCGGTCGGCAAACTTGTCAATAAAATCCTGCGGCAGTAGTATTCCCGCGGCTATAACCTCTATGCGTTCATCGTTATAGATGGTTTCAAAGTCATCGGCGCACGTAATAACAGGCAATTCCTCACTGCGGGTTTGAGTTTTATTCGGGATTATGTATGAACGGTGATCGCCTTCAAGAATGCACCACAGCTTGTCCTGATTCAGAAAGTATTCGCAAATTTCGCTCACAAGCTCAGACGGCAGCCAGGCCTTATGGATAGTCTTGTCTCCTACAACAATGTGCGCCCCGCTTCCGGCGACAATACCGTCAACCTCAAGCTGTTTCATAAGCACATCGGGGATATTGCCCCATGACCTGCCCGTGTTAATAAAAACCTTATGACCAAGTTCGCGCGCCCTGGCAATTGCCTTGAGATTTTTATCGGGGACTATAAAACTATCACCCGTAAGGGTTCTGTCAATATCAATAAATACCGCGTATCTCTCGTCTTTGCTAACCATTATCTCACCCCATGCAATGCTTTCACTTTCTAATACACCTTACAACATATTGCGTAAAAAAACAAGATATTTTTATCATTAAATAGATGTTGAAAAAAACTTTTGTCTATGATACTATTATTATAACTGATATTTCCGCCGCGCGGTATTATTATTGGAAGTGGTGATTAAATGCGCAGCCTGGGGTTTCTATTCAAAAAAGGCGCCGAGGATGGTTATGTTGAAAACAGACGGCTTTTGTCTTATGCTGTCGGCTTATCCGGGCAAAACATCAACTACTCGTTTATTTCAAGTTGGCTGTTTTATTTTTGCAACAACATTTTAAGAATTGATGCAAAAAAGGTTGGCTACATAACAAGCATCAGCAGGGTATGGGACTCGGTTAATGACCCGCTGATAGGCGCTTTGATTGACCGCCGCCGCTGTAAATCAGGCGAAAAGCTCCGCCCTTATCTTAATAAAACACCGCCGATAATTGCCGTTCTCTCAGCAATAATGTTTTTTAATTTCGGTTTTTCACCGATGGTATCTCTTGTTTTTGTATTTGTTATTTATCTGCTTTGGGATATTATTTATTCGGTTCAGGATGTCGCGCTGTGGGGCATGGTCGCGGTTTCATCGCCTCATTCCGAGGAGCGCTCAAGGGTTGCCCAATGGGTTTCAATCGGAGCTGGCGCCGGCAGCGCAATAGCCGGCATATTCCCGCTTATCAAGGATATTCTGGTCAATAACAATATTTTAAGCAATGCTTCCGTATTTGCCGGCGGAGGAATACTTTTTGCCGCGGGCGGCGCTGTTATTTCAATGCTTGCCTATAATATGTATGAGCAGGTTCAAAGCGAGAGCGCGAAGGAAAGCATCTGGGAAGCAATATTCGTGCTGCGTCACAATAAAACACTTATTCTCATTTCCCTCGCACGTTTTCTCGGCGCTATTCAGTTATCGGTTCCATGGGCATATTTCTTTGAAAGCCAGGTTTCTGTGTCGGTCGGCGACACCGTAATCGGCGGAGGCACCGCGCAGTTCGCGTATGGCTTACTAATCGGTATTCCGGGCGCGCTGACAATCTTCGCCGCTACGAAATTTGCCGCTAAAGTCGGAGGAATGAAAAAGCTTCTCATATTCGCTCAGATTACGAGAATTGCGATGCGTGTAATCGCGTATTTCGTTAAATTCACATCGCTGCCGCGTATGATTATTGTTATACTGCTTATCGCGATTTCAAGCATACCCGAGTTTATGATGGATATTGCGCACCGTTCGCTTACAAGCGATTCAATTGACGAGGTTGAGCTGAAAACAGGCAAACGAACAGAAGGCATTTCTTTTTCTATGCAGAATTTTGTTACAAAAATCGGCTCGGCGGTTGCCCTGCTGATAAACGGTGAGCTTCTGAACGCATTAAAATATGACCAAAATATTCCCATGACAAAGCAGAATCCGACATTCATGAAATGGCAGTGGCCTATGTTCATCGTAGGGCCTGCAGTCGGCGCGATACTCTATCTTTTAGTTATAGTTTTTGTTAATGATGACCATGAGAGGCGCGATAATATTGAAGCGCAGCTCAAACAGCGCCGCATGGCTCTTGCGGAAAAAACCGAAGTGGTATAAACAGCATAGAAACGCCGCTGTTCATCAAATGAACAGCGGCGTTGATGTTTATTAATTAGCTTTTATTCCTCGGCCTGGGCGGTCGGCTCGTTAATCGCGTATACACCCGATTGCATCATAACATACTCTGTGCCTGCCGAGCGAAAATATTTGAGAACAGGCTCATTGAAGTTTTTATAGTCTGTAACATTATAAGTGTCAAGATTGACAGCGCGGATTTTATAAGAATACGCGTTGCAGATAAAAAGGGTATTATCATACTTAACAAGGCTTACGGGGTGACAAAAAGATTTTGATTTCGGCCCGCCGATTCTGAACTCAATGCGGTTGTGTTTGATAGAATAATTAATGATAGCATTGCCGTCCGGAACGGCAAACCACAAGTCGTTGCCGTTACTCACAGGTGACAGCCCCGCCGCTTCCTGATAAAACACCTGAGCCTCGGTAATTATTTCACCGCCGATTCCGACAACCTTAATGCTGCCGTCAGGATAGGACGCAACAAAAGTTCCGTTTGAAAGCTGCTCAACCCCGCATGTGATGAAATCACCAACGGCACGGGCAACCTCAATGCCGTTTTCGCCGAATTTTTCCTTTATGTATGTTACAACAGTCGACACGTCAAGTGTATTTTCGACTCTGTTATAATAATGAAAAGTACCCACCACACTTTCGTCCGGCAGGGTTTCGCGAGCGGCATATATAAATCCGTCATCTGTTGGCAAAATATCAAGAATATCGGCATCAAAGAGCTTTTGCAAGTAATCATTCCTCCGCTATGCTGTAAACACAGTAAAATAATATCGCCCCACCAAGCCGTGGATATCCTGCTGTAACCTGCAATTAGCAGGTGGGTGCGTCCCATCGCTTTCACGCTCCCTTCGTCCGCCCAAAGGCGGGAGGTCTGCAATCCGCCGACGGAGATTAGCTCCCTTAAATAACTCGTTGGGTTACATAACGGACATCTTTAATCGCACAAGGCAGGGCGCAAATTTAATTAATTGTTTTCGTCAGCTTCATCCTCGTCAAAATCAAACATTTCCGAGAGTCGCTCCTCAAATATCTGCCCGATTTCGCTAAACTCTTCCTCATCATCAATGGGGCAAAGGTAAGTGTCGCCGGTTGCATCTTCTTCAACCTTGAGGATTATCAATTCACCGTTATCCTCAAGCATTTTTTCGCTCTCATCATACAGCGGCAACAGCGCAACATAGCGGGCATCATCGGTTTCAATTCGGTCAAGCTCTTCAAACATATGCTCTTTTCCGTCCTCATCAACCACGCTGACGATATCGGGATTATATTCTTCGTTCATAAGGTTTTCCTTTCAAAAATCAGATTACTTCTATATTTTAACCGCAATGAACCATTTAGTCAATAGAAAATCAAGATAAGTTTATATTGGATAAATTTAATAAAAAATGTTTAATAAAACTGTTGACATCTTACCAAAAATTGTTTATAATAAGTATGAAGAATGGGAGTAAAATCTCAACTTCTTAATATACAGTGGTGTATTCCACAAAGAAAGGTTAAAATACTTATGAAAGAGGGCGATTCCAATGACAATCTCATCTTTTTCGCTCTCAGCCAAGAAAAACAGATTTATTTCTCGGTATCAACGGTAATTTAAGGATAAATATTCTTTACCTAAACTCGCCGTTGAACCGCATTGCCAATCGGCACAAATTGTTTGAGCTTGGCTGTGAGCGATATTTGGGTAAAATTTAATAATGAAACTTGAGCCGCCTTAAAAAAGCGGCTCTTTTTTGTCCCTGTTTTCCTGTATCCGGCATATATATGCTTTGGAGGGGAATGAGATGAAAATCAGACGTTACCCGCGTTATAACAGCAAACGTACTGCTTTTAAAGCGGTTTGCATTGCCGTATCTGCGGCAACAGTCCTATTATTGCTTGATGCAAAATTGCGCCCGTCAATTAATGAACTGGCAAAAAATCAGGCGGTGCGCACAGCGGTAGAGGCTATTAACGGCGCCGTAGAAAGCGAACTTGCGCGCTCCGCACCAAAATACGAAGATATTGTGAGAATATCTGAAAACGCGAATGGCGAAATAACCTGCCTGAGCACAGATATTATAAAGATGAATATTCTCAAAGCGGCTATTACAAGAGCGATTGATAATCGCCTTGCTCAAATGAAGCAAATGAGCGTGTCCGTGCCGTTGGGCTCCGTAACAGGCATATCCTTACTTGCGGGTTCGGGACCGAATCTTGGCGTAAAAATCTCCATTAATTCCAGCACAATTTCAAATTTTGAAGATGAATTTGTGTCGGCAGGCGTCAATCAGACTCGTCACAGTATTATGCTGAATGTAAAAACAACGGTAACAATTCTTTTACCAAATCAGCGCACACAGACCGTTATAGAAACAGGGTTTTGCGTCGCTCAAACGATAATTGTCGGCGTTGTTCCACTTGTAATGGCAGAGCAGGCATCATGAACATGTTGATGTATTCACTTTAATTATAAATCTACTTGCTTTTTTTCACAAATGAAGTATAATGAAAGGTATAAACTCCGATTGGAGATTACCTTAATGAAGCGCAGAATTATTAAGATTTTAGCGATTTCCTTGGCTTTGTTATTCACTTATATACCCTTAGGTTCGCTCGTGGTAGGCAATGCCGCCGCGGGCGAGATACCTGTTTGTGTTTTTGAAGATTTCACGGCGTTTGGAATTGCTGCTTCTGCTTACAGTAACTCAGTTCGGGTTGTAATTAGGACGAGCGGCGGTATTGATCCCGATTTTTCTAATGCGCAGGGCGCCGAAAGGGTTTTAAAAGGACCTGACGGCTACTATATTTTAGTTTTTTCCGAACGCTCTGATGCGGAAAGCTTTGCGGCGCTTCAAAATGATGAGCCCGGGATTGAATACGCGCAAACCGAAAGCTCATTTTCGCTTACCGATACCGGTACATATTCGGCGTCGGAAGTAACTCATAATTCCTGGGGTGTTTCCGCTATTGAAGCGGATTTATACGCCAACTATATTGTTGATCGTGACTTTGACGGTAATGTTTCAGTAGCTGTTATCGACAGCGGGGTTGCAAGCCACAGCTTCCTATCGGGCAAGGTAATCCAGGGGCACGATTATATTGATAATGACGATGATTCCTCAAACGACTATCAGGGGCATGGAACACATGTCGCCGGTACGGTTATTGATTGCACCGAGGGAACTGATATTAAGGTGCTTGCCGTAAGAGTTCTTGACGCTTTCGGGTCCGGTGACGATATTGGCATTGCGAGCGGAATTCGTTACGCTGTCGACGAGGGCGCAAAGGTACTGAACCTGAGCATCAGCGGCGAGCATACCTCAGAGTTTCTTGAGGACGCAATCAGCTACGCCTCCTCAATGGGCTGCACCGTCGTTGCCGCCGCGGGTAATGAGAATGCAGACACACAGAATGTTTGCCCCGCGCATATAGCCCAGATAATTACCGTCGCAGCGGTTGACAAATATTATAAGAAAGCAAGTTTTTCAAATTACGGCGGTGAGATTGACATTGCCGCTCCGGGCGTTGATATCAAAAGCACGAAGCCGGACGGTGAATATGCTTTAAGAAGCGGCACATCAATGGCGGCGCCGCATATTTCCGCTTGCGCGGCGATGCTCTGGGCTGCTTACCCGAACTCATCGCCGGCGCAGATTGATCAGCTAATTAAGCAAAGCGCGATTGATTTGGGTGCCGCCTCTTTTGATGAACAATACGGCTACGGCTTTCCGAAGCTGTCTTCGCTTATACCTGAGGATTACAGCCTTGCCTCTATTGAAATCACCTCACTTCCTATGGTGACCGAGTATTATATTGGCGATACCTTTAATCCCGAAGGTCTTTCAGTAAAAGCTAATTTTCGTGACGGTTTGTCCTTTGAAATAAAAAGCTATATAATTGAAGATGTGAGCTTAGATACCGAGGGAACGGTAAGTGTTATTATTGAATACACCGAGGACGGTGTTACCGTAAGCACCTCATTTGATGTAACTGTCAGTGAGCCTTATATCAACCTTTCTTCTGATTACGCGCAGCTGTATGTTGGCGCGTTAAAGAACATAGTTGTATCAGTGGGGCCGCCCGACGCACAAATCAGGATAATCGAAAACAGCGGCGGTCACACCCAAAGCAGTTTAGATTCAGGCATATTAACAATAGAAGGTACCGCGGCGGGCACGGATATAATCACATTGGAATTTGATTATCATGAAATAAAATACTCAGACACCATAACAGTGTCAGTCTCGCCCATGCCTGTTGTCGCGAATATCAGCATAGCAAGTCAACCGACAAAAAATATATATTATATTGGTGATACACTGAATACAGACGGGCTTGAGGTTAACGCTGTTCTTTATAACGGTGAAACTGTGTCGCTGTTCAATTATTCGGTCAGCGATGTGAATATGAGCACAACGGGTCAAAAGACCGTCATTGTAACCTATGACGAAGGCACCCAGACACTCACAGACCGGTTTAATGTTATGGTGTATACGCCTACGGTCAGCATAACTGTTTCCAATTTAACACCGGAAGTAAGCGAAACTGTGGTTATATCGGTCATCTGCGCGCCGGATACCGGCGGAAGTGTTGAATTAAAAAATGACATATCAAAAGATGAATACTTCAGTTTTTCAACTCAAAACGGTCTTCTCTGCGCCACGGCGCTCAGGGAGGGTGAGGGCGATATTATTGCTGTCTTCACATATAACTCAATCAAATATACGAATAAAATTACCTTAAATATCGTGCCCTATGTTCCGCGACTCGAATCAATTACGGTTACTTCATTAAAATCAGAGCTTTCATACGGCGACTCGGTCACTCTGAATGTTGAGGTCGTTCCCCTCGGAATCAATAATACCATAGTTTGGAGCAGCAGCGACCCGAGCGTTGCATCTGTCAGCGATAGCGGCGTTGTTACAGCTGTTGGCAAGGGAATCGTCACAATTACCGCCGTTGCAACAGATGATAATGGCATAAGCGCGACGGGAACGGTTCAGATTACATGCAAAATGACTATTTGGCAATTGATAATCGCATTTTTCCGAATGCTTTTTGAAAGTATAATGAATATTTGATAACACGGCCGCTAAACTTTAAGTATTTCGTTGACAAAAAGCTATCATTATAGTAAATTAATTATATGATCTTTTTGGGGGGATTTATATGAGAAAGCTTTCCTGCTTTATTCTGATTTTTGTTATTATCGGTTCGATACTTTGCCTTCCCGCTTGTTCCGGCAATAAAGACAATGAAATCACAGCCGCTCCGGGCGGTCAGGCTGATGCAATAACAACTAATCCTGTCACTATTGCTCCGGGCAGCCACCCAGTAGTCAAGGTTACAATGAAGGGCGGCGACAGCTTTAATATCACGCTTTATCCCGAATACGCGCCGGGCACAGTCCAGAACTTTGTAAACCTCGTTGACAGCGGGTATTATGACGGGGTAACCTTCCATCGAATTGTTGAAGGTTTCATGGCTCAAGGCGGCGACTCCAATGGCGACGGGATGACCGATGCGGGCGCCCCTACCATTTACGGCGAGTTTAAAAATAACGGATATAATGAAAACAAACTGTCGCATACGCGCGGCGTTATTTCTATGGCAAGAACATCAATGGATATGAATTCGGCCTATTCTCAATTCTTTATCTGCTACACCGATTGCAGCAGCTCTCTTGACGGCGATTATGCTGCCTTTGGCAAGGTTGATGAGGAAGGCATGAAGGTTGTTGATTCCTTCCTAAAGGTTGAGCGTGTTATGGGCTCGGATAATGCATTGTCAAAGCCTGTTACCCCGATAGTCATGGAGAAGGTTGAAGTAATCAGCCGCTAATTAATAAAAGAGGTTATTTATGGAAGTAAGAGTATTAAAGCAAAGTGAAGCCGCTGATTTTTGCAAAATTTCATCGGCTTCTTTCATTTGGAAATTTGACCCGAATGATATAGAAGAATTTAAATCAGATGTCTACGGCGTTTTCGATAACGACAAACTCATCGCGGGGCTTGAAACGCTTGACTTTACGGGTAATTTCTGTGGCACGCTTATGCCGTTTTTGGGCATAGGTGGCGTTGTTTCAATGCCGGAGCAGCGCAGGAAGGGTGGCGTTCGGGCAGTTTTTAATGAACTTGAGCGCATTGCACCCGAAAAAGGCTGGGCAACAGGGTTTCTATATCCTTTTTCCGTTGAGTATTATTCTAAATTTGGGTATGCTTATCTTCAGCGCAGTGTTGTTGCAGCGGCCCCGTTCAAGAATCTTTCCTCATTTGAGCGCAACGGCAATGTTTCTCTTTATGAG
>CAYUXK010000001.1:0-43431 GCA_964448835.1 uncultured Clostridium sp. | reverse complement strand
CCCGTTCAAGAATCTTTCCTCATTTGAGCGCAACGGCAATGTTTCTCTTTATGAGGGCAACAATTTTGATGAGCTCTCAGAACTACACAATAAATGCGCTCTGCTATACAACCTCATGACTCTGCGCGAAGATAAGCGCTTTTTTTGCGATAAACCGTTTGAAATGTGTAATTATATATATATCTGGCGTTATCAAAATGGCAGAGCCGGCGGCTACGCAGACTTCACAGTTGACCGAGCGAGCAAATGCGTGAATGTTAAAGACATGATTTGCATGGATGTTGAAGCAATGCGGGGTATAATCGGCTTTTTGCGCTGCTACGACGGAATTACTAATGAGCTTAGAATCAGCAACATTGCATGTGGTTCACCGCTTATTGACTTACTTTCGCAGGTTGACGGCGTTAAATACGAATTCGGCGGTATTCCGGCGGCCAGAATATATGATTTGCCGGCGATTCTTGCCGCAAATATATATCCTAAGGACCCCGGCTCATTTGTCCTTGAGTGCAAAGACAGCGTTTTAGCCAACAACGGTGTTTTCGCTGTCGAATATCAAAACGGCAAAGCGGAAATTACAAGTAATACTCAAGCAAGCCCTGATATTATACTTGAACCATGCGCGGCGGCAAAGCTGCTGCTCAGCGGCAGGGGATACAATCGAGAAACTGCCTCTGCTGTGAACGGCGTTACTCTTTGCTCAGATGCCGCGGACTTTTTCCGCGCTTTTCCCAACAGACCCACCTCATTTATTGAGGGCTTTTAAAGGAGCGAATTATGAAATTTGATATTCCCGTGCCGTGCTTTTTCGGCGGTGACGAATTCACTGAGGCAATCCGTAAAATATCCGCCGCAGGCTTTTGCGCTGCTGAAACCTACAATTGGCAATGTCTTAATCTTGATGCGGTGCGCGGCGTGTGTGAAGAATGCGGTGTTGAGCTTATCAGCATGTGCACAAGTGAATTCCGGCTTACCGATATTAGCTTTTCTTCACAGTGGCTCTCCTGCCTTGATGATAGCTGCAAAGCCGCCGTTAAGGTTGGCGCAAAGATGCTGATAACCCAGGTCGGCAATGACACGGGTGAGGAACGCGCAAAGCAGCATGCGAATATTGTTTCAACGCTTACCAAGGCGAAGGGTATTCTTGAGCAATACGGTGTAACAGTAATGATTGAGCCGCTTAATATTTTATATAATCACAAAGGTTACTATCTGTGGTCCGCAGTTGAGGCGTTTGATATTGTGCGCGAAGTCAACAGCCAGTTTGTTAAGGTTATATACGATATCTATCATCAGCAGGTTTCAGAGGGGAATATTATCAATAATATCCGTGATAATCTTGATTTGATTTCTCACCTGCATTGCGCAGGTCATCCGGGCAGAAATGAGCTGCAATACGGCGAAAACGACTATAACGTAATATTTGACGCAGTCGATAAAGCGGGCTACTCGGGCTTTTGCGGTCTTGAATACTCGCCGCTGTTGCCGCCGCTTGAGAGTCTCGCGGAGTTCCGCAGAATTTATGATAAAAGAGGCGTAAATTAATGAATAAAGTTAGCTTTAAAGCTTTCAAGGCAAGCGAAATAAACTTTGTAAACACACTCGAAAACGGTACGCGTGTTGAATTTGAAAACAAGTATTCCTATAACGTTCGTTTTTCGCAATCAAATACCTGCGTTGGTGAGTTTTCGGTTGATATTTCAGATAAAAACACACCCGATAAATTTCACATAAAAGCGATCATTCTCGGTATGTTTTCATACACTGAGGGCTTAAAAAAGGAAGTTGTTCATGTTGAAACTTATAAAGAACTCTTCCCTTATGTACGCGCGATGATCCAGAATCTCACGGTTAATGCGGGTCTGCCGCCTATTATATTGCCCGCGATTGATATTGAGGCGCAAAGTATATATAAATTTGAGAAGAATAATAATACTTGATTGGTGGTTTAGATATGGATATTGCAAATATTGCATCAAGCGCAGTCATTAAAATTGCTCTGGCAAGCTCAAAAAAGCTTGCAAAAAAAGGACCTGCTCCCGTTTTGCCTCGACCTGAGCCTACAATAATGAAAAACTCGGCGGATGATTTTTACGAGGTCGGCTATGCCTGGCGCGAGGTTATGCCTGCCGATATTACCGCGAAGCCTTATTGGCTCGCGGGATATAGAACCGGCAACAAGATTACAGGGGTGCTTGACCCTCTTACAGTTCGCGCAATGTGGATTGGCTGCAAGGATAACGGCGGAATTATTATGGTCAGCGCGGACTGCATCGGTCTGACCGGCTATGAGGTTAAGACCGTGCGCGACTCGCTGAAGGATTTTTCGGACAGCGTTGGCTGCAAGAGCATCAATATCTGCTGCACTCACACTCACGCGTCAATTGATACTGTCGGTTATTGGGGCAAGCTGCCCAAAACCGGAAAAGACGATGAATATATGAGGCAGTTCCTTGCCGCAATTAAGGACATCTGCATTGAAGCGTATGAGAGCAGAGAAGAGGGCAAGCTTTATTACGGCTGCATTGCTGTTCCTCAAGCAATTAAAGACGGCAGAGAGCCGTTAGTCTGCAACGAAAATCTAACTCGTCTTCGCTTTGTTCCGCAAAACGGCGGCACGGAAACATGGTTTTTGAATTTCGGTGCGCATCCGAATACTCTCGGCGGTTCAAACTCTAAGGTTAGCGCGGATTATCCTTATTTTATTCGTGAGAAGATTAATGAAACCGTCAAAACCAATGTTCTGTTTGGAGTTAACGCGATTGCGGGTGTAAATGCGGGCGGCGAAATGGAAGACAGATTCGAACGCACAAAATACGCGGGTGAGGAGCTTGCAAAAGCAGCTTTTGAAATTGAGAACGATAAGATGCTTTCGCCCGAAATTACCGTTTTGCAGCAGCCGTATTACACGCCTATTGATAACGCGGTGCTGTCCCTCATGGTAATAATTAAAGTTTGCAGTTCGCTCAGAGCAACTTGCAACACCGGCAGCCTTAAAATGGCGCTGCAAACAGAAATGACTTACATAAAGCTCGGTGAGCAGCAGATTTTACTTTTACCCGGTGAAGCAATGCCCGAGTTTGTTTACGGCGGTTACAGCTCAGCTGAAAGCTCCGCGACAGGCGAAGGTCCCGAGATTAATCCCAAACCGCTTGTTGACATAGCAGGGGATAAGAACCTTCTTGTTTTTGGCGTCACAAATGATATGACCGGCTACATGGTGCCGCCGAATGATTTCATTCTGCACCCCACACAGCCTTATTTGAGCAGCTACAAGGACAGATTCGGCAGGAATCATTATCACGAAACAAACTCTCTCGGTTATCTCACAACAAAGGTTGTTGCCGATACATTCGCCGATGTTATGTCGAGAGTTAAATAAGGAGAGAACATAATGAAACAAATATTTAAAAAATTAGTTTCTGTCATTCTTATTCTTTGCCTGTCAACCTTACCGCTGATATCCTCATTTTCGCTGGATAATTATAATGATTATCCGACCGTGAATGTTCCCGGGCTTAATACTCACGAAATATTGCTCAACCCCGGGGAGGAAGATGAATCCTTAGTTTTTCCGCCCTCAAGTGACATGATTACCAATGCAATCAAGGACGCCGCTGTGCCGCTTGCGAAGCTTGCCGTTACTCGCGATTGGGATACTTTTGCAGACGCGCTCGTGCCGGTTCTCAATGACCTTTTCGGCGATTTCGCCTGCAATCCCGATGGCACAAGTAAACCGAATGTCGGCATTGACTGGGAATATGACTCGCCTCAGAAAATAAATAAAAATAATGAAACCACTTTCTATTATGACTGGCGCGTTGACCCAATGCAAATTGCCAACGACCTTAGTGATTACATAGATTATGTTCTTTACGTAACTGGCAGTGATTATGTTGTTCTCAACTGCCACAGCATGGGCGGTATCATCACGCTGAGCTATTTCGCGCAGCACGGCTATGACAAGGTTAAGGCTGTGCTTTATGATACAACGGCGATCTATGGCACAAGCACCTGCGGCAAACCGCTCGCCGGGCAAATTAACATAGAAGGCAAAGCACTCTGCGGCTTCGTAAACGATCTTTTAGCCGGCACTGATTATGAGGATTTCCTTACAACCCTTATGAACGCTCTCTATTCTGTCGGCGTTTTTGACGGCGTTGCTTCGCTTGGCGACACATTTGTCGAAAACCTGGCGGTTCGTCTTTATGATGAATGTCTGGTACCGATTTTCGCGACTTTGCCCGGTCTGTGGTCGCTCGTTCCAAGCGAGCTTTATCAAGACGCGAAGTCTATTTGCTTTGACGATACAGGCGACACATATACTCAGCTTATTGCAAAGATTGATAATTACAACACCACGGTCAGACTTGAGCGTGAAAACCTGATTGCAAACTCGCTGAGTGTCATGAATATCGGCATCTTTTCACGCTATAATTATTATGCTACGCCCGTCATTGAGAACTGGGATGTTCAGAGTGACAGCGTGGTGGATACGCATTATTCCTCAATGGGAGCAACCTGCGCACCCGTTAAGGGAACATTGCCGCAGGACTATATCGACGCTCAGGTCGCGCTCTCAAACAGCCATATTTCGCCTGACAATGTTATAGACGCGTCTACATGCCTTTACCCGGATTACACCTGGATTATCAAGGATTACTCACACTCGTGGGGAACAGATAAGCTCGATAAACTCGTGGACGCAATCCTTCATTCGGGCAGCCAGATAACTATTGATACCTTTGAAGAATATCCGCAGTTTATGGTTTACTCAAATGAAGACAATTCGCTCGCACCTCTCACCGCCGATGTGCAACAGGACGAGCCAAAGACGCTGTTTGCTTCTCTTATCGATTTAATTCGCAAAGCTTTTGAAATGATTAAGCGTTTATTTATGAAGTAGTTTTCTCAATTTAATTAAAGGTTGTGTTATTGTGGGTAACATCTGGCATGACATAAGTCCAAAAAGAATATCACCGGAGGATTTCATAGCAGTTATTGAAATACCAAAGGGAAGTAAACGCAAATATGAGCTCGACAAAGAGACAGGCTTGATTATTCTTGACCGTATTCTTTACACCTCAACGCATTACCCGGCAAATTATGGGTTGATTCCGCGCACCTTCGGCGATGACGGTGACCCGCTTGATGTTGTTGTAATCTGCAGCGAGGATATCGCTCCAATGACTCTTGTTCGCTGCTATCCGATAGGTGTTATCACAATGATGGACAGCGGCAAAAAGGATGAAAAAATAATTTCAATCCCGTTCAATGACCCGAATTACAATATGTATCACGATATTTCCGAGCTGCCTAAGCACATTTTTGACGAAATGACGCATTTCTTCTCTGTATATAAGGCGCTTGAGGATAAAGAAACCGTCGTAGATGAGGTTCAAGACAGTAAAAAGGCTGTTGAAGTGGTTAAATATTGCATCGATAACTATATCTCAAAGTTCTGCCGCTGAAGTTGTCAAAATTCACAAATAACCGTCGATAATGCGTATTATTTTCTATTATATTCTGAAAAGCTCTAATTGACTGCACAACTAAGCTTATGTTATACTATATATAGTGATGTGTTTTCTAAGCCGGCGGATATAGTGGGTTATATAACACAACTTATCTTTTCTGACCGCCGGGCAGCCCTGTTCTCAATACTACAGGGTTGCCCGTTTTTACATTTTTATATGCAGGAGGCAATAATGAAAAAAGTCGGAATTGTAATGGGCAGCGACAGCGATTTGCCTGTCGTTGAAAAAGCAATCAACACCCTTAAAGAGTTCGGTGTGCCGTTTGAGGTGCATGTATATTCCGCACACAGAACACCCGAAGAGGCAAAGGCCTTTTCGCAGTCTGCCGCGCAAAACGGCTTTGGTGTAATTATCGCGGCCGCAGGCAAAGCAGCGCACCTTGCAGGCGCTATAGCTGCAAACACAACGCTCCCCGTTATCGGAATACCTATTAAGTCATCCAACCTTGACGGTATTGACGCCCTTCTTTCAACTGTTCAAATGCCAGCGGGTATACCTGTTGCCACAGTTGCGATTGATGGTGCTGTCAATGCCGCTTTGCTTTCTATTCAGATTCTTGCGCTCGTTGAGCCTGACCTCGCGGTAAAGCTCACTAAATCAAGGCAGCAGGCTGCAAGCAAGGTTATCGAGAAGGACGCGGCAATATCAGCACAGTATAATAAGTAATGAGTTAACAACTGAGTGGAGGAATTAAAAAATGTCAACAAAGCTTGTCTACACAGGAAAAACCAAGAATGTTTATGCGCTTGATAACGGCAATTACCTTCTTAAATTCAAGGATGATGTGACGGGAACAGACGGCGTATTTGACCCGGGTGCAAACACTGTTGGTCTTTCAATAGCCGGTGTTGGCAATATCAATCTACGCATGTCGGTTTTTTTCTTTGAGAAGCTTAAAGCAGCAGGTATTAAAACTCACTATGTAAGCGCGAATCTTGATGATACGACCATGGAGGTTCTCCCCGCGCGAGTATTCGGCAAGGGTCTTGAGGTTATCTGCAGGAATAAGGCTGTAGGCAGCTTTTACCGCCGCTACAGCGATTATATAGCTGAGGGCGCAGATCTTCCCTCTTATGTTGAAATGACTTTTAAAGACGATGCTAAAGATGATCCGCTTGTTACGCGCGACGGTCTCATCGACCTTGGCGTTATGAACGGCGAGCAATATGACGCGATAAAGGCTATGACTCAAAAAATCACGAAGATTGTTGCTGATGAGCTTCTGAAAAAAGATATGGTTCTTTATGATATCAAGTTTGAATTCGGCTACAACGCAGATGAGGTTATCCTTATTGACGAAATTGCCTCTGGAAATATGCGTGTATACAAAGACGGTAAATATATTGATCCTATGACCCTTTCGGAGATGTTCTTTGCATAATAACTGCTGTTTTCAGCAGATATAGGAGAATTAAGCAATATGTGTGATTGTTTCAATAAGTTACACGAGGAATGCGGTCTATTCGGCATTTTCAGCAATGAAAAATGTGATGTGGCGCATTCAACATATTACGGTCTTTTTGCCCTTCAGCACAGGGGGCAGGAGAGCTGCGGCATAGTAGTAAATGATGACGGACTTTTTCAATCTTTTAAAGATGTCGGGCTTGTTAATGACGCGATTACTCCTGAAGTCATGGACGGGCTTGGACTCGGAAATATGGCTCTCGGTCACGTTCGCTACGGCACAAAGGGGACCGATGCGCGTTTGAGCGCGCAACCGATTGTTGTTGAACATATTAAGGGCAGAATGGCTCTTGCGCATAACGGCGCGCTCATTAATTACTATGAGCTTCGCGAGGAGCTTGAGCTTGAAGGCTCAATTTTTCACACAACGAGCGATACCGAGGTGTTTTCATATATCATCACAAAGGAGCGCCTTACTTCACCCACAATCGAGGATGCTGTTAACAAAGCGATGGATAGAGTCAAGGGCGCTTACTCAATTGTTGTCATGTCGCCCACAAAAATGATTGCGGCAAGGGATGAGCACGGATTTAGACCTCTTTGCTACGGCAGACTTAGCGACGGCAGCTATGTTGTCGCCTCCGAGAGCTGCGCGCTTGATTCGGTGGGAGCAACACTTATCCGTGAGATTGACGCGGGCGAAATAATCGTGTTCTCAAAGGATGGCGTGACAAGTATACGCGACCATTGCGGTAAATGTGAACCTTCTCTGTGCGTATTTGAATATATATATTTTGCGCGCCCTGATTCAATAATTGAAGGCTGTTCAGTTCATGAGGCAAGGCTGCGCGCAGGGTCGTTTCTTGCGCTTGAGCATCCGGTTCAGGCTGATGTAGTAATCGGCGTTCCTGACAGCGGCATTGATGCCGCTATAGGCTACGCAAGGCAGTCCGGTATTCCTTACGGTCTCGGTTTTATTAAAAACAAGTATATAGGCAGAACCTTTATTGCTCCCGGGCAGGATATCCGCGAGGATAAGGTAAGAATCAAGCTCAACCCTGTTTCGGCAACTGTTAAGGGCAAAAGAGTTGTGCTGGTTGATGACTCAATCGTCAGAGGAACAACCTGCGCCAGAATAGTTAACCTACTGCGCGAGGCGGGCGCGACAGAGGTTCATATGCGTTCCTCCGCGCCTCCTTTTATCGATATGTGCTACTACGGCACAGATGTTGAGGCAAAGGAACTGCTCATCGCCAGAAATCACACAATCGACGAGATAAAAGAAATTCTTGATGTTGACAGTCTTGGGTTTTTGAGTGTTGAGAATGTTTCAAAAATTGCGGCCGGCTGTGATAAAAAGTACTGTATTGCGTGCTTTAACAGCGATTATCCGACAAAGGTTCCGAATTTAAAACGAAAGAACAGATACGAAAAAAAGATTTCCGAAAGTGGGGTAGAATAAATGAAAAGCTTCAGTGAAAGCTACAAGGCCGCCGGCGTAGATATTACCGCCGGTTACAAGGCTGTTGAACTGATGAAGCAGCATATTGCCCGCACATTAACAAGCTCGGCGCTATCCGATATAGGCGGGTTTGGAGGTCTGTTTGAGCTTGACCTGACCGGCATTTCAAAGCCGGTGCTTGTAAGCGGGACTGACGGCGTAGGAACCAAGCTTAAACTTGCATTTATCCTTGGCAAGCATAACACCGTGGGTATTGACTGTGTCGCTATGTGCGTTAACGATATAATTTGCTGCGGAGCAAAGCCGCTCTTTTTCCTCGATTACATCGCGGTGGGCAAAAATGTACCTGAGCGCGTTGCCGATATAGTATCCGGCGTTGCAGAGGGCTGTGTGCAGTCCGGCGCGGCTCTGATCGGCGGCGAAACGGCTGAGATGCCCGGCTTTTACCCCGCTGATGAATATGATATCGCCGGTTTCTCAGTGGGTGTTGTTGACAAAGATAAAATAATTAATAACAATTCAATCTCAAAGGGCGATGTTATCATTGCTCTGCCCTCTAGCGGCGTTCATTCAAACGGATTCTCGCTTGTGCGCAGAGTATTTGATGTAGAAAACAGCGACATTAATTCTCCGCTTGAAGCTCTCAGCGGGGCTTCGATAGGCGAAACGCTTCTTACGCCGACCAAAATCTATGTTAAACCTATGCTTAAGCTTTTTGAGACTGTCACCGTTAAGGCGGTTTCCCATATCACGGGCGGCGGCTTTTACGAGAATATTCCGAGAAGCATACCGAAAGGCTTTTGCGCAAATATTGAGAAGAGCGCGGTTAAAGTGCTCCCGATATTTGACCTGATTGCCAAAACCGGCGCGATACCGCAGCGTGATATGTTTAACACCTTCAATATGGGCGTTGGCATGAGCATTGTTGTGGCTAAAGAGGATGCAGAAAAGGCTCTTGCCTCGCTTCGCGAAAGCGGCGAGAATGCTTACATAATTGGCGACATCAGTACCGGCAGTGAAGGCGTGGTTTTATGTTAAAAACTAAGATTGCGGTGCTCGTTTCGGGCGGCGGAACTAATCTACAGGCGCTTATTGATGCCGAGCAAACCGGAATTATCACAAGCGGCGGGATTGAGCTTGTTATTTCAAGCAATCCCGACGCTTATGCGCTTATCAGGGCGCAGAAGGCAGGCATAAAGACGTCGGTTATCAATAGAAAAGGGTTAACACGCGAGCAGTTTGAATGCGCTATCATTGCCGAGCTTGAGAAATTCGGTATTGAGCTTATCGTGCTCGCGGGGTTTATGTGTATTCTTTCACCTGAGTTTACACAAAAGTATGCTAGGCGAATTATTAACGTGCACCCGTCTCTTATCCCGTCCTTTTGCGGCGAGGGGTATTACGGGCTTCATGTCCACGAGGCCGCCCTCAGCTACGGCGTTAAGCTCACAGGCGCGACAGTTCATTATGTTAACGAGATTCCCGACGGCGGCGAGGTAATACTGCAAAAAAGCGTTGAGGTTATGCCCGGCGATACGCCCGAGATTCTTCAAAAACGAGTTATGGAGCAGGCGGAATGGATAATTCTGCCGCAAGCCGTTGAATTGGTTTCTAAAGAGCTTCAAATTAATTAGATTATAAGGAGAACACAAATGAGTATCCATGACCGTGCAGATATTGGCGAGATTTTAGCCAATAATTCATATCCCGGCAGAGGAATAATTGTAGGCAAGAGCATTGGTGGTCAATTTGCGGTCTGCGCTTATTTTATTATGGGAAGAAGCGTTAACAGCCGCAACAGAATCTTTGTAGAGGGCAAGGATGAGCTGAAAATCGTTCCCTTTGATGATTCAAAGGTTGACGATCCCTCACTTATCATTTATTACCCCGTTCGCAAGTATAAAAAATCGCTGATAGTCACAAACGGTGACCAAACTGATACTATCTATGATTTCCTTAAAGAAGGCAAGAGCTTCGAAAAGGCGCTTGAAACACGCCGCTTTGAGCCCGACGAGCCTAATTTCACGCCAAGAATCAGCGCTTTGCTCTCAATGAGCAAGGGCGTGTTCGAATATAAGATGAGTATATTAAAGAGCGCCGACGCCGCGGCCACAGGCTGCAACCGTTTCACCTATAATTACGCGCCGATTAGGGGAATGGGGCATTTTATTCATACTTATAATTGTGACGGCACACCAATACCCTCCTTTACAGGCGAGCCTGAGCGCATTAATATCCCCGATGATATTGACGCCTTTGCCAACGAGATATGGGACAACCTTGATGAGGATAATAAGGTTTCGCTTTATGTCAGATATTTCAACCTTGCCGACGTCAGCTGTCAAACGCGTTTATTCAATAAAAATCATATATAAGAGGTGCTCAAAATGAATGAGTTCGAGCTTAAATACGGTTGCAATCCAAACCAAAAGCCGGCAAAGGTATATATGGCTGACGGCGGCGAGCTTCCTTTTGAAATAATTAACGGCAGACCCGGATACATAAATTTTCTTGATGCCCTCAACAGCTGGCAGCTTGTTAAAGAGCTCAAGCAGGCGCTTGGATTACCGGCGGCAACATCTTTTAAGCATGTCAGCCCCACCAGTGCTGCTGTAGGAATTAAGATGAGCGAGAATCTGAAAAAAGCCTGCTTTGTGGACGATATTGAAGGCCTTGACAATTCACCAATCGCAACTGCGTATGCCAGGGCTCGCGGAACGGATAGAATGTCATCCTTCGGCGATTGGATTGCTTTGAGCGATATTTGCGATGTTACAACAGCGTTACTTATCAAACGCGAGGTTTCTGACGGTATTATTGCCCCCGGGTATACCGACGAGGCGCTTGAAATTCTAAAATCAAAGCGAAAAGGTTCTTATAATATCGTAAAAATCGATGCCGACTATATCCCCGAAGAAATTGAGCGCAAGCAGGTTTACGGCGTAACCTTTGAGCAGGGCAGAAATAACTTTAAAATAGACGAGTCGCTTCTTACAAATATCGTTACTAATAATAAGGATTTGAATTCTGACGCGAAGCGAGACCTTATTATTTCGCTTATCACATTAAAGTATACTCAGTCTAATTCCGTCTGCTTTGTCGAGGGCGGGCAGGCCATAGGTGTTGGCGCAGGTCAGCAGTCGCGAATTCATTGCACCCGATTAGCAGGCAGCAAAGCGGATATCTGGCATCTTCGCCAAAACGATAAGGTCATCAATTTGCCGTTTCTTGACAGCGTTGCAAGACCTGACAGGGATAACGCAATCGATATATATATATCCGACCAATGCGGCGAGGTTCTTGAGGATGGTAACTGGCAGAGATTCTTTTCAAAGAAGCCCGATCCCTTTACCAAAGAAGAGCAGCGCTCGTATCTTGACACAATAAAGGGTGTTGCGCTTGGTAGCGACGCGTTTTTCCCGTTTGGTGATAATATTGAGCGAGCCTATCTCAGCGGAGTAAGCTTTATTGCTCAGCCGGGCGGCTCGGTGCGTGACGACAATGTAATCGAAGCGTGCAACAATCACAACATTGTAATGGCATTCACGGGCATGCGTCTGTTCCATCATTGATTTATAATCACCGAAAGGGAGCGTTCATATGAGGGTTATGGTTATCGGCGGCGGGGGAAGAGAGCACGCCATAATTAAGAAATTGAAAGAAAACAAAACGATTACCGCGCTTTACGCTTTGCCCGGTAACGGCGGCATTGCGGCTCAGGCCGAATGCGTTGCCATAGGCGCCAAGGATATCGACGGTATGGTTGAATTTGCGCTTAACAATAAAATTGATTTCGCGGTTGTTGCTCCCGACGACCCGCTGGTTCTTGGCGCAGTTGATGCTCTTGAAGCAAAAGGCGTGAACTGCTTTGGACCTACAAAGGCGGCGGCAATTATTGAGGGTAGCAAGGTTTTTTCAAAAAACCTTATGAAAAAATACAATATTCCTACGGCGAGCTACGAGGTTTTTTATGATGCGGCATCTGCGCTCAATTACCTTGAGACAGCGTCTATACCGACAGTTATAAAGGCCGACGGTCTCGCGCTCGGGAAGGGCGTTATTATTGCTCAGACAAGAGATGAGGCTGTTGACGCTGTTCGCTCAATGATGGAGGATAAGGTGTTCGGCGACAGCGGGAGCAACATAGTAATTGAAGAATTTCTTGAAGGCCCCGAGGTTTCCGTGCTTGCATTTACAGACGGCAACACTCTTGTACCAATGGTTTCATCAATGGACCATAAACGCGCGCTTGACGGCGATAAAGGCCTTAACACGGGCGGCATGGGCACCCTCGCGCCGAATCCCTACTACACCGCTGATATTGCCGAGCAATGCATGCGCGAAATCTTTATACCCACAATGAACGCCATGAATAACGAGGGCAGAACATTTAAGGGCTGCTTATACTTCGGGCTGATGCTCACAACTAACGGCCCAAAGGTTATTGAGTATAACTGCCGCTTCGGCGACCCTGAAACACAGGTCGTTTTACCTCTGCTCAAAACAGATTTGTTTGATATTATGCGCGCCGTTTCCGAGGGCACTCTTGCGGATATCAAGATTGAGTTTTCGGATAAATGCTCCTGCTGTGTTATAATGGCCTCAAACGGTTATCCTCAAAAATACGAGAACGGTTTTGAAATCAAAGTCGCGCCCGATTTTGACGGTGAGCTTTATGTCGCCGGCGCGCGCCTTGAAGGTGATAAGCTAATCACCGCGGGCGGCAGAGTTTTAGGTGTTACCGTGTCGGCAGATAAGCTTAAGGACGCGATTGATGCCGCTTACGAGAATGTAAAAAGGGTATCATTTGCTAACGCGTATTATCGCACGGATATCGGATTGCGCGCTTTAAAAGCATTTGAGGAGGGCTGATATGGTTTACAGGGTTTATGTAGAAAAAAAGCCCGGGCTTGAGAACGAAGCCAAGGCGCTTGAAAGCGATATTCGCGGTCTGCTCTGCATCGAAGGGCTTGAGAAACTGCGTATGCTTAACAGGTATGATGTTGAAAATATCGACAAGAAGCTGTTTGACGATTGTATCATGACCGTTTTTGCCGAGCCACAGCTTGATATTGTCAGCGATAATATCAATTGCGGGCCCGACAGCACAGTATTCGCCGTTGAGTACCTGCCCGGTCAGTTTGACCAGCGTGCGGATTCCGCCGCTCAGTGTATTCAGATTATTTCACGCGGCGAGCGTCCTCTTGTTCGCACAGCGAAGATTTATATTCTTCAAGGCAATATTTCACAGGATGAACTTGATACAATCAAAAAGTATGTAATTAACCCTGTGGAGTCCCGCGAGGCATCTCTCAATGAATTCGAAACAATCGTTTCTAAATATGATATTCCTACCGAGGTCGCTTTGCTTGACGGCTTTTGCTCTCTGGATAGCGACGGTTTATCGGCGTTTATTAAAAAATACGCGCTGGCAATGGATTTTGACGATATCACTTTTTGCCAGGACTATTTTAAGACCGAGAATCGTGACCCGACCATCACCGAAATCCGGATGATCGATACCTACTGGTCTGACCACTGCCGCCACACCACATTTTTAACGACCATTGACAGCGCTCAGTTTGAGGATAAGCTGCTCGGTGACGCATATAACGAATATATTCGGGTGCGCAAAGAGCTTGGCAGAGTCAAGCCCATTAACCTTATGGATATTGCAACCCTTGCCGCAAAATACCTGAGCAAAAACGGCAAGCTGCCAAATCTTGATGAATCCGAAGAAATTAACGCCTGCACCGTTAAAATCAAGGTTAATGTTGAGGGCGAGGAGCAGGATTGGCTGCTGCTCTTTAAGAACGAGACTCATAACCATCCCACTGAAATTGAACCTTTTGGCGGCGCGGCTACCTGCATAGGCGGCGCCATTCGCGACCCGCTTTCGGGGCGTTCCTATGTATATGGAGCAATGCGTGTAACCGGCGCGGCAAATCCGCTAAAAGCTGTCAAGGATACCTTACCCGGAAAGCTTCCTCAGCGAAAAATCGTCACTACAGCCGCGGCAGGGTACAGCTCCTATGGCAATCAGATAGGTCTTGCAACGGGGCAGGTTGACGAAATATACCACGACGGTTACGCGGCAAAGCGTATGGAAATAGGCGCTGTTATCGGAGCGGCGCCGGCGGAGAATGTTCGCCGTGAAGCTCCTGTGCCCGGCGATGTCGTAATACTTCTCGGCGGCCGAACAGGGCGTGACGGCTGCGGCGGCGCGACAGGTTCCTCAAAGTCGCATACTCTTGATTCACTTGAGGAGTGCGGGGCCGAAGTCCAAAAGGGTAACGCGCCCGAGGAGCGAAAGCTTCAGCGGCTTTTCAGAAACAAAGAAGCTTCATTACTTATTAAGCGTTGCAACGATTTTGGTGCGGGCGGCGTTTCAGTTGCCATTGGTGAGCTCGCGGACGGGCTTGAAATTGATTTAAACAGCGTTCCCAAAAAGTATGACGGACTTGACGGCACAGAGCTTGCAATCAGCGAATCACAGGAAAGAATGGCGGTTGTTGTTGCTCCTGAGGACGCGAAACGATTTGCTGAAATTGCAGATAGTGAAAATCTTGAGGCAACGCTTGTTGCAGTCGTAAACGCCGAGCCGCGATTAAAAATGAAATGGAACGGCAAATATATAGTTAATATCTCGCGTGATTTCCTTAATTCAAACGGCGCGCAAAAGCATATTGATATTACCCCCGTTGCTCCCAAAGGATTCCACAATGAATACAACGGAAGCTTTGAAGATAACTACGCCGAGCTTGCGCAGGACCTCAACATATGCTCAAAGAGGGGACTGAGCGAGCGGTTTGATTCTACCATAGGCGCGGGCACGGTGATGATGCCCTTCGGCGGAAAAAATCAGCTTACACCCTCGCAGGCCATGGTGTTCAAGGTTTCGGTTGAAAAAGGTCACACCGACACCTGCTCGCTTATGGCATGGGGTTATAACCCCTTCATAGCCGAAAAAAGCCCTTACCACAGCGCTTATCTCGCTGTTGTTGAGTCCGTTTCGAAGCTTATAGCATCAGGCGCTGATTTTAATGATGTTTATCTTACATTTCAAGAGTACTTTGAGAAGCCGCTTCATGACGGCAAGCGCTGGGGCAAGCCCCTTGCCGCTCTGCTCGGCGCGTTTAAAGCTCAGCTCGATTTTGGCATTGCCGCAATAGGCGGCAAGGATTCAATGAGCGGCAGCTTTGAGCATATCGATGTTCCGCCGACATTAGTTTCATTTGCTGTTACAACCGATAGCACTGATAATATAATTACTCCTGAATTCAAAGCGGCAGGTCACAGAGTCGTTTGGCTCAAACCCGATTATAACGAGAATAATCTGCCTGATGCGTCAAATCAAAAAGCGCTATATGACAAGGTAACAAAACTTATGCGCTCAGGTAAGGTTTGCGCGGCTTATACTCCTACCTACGGCGGAGCTGCAGAAGCAATTATGAAAATGTGCTTTGGGAGCAGTATCGGCTTCAAGTTCTCTAATGAGGTCACAGCGGAAGAAATATTCGGCTATGCCTATGGTTCATTCATTCTTGAATTAACCGCTGATGAGGATATCGGCGTAACCCTCGGCTACACCTCAGATGTTGAGGCTATCACCCTGGGCAGCTCAGCAATCAGCCTCGCGAGCCTGCTGAAGGCATATGAGGATAAGCTTGAACCGATTTTCCCGGCGAAAACATCCACCTCTAATAGCAAGGTTGAAGCCTATGAATATAGTTTAAGCGAAAGACCTTCACCAATGATTAAGACCGCGAAGCCGCGCGTAATTATACCCGTTTTCCCGGGTACAAATTGTGAGTACGACACGGCGAAGGCGCTTATGTCAGCCGGAGCGGAGCCTGAGATTATTGTTATCAACAACCTGACCGCAAGCGGAATTTCTCAATCTGTTGACTATTTTGCAAAGCGTATGCGTCAAGCGAACATTGTGTTTATCCCGGGCGGCTTTTCGGGCGGCGACGAGCCTGACGGTTCAGGGAAATTCATAACCGCTTTTTTCCGCAATTCCGCCATCAAAAATGAAGTCAATGAGCTTCTGAATAATCGTGACGGACTTATGTGCGGCATCTGCAACGGCTTTCAGGCTCTCATCAAACTCGGTCTAGTGCCTTACGGCAAAATAATCGATACCGATGAGTCATGCCCGACACTTACCTATAACACCATAGGAAGGCATCAGTCGCGTATAGTTCGCACCCGTATTGCATCAAATAAATCACCGTGGTTAATGAATACAAATGTCGGCGACATTTACTCGGTTGCGATTTCTCACGGCGAGGGTCGATTCCTCGCGAGTGATGAGCTGATTACAAGCTTAGCCGCTTACGGTCAGATTGCCACGCAGTATGTTGACCTTAACGGCAACCCCACCAAGGACGTCAGCTTTAACCCCAACGGCTCGTGCGCAGCGATTGAGGGCATTACCTCGCCTGACGGCAGAGTATTGGGCAAAATGGGGCATTCGGAACGAGTCGGTAGCGGGCTTTATAAAAACATCCCCGGTAATTATGATATCGGAATCTTTAACTCTGCGGTTGAGTATTTCAAATAAAGGAGTGATTGAATTATGGCTATCTATTTTAAAGAACCCTCAAGAACCTTCAGCGAATACCTGCTTATTCCCGGCTACACATCAAAGGACTGTATTCCTGCAAATGTAAGCCTTAAAACTCCTCTCGTCAAATACAGGAAAGGACAGGAGGAGTCGCCGCTTACTATCAACATTCCGCTTACCTCGGCTATAATGCAGTCTGTTTCAAATGACACTCTTGCAATCGCTCTTGCAAGGGAGGGAGGCGTATCATTTATTTTTGGCTCGCAGTCTATTGAGAGCGAGGCCGCTATGGTTTCGCGCGTTAAGAATTATAAAGCAGGCTTTGTTGTCAGCGATTCAAATGTTACGCCCGATTCTACGCTTTGCGATGTTATTGACCTTGTTGAGAAAAACGGTCATAACACCATTGCTGTAACTGACGACGGAACGCCGAACGGCAAGCTTCGCGGCATTATCACAAGCCGTGATTACCGTGTCAGCCGTATGCCGCTCGACCTTTGTGTTTGCGAATTTATGACTCCGCTCGATAATCTTATTACTGCGCCAGATAACACAACTTTGAAGGAAGCAAATGATATTATTTGGGATCATAAGCTCAATTCACTGCCGCTTGTGGATAAAAACGGTAATCTTGTATATCTTGTATTTCGTAAGGATTATTCGCAGCATAAAGAGAATCCGCAGGAGCTGCTTGATAAAAACAAGAGCTATGTTGTCGGCGCGGGCATTAACACCCTCGATTATGAAAAGCGTGTTCCCGCCCTTGTTGAGGCCGGCGCTGATGTGCTGTGCATCGATTCTTCAGAGGGTTATACGGTTTGGCAGGAGCTTACTCTTAAATTTATCCGTGAAAAATACGGCGATACTGTTAAGGTAGGCGCCGGCAATGTTGTTGACCGTGACGGCTTTATGTTCCTTGCAAAGGCAGGCGCGGATTTTGTTAAGGTTGGTATCGGCGGCGGCTCGATTTGTATCACCCGTGAACAAAAGGGAATCGGCAGAGGGCAGGCGACAGCAATTATTGAGGTTGCCGCTGCACGCGATGAATATTTCAAAGAAACAGGTATCTATGTTCCCATCTGCTCAGACGGCGGCATAGTTCACGACTATCATATGACTCTCGCTCTTGCTATGGGCGCGGATTTCCTGATGCTCGGCAGATATTTTGCCAGGTTTGATGAAAGCCCGACAAACAAGCTCACCGTTAACGGCACATATGTTAAAGAGTATTGGGGCGAAGGCTCAAACCGCGCACGGAACTGGCAACGCTATGACCTTGGCGGAAAATCAAGTCTTTCATTTGAAGAAGGAGTTGATTCATACGTCGTTTACGCGGGCTCGCTACGCGATAATGTTGCAAGAAGTCTTTATAAGGTGAAATCAACCATGTGCAACTGCGGTGTTCTTAACATCCCCGAGCTTCAGAGTGACGCAAAAATCACACTGGTTTCTTCAACTAGCATTGTTGAGGGCGGTTACCATGATGTTATGCTTAAAAACACCACAAATTCATCGTTTAACAATTAAATAAGGAGGAGTTGTTTTGTCGTATATCATTAAACCGATTCTGTCGCTTATTTTCTCAGCGCTGATTACTATTTTTCCGGGAAGCGGATTTCTTAATGACGGCGCAAAAATGTTAAAGCTTACACCAAAAAACTATAATGTTTTACTCAATGTTTCAATGATTTCCGATATTCACCTTGATAACAGCATATCACTCGGCGATTCAATATTTGAAATCGCGCTAAGAGATATAGAAAAAGGTGAGAATATCGACGCCGTGCTTGTTTCGGGCGACCTTACCAATTACGGGGACGGGCCTTCAATTGAGGGATTCTTTAAGCTCATGCAAAAGGATCTCACTAATAAAGCGTGGATTGTTGCAAGCGGAAATCACGATATCGGTCATGTTGAAGACACCACCGAAGACGGCGCGAGAGAACGCTTTGTCAACTTATATAACCAATACACCGGCGGCGAAATTGAAAATATTTATTACAGTATGGATGTCAACGGATATCGCTTTGTTATTTTGGGCGATGAGGGTGACGACACTTGGGACCATCCCGAATACAGCGATGAACAGATTGCTTTTCTTGATAACGCGCTTGCAGAGGCTTCGGGCAGGGGGCTGCCGATGTTTGTCGTAAGCCATGTTCCTGTTGAGGGCGCAAACGGTCAATCAGAAGTCTGGGAGGACGGAGGACTTAGAGATTACAGCGACGCTGTTAAGAATATACTCGAGAAGTATGACAATGTTTTCTTTATAAGCGGTCATCTTCATGTCGGAATTAACGGCGAATTAACGCAAAACGCTTTTGGCTTCGCATGCGTTGAAACCACTAACGGAGTCACTTATGTTAACCTGCCAACCTATATGATTGTTAACCGATACGGTATACCTTGGGGCGGTATGGGGTTCCAAATGGAGGTTTATGAGAATGAGGTCCTTTTCCGCGCGCGCAACTATGCCACATCAAAATGGTACCCCAGCTACGATTACGCGGTTCCCATTGCATAAACACCAATGAATAATAGATTTCGTACAAATTTAGCTTCTGCTTACTTGTACGAAATTTTTTTATTTTTTTTGTATTATTTAACCATTAACGGCAGATAATAATGCAAAGGAGATGATAATGTGGCTAATTTAACAGCAAAAGAACTCAGCGCGCTTGAAGACCAGCTGAATTTTGAACAGCTGCTGGTAAAAAAGTATAAGTCGTATGCCGTTAGAGCAACTGATCCGCAAATCAAATCAACCTGCGAGCAGATTGCGATGCAGCATAAGCAGCATTTTGACACCCTTATGGGACATCTTTATTAAGGAGGAAACGCGTTTGGATAATTCAAACATTAATTTCGGCGACCGCGAAATACTTGATGATGTTTTGAGCGACCAGAAAAGCATTACGGGAGTTTACAATACCTACAGCAACGAATGTGTAAACCCGCAGCTGCAAAGTGATTTTCTTGATATTCTTCACCAGGAGCATGATATTCAGTATTCAGTATTTGAGGATATGCACAGACGCGGTTGGTATGAACCCGCGAAGGCAGAGGTGCAAAAGGTAAATGAAGCAAAAACAAAGTTTGAAGGCGTAGCTACTCAGCTTTAAAACATTTAACGGATGTCGTAAATTACGGCATCCGTTAAAAAATATATAAATTTTTAAATAAAGTATTGGAAATCGTTGAAAGATGCTTTATAATAAATGTAATTGTTTAAATTCATAAAGGAAGGTGTGATTATTAATGAACAAAGATTCTGTTGCTCTTGAAAAGGTAGTTAAGGACTTATCTTTTCAGGTTATTTATTCACCCAAAAGCATATCAAGCATTTACATAACTTCTCAGGATGTTTTGCGCCCGGGGCTTATTCTTGCAGGCTTTGAGGATTACTTTAACCCAGAGCGCATACAGTTTTTTGGTCTGACCGAGCTTGAATATTTAAAAAGTCTGGGCGAAGAAAAGCGCATCGAAAGCCTTAAGCGTTTCTTTTCTAAGCGCCCTGCTGCTGTTGTTATCGCGCGATCGCTCGAATGCGACAAACGCCTTTTGGAATTCGCGGAAAAATATGAGGTTCCCGTGCTGATGACATCCGACACAACATCAGCGGCTATGTCAGCAACAATATCATACCTTGGCATTGAGCTTGCCCCTCGAATTACCCGCCACGGTGTTCTTGTTGAGGTTAGCGGCGAGGGTGTGCTGATTCTCGGCGACAGCGGTGTTGGTAAAAGTGAAACCGCGTTGGAACTTATCAAACGCGGTCATAGGCTTATTGCTGATGACGCGGTTGAAATCCGCAAGGTATCTTCGAGAACCCTTGTCGGCTCTGCTCCTGATAATATAAGGCACTTCATTGAGCTACGCGGTGTCGGCGTTGTGAACGCAAGGCGTATGTTTGGTATGGGCGCCGTAAAAATGACGGAAAAAATTGAAATGGTGGTTCAGCTTGAGCCATGGGACAGCGACAAGGTATATGACAGACTCGGCCTTGACAATGAATATATGGAAATTCTTGATATTGAAGTGCCTGTAACAGTCGTGCCTGTTCGCCCTGGTCGAAACCTTTCGATTATTATCGAGGCGGCGGCAATCAATAACAGACAAAAGAAAATGGGCTACAACGCGGCTCGCGAGCTGCTGCACAGTTTGGGTATGACAGATGACATTGTTCCCGAAAAACGCGAGCTTGAAGTCTGGCACAATTATTAATAGTTGAATAAATTTCAGGAGGATAAAATATTATGTACAGAATCGGTGTGGATCTTGGAGGAACAAACATAGCGGTAGGTGTTGTAAATCAAGAGAATAAAATAATCGGAAGGGGAAAGGTTAAAACCAATTGTCCCAGACCAGCGGCGGAGATATTTGACGATATAGCACTTGCGGTTAACCTTGCTCTCAATGACGCTGGCGTTTCAATCGACGAAGTTGTCTCCGTAGGTGTAGGTACCCCGGGCTCGGTTAACAAGGAAAACGGTTATATAGAGTTCGCGAACAATCTCTATTTTGACAATGTTCCCGCTAAAGAGATGCTTGAAGAAAGAATAGGTAAAACTGTTTATCTTGATAATGATGCGAACTGTGCTGCTCTGGGCGAAGCAGTTGCGGGAGTTGGCAAAGGCGTGAGCGATTTTGTTGCAATCACTCTAGGCACAGGCGTTGGCAGCGGCATTATTGTCGGCGGCAAAATAGTCAGCGGCGTTAACTATGCCGCGGGCGAAATGGGGCATATGGTTATTGCTATTGACGGCGAGCAGTGCAACTGTGGCCGTAAGGGCTGCTGGGAGCGTTACGCATCGGCAACTGCCCTTGTTGCGCAAACAAAAGCCTCTATGCTTGAACATAAAGACAGTATCATGTGGGAGATCGCGGGCAGCCTTGACAATGTTAACGGCAGGACCTCATTTGATGCCTGGCGCAGGAATGATAAAGCTGCAACCGAGGTTGTTAATAAATATATTCACTATGTTGCTACCGGTGCTATCAACATAATTAACGCCCTTCAGCCTGAGATTCTCTGCGTTGGAGGCGGTGTCGGCAACGAGGGTGAAAACATATTGATTCCTTTGCGCGAGGCTATTGAGCAGGAGCGCTACAGCATACATTCATTAAAACAAACTAAGATTTTGTCTGCCGTTCTCGGCAACGACGCAGGAATTCTGGGAGCGGCTCTTCTTGACGAATAATCAGTTATTTGGAGGCGGCTATGAATAGCAATAAACAGTGTTTGATTTCGCTTATTGAATCGCTTGGGTGTGATTATACTCTCGACGCAATTATGAGCGAATACACAACCTTTAAAATCGGCGGTCCAGCCGAGATTCTTGCCGTTCCCGAAACTCAGCAGACGCTGCGAGACCTTGTATGTGCCGCGCGTGAGAATGAAATTCCTTGCTTCATTTTGGGCAAGGGCAGTAACCTTCTCGTCAATGACGGCGGTATTAAGGGCTTGGTTATCAGTACCGGTTCGCTTAACAATATATCGCTTATAGACGAAATAACGATTAAATGCGAATGTGGCGCGCAGCTTTCACGCTTATGCAATTTCGCGCTCGAAAACGGTTTATCCGGGCTTGAATTTGCCTATGGTATTCCCGGCAGTGCCGGCGGCGCGGCATATATGAACGCGGGCGCCTACGGCGGCGAAATGAAAGATGTGCTGCTATCATGCCGCCATATTACGCCTTACGGCGAGCTTGGCTCCCTCGAGGGTGATAATATGGGTCTAAGTTATCGTCATAGCGCTTACTGCACCAATTACTGTGTCATCACCGAGTTAACCCTGCGCCTTTCCAAGGGTTCAAAGGATGAAATCAAAGCGAAAATGAACGACTTTCTCTCAAGGCGAAAAGATAAACAGCCGCTTGATTTTCCGAGCGCAGGCAGTACTTTTAAACGCCCTGACGGATACTTTGCAGGCGCTCTTATTGAGCAGTGCGGTCTAAAAGGCTTTTCTGTAGGCGGCGCGGCCGTCAGTGAAAAGCACGCAGGCTTTGTTATCAATAAAAACGGTGCGACTTGCTCGGATGTATTACATCTGATTGAGCACATCAAAACTGTTGTTCTTAAAGAAACTGGAGTCTCTCTTGAAGCAGAGATAAAAATTATTTAACGGGGGCGGTTAGTTGTCTTTTTCATCGGATGTAAAGCAAGAACTTGCTGCTATAGAAGTATTATCAACCTGTTGTTCTAAGGCACAAGTCTACGGGCTTGTGCTTTTTGCGCATTTTTCGCCCTCGGAGATTTCGCTTTCAACAGAGAATAAAACCGTTCTTGCTCTCTATACCGAAGCAATTAAAGACATTTGCGGCGCTGAGCCTGAAATCAACCTTGGTAATTCAAAAAAGGTTATCGCATCACTAAAAGGCAAATCACACTGCGCGTCGGTTTATGATTATTTCGGCAACAACCAGCGTGAGACGACGCTTCGCATCAATCGCTCAAATTTAACCGAGGAATGTTGCTACTCTGCTTTTTTACGCGGCGCATTTCTTGCCTGCGGCACGGTCACAAACCCATCCAAAAACTATCACCTTGAATTTGTTGTTTCGCATAAGCGCCTTTGTTTAGATTTAATAAAACTCATGCAGGAGATTGACCTGCTCCCAAAATATATTTTACGCAAAGGCAATCACATAATCTATTTTAAAGACAGCGAAAGTATTGAGGATATTCTTACCGCAATGGGCGCGACAAATTCAGCGCTTGAATTCATGGGCATAAAAATGGAAAAAGACGTTATAAACTCTGTTAACCGCAAGCTGAATTTTGAAATGTCAAATCTTTCAAAAACCATTGACGCGGCGGCGGCACAGATTGAGGCAATTAATAAAATCAAGCAAAAATCGGGGCTTACAAGCTTGCCTGACAAGCTTCGCGAGGTTGCCGAGTTAAGACTTGAAAACGCCGATGTGAGCCTTACCGAGCTCGGCTCAATGCTCAAGGTACCCATTTCACGCTCGGGCGTTAATCACCGCCTGCAAAGGCTAATTGATATTGCGGACAAGCTTTAAGGAGATATTATGGCATTCGCTCACTTACATCTTCATACCGAATACAGCTTGCTGGACGGTGCCTGCAGGCTTGAGCCGCTTATGGATAAAATCAAGAGTATGGGGCAAACCTCGGTTGCTATAACAGACCACGGCGTAATGTACGGCGTAATTGATTTTTATCGCGCTGCTCGCAGCCACGGATTAAATCCGATAATCGGCTGTGAGGTTTATGTTGCCAGCAGGACTCGCTTTGACAAGGTTAACGGGCTTGATAATGAGCGATTTCACCTTACCTTGCTTTGCGAAAACAATACGGGGTATCAAAACCTCATTAAGCTTGTATCAGAGGGGTGGACAAGCGGTTTTTACACAAAGCCAAGAGTTGACCGCGACCTTATTGAGAAGTATCACGAGGGGATTATCGCTCTGTCGGGATGTCTCGCTGGTGAAGTAGCGCGCGCCCTCTCACGAAACGATTATGATGAAGCAAAAAATGTTGCGAAATGGTACAGTGATACTTTTGGAAAGGGCAATTATTTCCTTGAAATTCAAAATCACGGTTTAGCTGAACAGAACGCAATTAACCCAATGCTCATTAAGCTTTCTCAAGAACTTAATATACCGCTTGTTGCGACAAACGACTCGCATTATATAGATAAAGAAGACGCGAAAATGCAGCAGATGCTGATTTGCATTCAAACTAACCATGTAATAGGGGAGGATACCGGGCTTGAATTCCAGACTGAGGAATTCTATGTAAAAAGTGAAGAAGAAATGTTGAGAGCTTTACCCGAATGTCCCGAAGCGGTTGAAAACTCTGCCGCAATTGCCGAGAGGTGCGCAGTAACCTTTGAATTCGGCAACACAAAGCTTCCGCATTTTGAAGTGCCCGGAGATTATGACCATTTTGAGTGGTTTAAGAAGCTCTGCCATGACGGTCTGATTGAGAGATACGGCGAGAACCCTCCACAAGAGTGTCTTGAACGCCTGGATTATGAGCTCGATGTTATCAATAAAATGGGCTATGTTGATTACTACCTCATAGTTCATGACTTTATCCGCCATGCCAGAGAGGTCGGTATACCCGTTGGACCGGGCAGAGGCTCGGGCGCGGCAAGTATCTGCGCCTATGCAATCGGCATAACAGGCATTGACCCGATAAAATATAACTTGCTTTTTGAGCGTTTTCTTAACCCCGAGCGCGTAAGTATGCCTGATTTTGACATTGATTTTTGCTATGAACGCCGCCCTGAGGTTATTGACTACGTTATCTCGAAATACGGTGCGGACCATGTCGCGCAGATTGTAACGTTTGGTACAATGGCCGCAAAGGGCGCAATCCGTGATGTCGGGCGCGCTATGGGTCTAAGCTACTCGGTTGTTGATAATGTCGCGAAGCTTATACCAAATGAGCTGAATATTACCCTTGACCGCGCTCTTGCTCGCTCCGCCGAGTTTAAGGCGATTTATAACAGCGGGGGCGAAATCAAGGAGCTTATCGACATGGCGCGCAAGGTTGAGGGTATGCCGCGCCACGCTTCAACTCACGCTGCAGGCGTTGTAATAACGCGCGACCCTGTTGTTTCATATGTACCTCTTGCAAAAAATGATGAGTCTGTTGTTACGCAGTTCCCGATGACCACGCTTGAGGAGCTGGGACTCTTAAAGATGGATTTCCTTGGTCTGAGGACTTTAACTGTAATTGACCAGACGGTTAAAATGATTAACCTTAATCATCCCGAATTCTCAATAGAAGAAATTGATGAGCAGGATTCTGAAACATACGCAATGCTCGCCAAGGGAAACACCAACGGCGTTTTCCAGTTTGAATCGGCGGGTATGCGAAGCGTTTTGACAAGTCTCGGTCCTGAGAGTCTTGAGGATTTAATAGCTATTATTTCACTATATCGACCGGGGCCGATGGATTCAATTCCGAAATATATTGAGAACCGTCACAACCGCAAAAAAATACGCTACAAGACCCCGGAGCTGCAAGATATTCTTGATGTAACCTACGGCTGTATGGTTTATCAGGAGCAGGTTATGCAGATTTGCCGTGAGCTCGCGGGTTACTCATACGGCAGGGCGGATATTGTGCGCCGCGCAATGAGCAAAAAAAAGCACGATGTCATGATGAAAGAGCGCGAAGCGTTTGTTTACGGCAGTATTCGTCAGGACGGTACTATTGAATGTGAGGGCGCTGTTAAACGTGGTGTAGATGAAAAAGCCGCCAATGAAATATTTGACGACATGACCTCGTTTGCTTCATATGCCTTTAATAAAGCCCACGCCGCCGCTTATGCGTTTGTTTCATACCGGACCGCTTGGCTAAAATGCCACTATCCCTGCGAATTTATGGCGGCGATGCTTACAAGTATTCTTGACAATACCGATAAGGTTGCGCAGTATACCGCGGAGTGCTCGCGGTTAGGCATTGCAATTGTGCCGCCGCATATTAATAAGAGCCTTGACAGCTTTACGGTTGAGGATGGCAAAATTCGCTTTGGCATGCTTGCAGTCAAGAATATCGGCCGCTCATTTATTAATGAAATTATTGCGGAAAGAACCTTCAAAGGTGAATTTACAGGTATCTATAATTTTTGTAAGCGAATGTACGGCAAGGATTTTAACCGCCGCGGTCTTGAATGCCTTATCAAAAGCGGAGCGCTTGACGGGCTTGGCGCTAGCCGCAGGCAAATGATGTGCGTCGTACCCGAAATAATCGATAACCTCGAAAATTCCAAGCGTAAAAATATTGACGGTCAAATGGGGTTCTTTGATTTACTCTCACAGCAGAATTCAAAAGACGCCGATATGATTGAAGAAGTTACTTTTCCCGAGGTCGAGGAATACCCGAATGACCTTTTGCTGAAATACGAAAAAGAGGTAACAGGGCTTTACCTTTCGGGGCACCCGATGGCAGCATATTCTTCTCTGTCGCAAAGCCTTAATTGTGCCAGAACAGTTGACCTTATTGCTTCCTCTGAACCCGAGGTTTCAGATTATAAGGATAACGACCATGTGAAGCTGCTTTGTATTATAACCTCAGTAAAAAAGAAAATCACTAAAAGCGATACCACGATGGCTTTTCTTGAAGCCGAGGACGAATATGGCAGCATTGAAGTGATCGTTTTTCCAAAAACACTCAGCGAAAAAGCAAATCTGCTTTATGAAGGCAACATTGTTTTAATTCACGGCAGGTTAAGCCTGCGCGAAGACGAGGATGCAAAAATAGTTTGCGAATCGGTTGAGCCTTGCCCGAAGGATAATTATGCTCCGCCGCCGTTGCCACAACAAAAGAAAAAAAAGAACGCGCTGTTTCTGCGATTTGATTCTGCCTCCTCGCCTCAAATCGCTGAATGTGAGAAGCTTCTGAAAATATTTGACGGTAGAGTACCTCTTTATTATTACTTCATTGATACAAAAACATATAAGCCCTGCCAAATGATGGAGGCTGTGGATGTTAACGATGTTCTTCTGCGTGAGCTAAGGCGAATATTAGGAGACACAAATGTAGTATATAACGAATAATTTAGCAAGATGCACAACAACATTTTGTACTTTTACCGCAAATTATGCAATTTTCTGTTTGACTTTATGGCTCGTAAAGTGTAATATATTCGTTGTAAGTTTTTAGCTAAGGAGTGTAATTGTTTTGAAAACTATCGGTGTTTTGACAAGCGGCGGTGACGCCCCCGGCATGAACGCTTGTGTGCGCGCAGTAGTAAGAACTGCCTGCGAAAAGGGTATGACAGTTTGGGGCATTAAAAAGGGCTACGCCGGTCTGATGGCTGACGACATGGTAGAGCTTAATATCCGCAGCGTATCAGATATCGTCCACAGGGGCGGCACAATGCTTTATTCCGCAAGGTGCCTTGCTTTTAAGGAAGAAGAAGGTATGCAAAGAGCAGTCGATGTTTGCAAAAAAAGAGGAATTGAGGGCATTGTTGTCATCGGTGGCGACGGCTCATTCCGCGGCGCGCGTGACCTTTCGCTTCGTGGAATTCCCTGCATCGGCATCCCGGCGACGATTGATAATGATATCGTTTCAACAGATTATACCATCGGTTATGACACCTGCCTTAACACAATTATGCAGATGGTGGACCGTTTGCGCGACACTGTTGAATCCCACAGCCGCTGCATTGTTGTCGAAGTTATGGGCAACAAAGCAGGCGACCTTACTCTTAACGCCGGAATCGCTGTCGGTGCAACGGCTATTGTAATCCCGGAATTTAAAGGCGATGTTGACAGCCTTGTTATCGAAAGAATCCGCCGCACACAGAAAACAGGAAAAACTCATTTTATCGTTATGGTCGCTGAGGGCATCGACGGTGTTGAGGCTCTTTCACGCAAAATTGAAAAAGAATGCGGCGTTGAATCAAGAGCGGTCATCCTCGGTCATGTTCAGCGCGGCGGCTCGCCTACAGTTCGTGACAGAGTTGTCGCCAGTCAGATGGGCTACGAGGCCGTTAAGCTTCTTATCGACGGTATAGGAAACAGAGTTGTTGTATTAAAGAATGATAGCATCGATAACTACGATATCTATGAAGCGCTCAATATGAAAAAGCAACTCAGCGAAGAGCTTTACACAATGGCTCACGAAATTTCAATTTAAGGAATACAATGACTTTTAATGATGTGAATATGTTATCAAGTGATACAAAAGACAAAAGCTTTGATAACTTGAACGATATGCAAAAAAAAGCGGTTCTCTCAACAGAGGGACCGCTTTTGGTGCTTGCAGGGGCGGGGAGCGGCAAAACAACGGTGCTTGTTAACCGAATTGCTCACATTATTCGCCAAGGGTATGCGCGCCCGTGGGAAATACTTGCCATTACCTTCACCAATAAAGCCGCTGGCGAGCTGAAAGAGCGTTTGTGCGAGATGCTGGGCGAGGATGCGAATGATATCTGGGCAAGCACCTTTCATGCCTCGTGCGTAAGGATATTGCGAAGAAATGCAGAGCTTCTCGGCTATTCATCGAATTTCACGATCTATGACACGGATGATTCAAAGCGAGTAATCAAGGATTGCCTTAACCGTCTGGGTTTAAGCGACAAAATTCTTTCGCCAAAGGCCATATTAAACGCAATCAGCAGGGCAAAAGACATTCTTCAAACGCCCGCGGAATATCTCAAGGAAAACTACAATGATTTATATAAGCGAAGCATCGGTAATGTTTATGAACAATACCAAAAAGCGCTAAAAACCGCTGACGCGATGGATTTTGACGATATTATTGTCAACACCGTAACGCTTTTGCGAGATTATGCCGATGTGCGTGAATATTACCAGCACAAATTCAAATACGTTCTTGTTGACGAATATCAGGACACAAATCATGCGCAGTATTTGCTCACCTCACTTCTTGCCGGCGGATATAATAATATTTGTGTCGTTGGCGACGATGACCAGAGCATCTACCGTTTTCGCGGCGCGACAATAGATAATATTTTAAACTTTGAGGAGCATTATCGCTCAGCGAAGGTTATCCGCCTTGAGCAAAATTACCGCTCAACGCAAACCATACTTGACGCGGCTAACAATGTTATATCAAAAAACATAAACCGCAAGGGCAAAAGCTTGTGGACCAAAAATACAGTCGGCGAAAAAATCAATTATCACCTGTGTGATACTGCTCCGGATGAGGGCAGGTTCATAGCCGAGCAAATACTTTCGGGCATAGATAAAGGCGATGAATTCAAAGATTTTGCCGTGCTCTACCGCATGAACTCGCAGTCAAACCTTATTGAGCAATCGCTTGTGAGAATGGGCATACCCTACAGGGTTATAGGTGGACATAAGTTTTACGAGCGAAAAGAAATCAAAGACGCGATTGCCTATTTGAGTGTTGTAGCAAACACGAGTGACGCTGTTAGGCTACAGCGCATCATCAATGAGCCAAAGCGCGGAATAGGCGCGCAAACCCTTGCCTTGGCGGCTGAAATATCTGCAGGGCTCGGCATCAGTTTATTCGAGGTTATTAAATCATCCGAGCAGTTCCCGAAGCTCTCTCGCGCCGCGCGAAAGCTTACAGAATTTGCGAAGCTTATTGAATATTTTGTGGATTGCGGCGAAACGATGGATTTATATGACTTATTTATTGAGATAATGAATAAATCGGGTTATATCGAATCGCTTGACCTCGATAAAGAAACCGCTGAAGATAGGAAACAGAACCTCAACGAGCTTGCCAACAACTTAAAAACCTTTTCCGAGGAAAACCCGCAGCTTACGCTTAACGACTTTCTTCAAGAGGTTTCGCTGATGACGGATATTGATAATTACAACGCCTCGGCAAACGCAGTGGTTCTTATGACTGTTCACGCGGCAAAGGGGCTTGAATTCCCGACTGTGTTTTTAGCGGGAATGGAAGAAACGGTTTTTCCGTCCGCCATGTCATCAATGGCGGGAACCGAAGAGATTGAAGAAGAACGCAGGCTTGCTTATGTTGCAATTACACGGGCAAAAAAGCAACTTTATATCACGAGGGCAAAAACACGCATAATTTTTGGCTCAACCAAATTCAATCCCGAGTCGCGTTTTGTTAATGAAATCCCGGATGAATTGCTCACAAAAACAGGGTTTGGAGAGTCACCGTTTACAAACCCCTTTTTCCCGGGAAAGGAAAAAGAACACCAAGCATATGCTTCAAATCAAAGCTTTTCGGATTTTGTTGCGTCATCAAATAAGACCTCAAAGGTGCAGTTTGCATCGGGCGACAGCATTAACCACAGCGTCTTTGGTCAGGGCGTAGTTTTGAGCGCCAAACCAATGGGTAATGACACCATGCTTGAGGTTGCGTTTACAAACGCGGGCACAAAGAAGATTATGGCAAATTACTCTAAAATCGAGAAAATATAAAAAATAAGCCTGCGTAAAAACGCAGGCTAAAATTTAGCAATTTATGATTCCGAGAACGGTGTGCTGATATGGCTGAGTCTGAAGTTAACAGGCTCGCGGTTTGTGTTAAATCGATATACACTTAATACAACACCTATTGCAAAGTAGATGCAAAGGTTCGCTGAACCTCCGCTGCTGATAAATGGCAGCGTAATTCCTATACATGGCAGCGCTTTTAGGCACATACCGATATTGATTATTGCCTGCGAGCCAATCATGAATGCAATACCGTAGCAAAGCAGGCAGCCCGTAAGGTTGCGCGATTTTTTCGCGGTTGATGCAATACGCAAAATGATAAATGACAGCACGAGCAGCAGCCCCACCGCGCCGATAAAGCCAAGCTCCTCACCAACAACAGAGAATATCATATCGCTTTCGTTAACGGGCACTCTTCCACTTGCCGTGGCCGATTGGGTATAAACGCCCTTGAAAAGACCGCTGCCGAGAAGCCTGCCGGCGCCGATAGCGTTAACACAGCGCTCCTGCTGAAAGATAATCTTATTGTATACATCCTCCTCGAGCGCCGAGGGCCAATAAATAGCTAAAAATCTCTGCTTTTGAAACTCCGAGAAAAATTTAACCCAAAGTATCGGACACGCTACGATTCCGGCAACAAAGGCGGCAATAAAATACCTTAATTTAATGCCTACAACAAACATCATTGCCACAAAAATAGCGGCAAATACAAGCGCCGAGCCGAGGTCACCGGTTAAAATAACCAAGGCTATCGGAACGATGCCGTGAAGGCAAAGCATACTAACGTTTTTGATGCTGTTGATATTATCCTTAACCGCGTCAATATGGGCTGTGAATGTGATAATAAAACCGATTTTAACAAGCTCCGAAGGCTGAAAGTTAATTGACCTGCTGCCTAAGGGTATTTCAATCCAGCAAATGGCGTCAGGTCTGTCAGAAGGACCGCTGCCTATAAAGAACAGCAAAGCCATCAAAACAAGTGAAATGCCGCCTATTACAGGCCACAGTCGAACAAAGGCTTCATAGTCGAGCATTGAAATAATGAAACCGCCGATTATCCCGAGCACAATAGCGGCAATCATAATTATACAGTCACGGTCAAGTAGCTCGCCTTCCTCAAGGCCGCTTCTTGTTGCGCTGTAAACCATCAGAACACCGAAAGCGGAGGTTAATATGCAGGTGATAAGCAGTACCAAATCTGTTTCAATTATAGTGTATTTTAGTCCCTTCAGCTTAGCCATGCAAATCCTCCTTTCGACAGTTTAATAATAAATATTATTATATATGTATTTGCTCATAAATTCAAGTAAAAACGTTTGATATTTGCAGTATATATGATATAATATATAGGAAATATTTTCAGGGCGGTCAGTATATGCCAATTTATAACACTAAAAATGCAGCCCAAACTGAAGCATTGGGTGAGAAGCTCGGCGCTACCGCGGCGGCAGGTGATGTTGTCGCTCTGTTCGGTGAGCTCGGAGCCGGCAAAACCGCTTTTGTTCGCGGCTTCGCGCGCGGAATGGGGATATCTGCAGATGTATCCAGCCCAACCTTCGCGATTGTTAATGAGTACCGAACGGGTGATAAAATACTTTATCATTTTGATATGTATAGGGTTGTTTCATGGGATTCACTTTACTCAACAGGATTTTTTGACTATCTCGACAGCGGCTCGGTGCTGATTATTGAATGGAGCGAAAACATTGAATCGGTGCTTCCGGATAACTGCATACGGGTTGAAATCAGCAAAACCGCCAATGATAACGAGAGAATAATTGATATTAAGGGGAGGGGAGTTTAAATGCTTTACCTCGGGATTGACTCCTCTGCAAAAACCGCGAGCGTTGCCGTTGCCGATAATAATTTAACCTTGCTTAGCGAATGCTATGTAAATGTCGGACTCACTCACAGCGAAACTCTTATGCCGATGATTGACAACGCGCTTAAAAGCGCTAACAAATCCATTAATGATATCGATGTAATCTGCGTTAACACAGGACCCGGATCATTCACAGGCATTAGAATAGGAGTCGCCGCCGCCAAAGGTCTCGCGTTTTCTGACAATATAAAATGCGTGTCAGTTTCAACACTTTTTTCTATCGCAAGCTTACTTACCCCACTCAACTGCATCGTTTGCTGCGCAATGGATGCAAGATGCGGTCAGGTATATACGGCAATTTTCAGGTGTAACACAGGTTGCGTAATTAGATTATGCGACGATATGGCGATTTCTATTGAGGAATTATATACCATGCTCAAAGAGTATAATGAAAATATAGTTTTTGCAGGTGACGGAGCGGAGATTTGTTTTGAGAGTATCGGTGACAGGCTTCCAAACAGCTCGCTTGCACCTGAGCATTTGAGGTATCAACGCGCATACGGTGTTATTCTCGCCGCAAAAGCGGCAGAGGAATCCGCGTTTATTAACTCCGACGAGCTTGAACCGACTTATTTGCGCCCTTCTCAAGCTGAAAGAGAACTTAAGATCAGAAAGGAAGAAAAAAATGATAGCTGTTGCATGTGACCACGGAGGATTTGAACTTAAAGAGCAGATTCTCAAGCATCTTGAAAGCAGAAAAACTGAATTTATTGACTTTGGTCCGTCATCCGGTGAATCCGTAGATTACCCCATATATGCCGAGAAGGTGGCCCGCGCCGTTCTGAGCGGTGAATGCGAGCTTGGTCTGCTGTTTTGCGGTACCGGTCTCGGAATGTCATATGCCGCGAATAAATTCCGCGGTATTCGCGCTGCCTGCTGTTCAGACGCTTTTTCTGCTGAAATGGCTCGTGTGCACAATAACGCTAATGTTTTGTGCCTTGGCGGCAGAGTTGTAAGTGTCGAAACCGCAATCAAGCTTGTTGATTTATTTCTTGATACACCGTTTAGCTTTGATGAGCGCCATCAAAGAAGAATTGATTTGATTACAGAGATTGAGAATAAGTTTTAATATAAGAAATCACTTAGGAGGCAGAATTTATGGCAAAGGTTACTATTTTGGAGCATCCGCTTATTCAGCATAAGCTTACGCTATTGCGCGATGAAAAAACAAGCTCAAAGGATTTTCGCGCCCTCGTGAGTGAAATTGCAACACTGATGTGCTATGAGGCAACAAGGGATTTGCCACTCAAAGAGGTCGAAACGCAAACACCTGTCGCGCTTGCCAAAACCAAAGTGATTTCAGGCAAAAAGCTTGCGTTTGTTCCGATTCTTCGTGCAGGGCTCGGCATGGTTGACGGCGTGCTTTCACTCGTTCCTTCGGCGCGTGTAGGCCATATCGGTCTTTACCGCGACCCTGAAACCCTTGCGCCTGTTGAGTACTATTGCAAATTGCCCGCCGATATCGAATCCCGCGAGGTTATTGTGCTTGACCCTATGCTTGCAACGGGCGGCTCGGCAATTGACGCAATTAGTCAGATAAAAAAGAGAAATCCCGCAAACATAAAGTTTATGGGTATAATTGCAGCGCCCGAAGGTCTTGCCGCGCTGCAAAAAGCTCACCCTGATGTTGATATTTACTGCGCAGCTCTTGATGAAAAGCTTAATTCCCACGGGTATATTGTTCCCGGCTTAGGCGATGCGGGCGACAGAATATTCGGAACAAAATGATATAAAAAATTAAAGCCCGGTTTGCACCGGGTTTTTTTGCTGCTTAAAGGCATTTATCAATATCGTCTGTCATATATTTTTACCATCAATGAAAAAACCGGAGGTAAAAAATGGACAGGAAAAGAATTTATTCAAGCCGCTATCGCATCTTTAGCGGGAAGCTGATTAACGAAACGCTCAACAGATACCGCGCAGTTATTATGCTTATCTTTTTAATAGCAGGGCTTCTTTGCGGTGCACTAATAATAAGAAACGGCGGCGGAGCAGTGCTTGACAAGCTGATAACGATTATTGATTCGTATAAAAGCGTTCGTATTCAGCAGGGGATAATTGCAAATTTCTGTAACTCAATGCTTTCGGGGATGTCGTTTCTGATGCTATCGGCTTTCCTCGGCTTTTCGGCGATTGGTGCGCCTTTTATTGTAGCCTTGCCTTTTATCAGAGGCACAGGCCTCGGAATGATATGCGGTTATCTTTATTCAACATACAAGTTAACAGGCCTCGGCTATTGTATTCTTATTATTTACCCCGGAGCGGCTGTAGCGTTAGTAGCGTTTTTGCTCGCTTGCAGCGAAAGCTACCAGATCTCAAAAAGTATATTCGGCACATGCATATTGACATCAAAAGCGACTCAACGCCAGGAAATCAAGGATTTTCTATTAAAACAATGTATTTTTGCCGCGGTAACAGCTGGCGCGTCACTGGTTGACGCGCTGATGACGGCGATTTTCTCATCATTCTTCAACTTTGGATGATTGCCCCTTTTTGGCAAGCGCATTCAGCGGGTTAGCATCGACAGCCTCACGCAGCTGTGAATTAACAACGTGCGTGTAAATTTCGGTTGTGGCGAGGTTTTCATGCCCTAAAATCTCTTTTAATAGCAGAACATCAACATTACCGTGCTGATACATAAGCGTAGCCGCGGTGTGCCTTAGCTTATGAACAGAGAATCCCATACCCCCAAGACCGGCTTTTTCAAGGTAGTCCTCGACCATCTTCTGAATTGTTTTGGGGCTGATACGACGCTTTTGTGAGCTGATAAACAATGCGTCACGGTCTTTAACGCCGTCAACGGGGCGAACCGCCATATACGACTTCACAGCGACAAGGCACGCTTCATTTAAATAAATAGTCCGTTCTTTATCACCCTTACCAAGCACGGTAAGGGTATTATTATCTGAAAAATCGGACAGGTTGATTGCAACAAGCTCCGATAAACGCATTCCGCAGTTGAGAAATAGCGTTAAAATGCAGTAGTCACGCTCTTTATTCTTGCCCTCAACGCTTTCAAGCAATTTAAGGCTCTGTTCAAGCGTTAAATATTTAGGCAACGATTTCTTTTTCTTAGGTGATTCAAGCTCGCGAAGAGGATTTGACTCAATTTTTTTGTTGATTTCTAAAAAACGGTAAAATCTTTTAATTGAAACAGCTTTTCGTGCACGCGCGGATGAGTCATTCGCGCGTTTTGTTTTGCAATATGTCAAAAAAGCGTAGGCATCGGATAATGTCACACTTGAGATTATATCAATATCCAAATTTGAAATATTTATTTCTTCAAAGGGGAGGGAGGGGTCCACAAGCTTACGAAGCTGCAATAAGAATCTGAAGAAAAGTCTTAAATCCGATGCGTACTCTAAAACTGTAAGCATCGATTTATTTTTAACCGACACAAGATAGTTCAGATATTCTGTAACGCTAATCGGCAAGGTGTAGAATTCATCTTCGCGCATAACTTCAACTCCAATGTAAGGGCATAGCAGAATAAATAGAAATGATGACAGGGAGTATGATACTACCTATATATTATCATACTGCCCAAAAAAAATCAATAATTATACAAAATAAATGTTTTGTATAAATCAGGGGAGTAATGCAGGAGTTTTTAGGCTTGAAATTTAGTATGGGTACTTCTCAATTAATCAGGATTCCTCAAGCGGCAGTATCCCGCCGATATCTTCGAGCGGCCCCGACGCAACCTCAACAATCTCAACAGCGTGCTTTGCGACGAAATCAATTATTTTGTTGCTGTCAGGATGGCTGTCTATCCTACCGTTAACCGCAAGCTTATTTCTATCAATCTTCCCGCAGCAGCCTCCAAAGAAGCCATAATCGTATCCGCTCAATCGAATAGCGCCTTTTGAAATGAACAGAGTATCATTAAAAAAATTTCCAGCGGCTGTAAAGACGCCAATGTCATCGGTTATTATTGCGTTTTCATTTATGACGCAAACCGAACATTTTGAATATCCTTGATTCACAAACACAGGTATAAGAGAACATTCATAGATGCGCTCAAGAATAGCGCGAGAAATCGTTTTTTCATTGCAGATAACATATTTGCCGATAATAGCGGCATTTAGCGGAACATCTGACGGGTATTCATTGCCGGGTATCTCGCCTATCGGTTTTACAAAAAATTTTTTGCTTAGCTCTCCCTCGCACAAATGTTCGTTTAACGCGAAAATTTCTGAATTTCCGAAATGAAGCATCTGCATATCCGCGTGCGAATTAACTTGGCTCGGCAGCCTTAAATCAGGTTCTACGCGATAAGACTTGATACCAAGAGCAGTTAAATTCCCGATTGCCTCCCCTGCCCTTTTACTGACAGCTACTGACTTGACAGCACCCGTGGGCAAATTGGGTCTAATCACATAGCTCATCTCAGTTTACCGCCGCGGCATATGCCTCATTAATGTTGCGAGCACCGATGATTTCAATGTTCCCATTAAACCCGTCAGAAATTGTTTTTATATTATGCTTGGGTATAATGCAGCGCGTAAAGCCCATTCTGTCCGCTTCTCTTATCCGAAGCTCACAGCAGGTAATAGAGCGCAATTCGCCGCCAAGGCCGATTTCGCCCATAACCAGCGTATCATCGCGCACAGGGGTATCCTTAAGGCTCGATATAAGCGAGAGCGCGGCCGCCAAATCGGTAGCAGGCTCGTCCAGCTTCAAGCCACCGACAATATTTATATAGGCATCAAAAGAGCCTAACATATATCCCGAACGCTTTTCAAGCACGGCAAGAATCATTGCCATGCGGTTATAGTCGAAGCCCGTTGCCATGCGGCGGGCATTACCGTAGCCGGAGGACGCAACAAGGCCCTGAACCTCGGCGAGAATCGGGCGGCTACCCTCCATTACGCAGGTAACGCATGTTCCCGATGTGTTTTTAGGCTTACCTGAAATAAGCATAAGCGAAGGATTCGCAACCTGTGACAGACCCCTGTCAAGCATTTCAAAAACGCCTATTTCGTTTGTTGAGCCGTAACGGTTTTTGACAGCCCTCAGAATTCTGTAAGAAAGGTTTCGCTCACCCTCAAAATACAAAACGCAGTCAACTATATGCTCGAGAACCTTGGGCCCAGCGATGTTACCGTCTTTATTCACATGACCGACCATTATAATAGGTATGCCGAGCGACTTCGCACTTTGCATAAAGAGCGAGGTCGCTTCGCGAACCTGTGTTACGCCACCGGGCGATGAGCTTATCTCGGCAACATTCATGGTTTGAATCGAATCAACGATAACCAAATCGGGAGTTGTAGCGCGGATATACTCGATAACTGACTGCACATCGGTTTGGCACATTATAAACAGGTTTGGCGTGGAAACGCGCAGTCTTTTAGCGCGCAGCTTTATCTGCTGCGCAGATTCCTCACCGGTAACATATAAAATCTTCAGATTCTTACCGATAAACTCGGAAATCTGAAGAAGGATTGTTGATTTGCCTATGCCCGGGTCGCCGCTAAGCAAAACGAGCGAGCCCTTAACAATACCGCCCCCGAGAACACGGTCAAGCTCCGCCATTCCGGTTTTAAATCTAATCTCGTCGTCGGCACATATGTTGTCAATCGTGCATGCTTGAGCGCTTGACGCATAAGCAGAGGTATTGTTGCTTTTGAGCGCTTGAACGGTGCGCAGCTCTTCGTTCATTGTATTCCATTCGCCGCAATCAGGGCAGCGCCCGTTCCACTTAGGGCTTTCAAAGCCGCACTGACTGCATATATAAACGGTTTTTGCCTTGGTGGCCATTAAACTTCCCCCGTAACATTGATATAATTGATTATTCCCATGGCAATCGAAAACGCGAGCTTATTTTGGTACGCGTCTGTTTTAAGCTTCATGAGCTCTTGCTCGTTTGAAATGAAACCGCACTCCACCATAACCGCAGGCACCTTTGCATGATAAAGCAGGTAAATATCAGTCCCGCACTTTTTGATTACTCTTGTGTTTTCGGGCTGAATGAGCGAGGCTACGGTTTGCTGAATATTATCCGCAAGCACCTCACTGCAAGCGTCGCCCGGCGAATAAAAAACCTGTGTACCGTAATACTTCTCTACAGCATAGTGATTTTGATGAATGCTCACAAAAATGCAGTTAGGCGTTTCTTCAATAAGTTTAAGCCTGTTATGTATATCGGATATTTTCTTTTGTCTGATTGATTTCGCGCTTTCATCATGGATTGAAATATCCTCGGTTCGCACCATAATCGTTTTAACTCCCAAAGAAGAGAGAATTTCATTTAGTTTCTTTGCAATAGGAAGATTTATATCCTTTTCTAATGTTCCGTCGCTGCCGCAGGTTCCGCCATCAGGGCCGCCGTGACCGGCATCAATAATAACCGTAGGAATAACGGCTTTCGCCGGTGTAACGGTTTGGATAATACCTTTACCGCAAATCGTGATTCCCAATATAAGCCCAATAGCAAGGAAGGAGAAAGTGCCGATGTAAGCAGCAATATGTTTCAGGTTTTTGTCTGTTACTATTTTCACTATATCACCCCACACAAATCAATCATAATATTGATATGCGAAAAGGGTGAGAGATATTATTTTATATTGTGAATACGCCTGTAATCGAGGTATTCCTGCAAAATTACCGTCGCGGCAACCTGGTCAACAACCGCTTTGCGTTTTTTGCCGCGGGTGTTGGTTTCATTGAGAGCGTTATGAGCGCTGACGGTAGTGAGTCGCTCATCTCTTAAAACAGTTTTTATACCTGAAAGCTTCTCGATTCGTTCGGCGATAGCGATGCATTTTTGCGCCCTCTCCCCTTCGGAAGAGTCCATATTTTTTGGTAAGCCCACTACTATCTCCCCGGCGCCTTTTTCAGTGGCTATTTCAGCTATTTGAGAGACAATAAGCTCATCATCCGTTTGTGTAATTACGCAAACAGGTATGGCTAACATTTCAAATCTATCACATATTGCAACGCCTGTGCGAACCTCGCCCAGGTCAACGCCTAGAATTATCATTCTTGCTCTCCTGTTTATTCCAAAAATCATCAAGCACATCGGCAATTTCATTTGCAACATTACTAACAGCCTCGTCAACAGTGGCTGGATAGGCTGAGCAAGAGGTACAGGTTGAAGGAATGTTTGTAAGCTTATACCAGCCATAAGCGGTTGATGAGCAATGAGAGCCGGCAAGCTTGCCTGACGATGTGCAGTAAGCCTTCTTTACGGTAGAATCGGGCTTGATAAACTCTTTTGAAGCAAGGCCGGCGTGAATCCTGTCAAAAATCTCAATAAATATTTTACCCGCGGGGTTCTTTGACAGATGAAGCTCCTCCGGGATATCATAGCCGTACCAGATGGAGCAAACATAATATGGCGTACCCGCGCAGAACCACCTGTCTTTATTGTTGGTGGTTGTACCGGTTTTAGCAAAAATCTGAAATTTACTTAACGATTTGCCGGTACCGTAGGTGTCGGTATCGACCGTTTGCAATAACTCGCGCATAACATCGGCGGTGTCTTCATTAAGGACTCTTTCGCCGACTTTGTTTGTATTATCAAGCAAAACCTGAGTTCCCTGGCTGTTTGTTACCTTATAGTAGCAATACGGCTTATAATACATGCCTCCGTTGCCGAAGGTAGCATAGGCGCTCGCCATCTCAACGGTAGAAACACCTTTAAATAGCGCACCTGTTGCAAGCGGAGCGAGCTGCTTATCTTCAACTTCGTTAAGCCTTGAAAGCTTAAAATGATCATGCAGATACTCATATGATTTTTCAACGCCGAGAGTTTGATTAATTATCCTCGCAGGCACGGTATTGAGCGAAACCTGAATTGCATATTGAGTGGTAGTATATCTTCCCGACCCCAGGGTACCGTCAACATTATGCGGCCACATCTCGCCCTTGACCGGGATAGCCTTGTCAAGAGTCATGCTTGACCATGTGAGCTGATTGAGCTCAATTGAAGGCGCGTAGGTTGAAAGCGGTTTAATCGTTGAACCAGGCTGACGGAAAGAATTCGCCGCCCTGTTTAGTCCGCGCTTGCCTACCTTTTCGCCCGCACCGCCGACAATGCCGACAACTCTGCCGCTGTAATCCATAATGGTCATTGCCGACTGAGCAGCAGGATTGTCTTTTGTATCCTCTTCCTCGGGGAATGTTTTTCTGTTTTCGTAAACATCCTCCATTACTTTTTGAACATTCATGTCTTCAGCAGAGTAAATCCTAAGACCGCCATAGTATAGCTTGTCTGTCGCCTGCTGCTTACTGTAGCCATATTCATCCATCAGGTCCTCAATTACGCGCTGAATAACATAATCAACATAGTAGCTCTGCTTTTCTTCTTCTTTCTCTTGAGCTTCTTTGTCTTCTTTTGCTTTATCTGCGTTGGGCACGTAGGAATCGCTGTTGGTAAAAACAAGCTCAGTATCTATTGCGGTATCGTATTCTTCTTTGCTGATAATCCCTTGGTCAAGCATTTCATCCAGGCAATAAATTTGCCTTGTTCGGTTGTTTTCGGGATTGTTCAGCGGGTTATATTTAGTCGGAGCATTTGTAATTGCTAAAAGTGACGCGCTTTCGGCGAGATTGAGCTGGCTGACCTCTTTGCCGAAGTACTTCTCTGCCGCCGTTTCAACACCGTAACAGCCGCTGTCAAGATATAAAGTGTTCAAGTAAGCCTCAAGAATAACGGATTTATCATACTTCTTCTCAAGATTAAGAGCCTGCATGATTTCCTTAAACTTTCGCACAAATGTAACTTCTTTATTTTGCGTGAGATTCTTAATCAGCTGCTGAGTAAGTGTTGAACCTCCCTGAGAAAAATCAAGGGTAGAAATGCACTTAATCGTGCGTATCCAGTCCACGCCGTTATGGTCATAAAATCGCTTATCCTCGAGGGCAACGCACGCATCAAGAAGGCACTTTGGCATATCGTCAATGTCAACCCAGATTCTGTTTTCTTCGCCGTGAAGGCGCGCGATTTCAACCTCTTTGCCGCTTTCATCATAAGCGTAAACAAATGAGGTTTGGTTTTGATTCTCTTTGTATTCATCAAGATTAATAGCGGTATCACCGTTTGCAAAGGCAATAATACTGCCAAAAACATAAATGCCAACTATACCGACCGTAAACACAACAACGCAAAGCGCGCCCTGAAGGCACACCAGCCACTTGCTGCGCTTGTACTTTTTATTCTTGACATTCGGTTTTTTAGTTTTGCTCAAAACAGTAGTCCTCCTTAAGAAAACGAATAATAACCTCATAATTTGCCAAAACTACCCGATGAGGTGAAAAGTAATGAAAAGCTTATCGATAAAATTCTATGTCGCCTGCGCGGCAACTCTTACAATCATGACCGCACTTGCGCTTGTGAGCCAGAAAACCGCTGATATTACGCTGCCGATTGAGCAAACGCAGCAGCAGGTTGTCTATACTCTGCGTGATTATAAAGGCAAAATAGCAGTTTATAAAGGCACAAGCGCTGAGCCGATTGAGGTGTTTGAAATTTTTTCAAACAGTCTGCCCGAGGAAGAATATATTAAGGTCATGGCAGGTGTTCGCGCAAACAGCGAGTCAGAATTACAAATGCTTATCGAGGCATATACAAGCTGAAATCAGCGATTTCTCGCGGCAATTTCGCAAAGATTCTTATAGCTGATTGCCATTGATTCGCGCGGGTCAATTTCGCATAAATCCTGCTCTATTACAATATATTTAACGCCGCTTGCCCTGCACTGATTATATATCGCGTCAAGATTAAGATTGCCTGTGCCGATTTCGGCAAAAGCGGGCTTGTTGTTGGCAATTTTATAATCCTTGAAATGGCAAACTTTCATTCTGTTCGCGATTTTAGCAATGTATTCGCAGGGGTTTACTCCGCCATATTGCAGCCAGTAGGTGTCTGCAATGAAATTAAACTCCTCGGGGTTAGTTTCCTCGATTAACATGTCAAAAATACGCTTGCCGTTATCAAGCTTTCCAAATTCAAATGAATGATTGTGATAGCCAAACTGCATACCGTTGTCATTCATCTTTTTGCCAATCTCGCTTGTTATTTTTATGAACTCACGAACAGCTTCGGCGGAATCTCTGTATTTATCGGGCATGCCGCCAATGCCGAGAGTGTCGCAGTTAATCATTTTGTGCTCACGGATAACGTCATCAAGGTTTGTAAGCATACGGTCAAACGATGTGTGCGTGACGCAAACATCCATATTGTATTTCTCTACAAGATAAGCAACCTTATCAGGTGCAATGGGACCGATACCGGAAATTTGAATAACATTAATGCCGATGCTGTTAAGATATTTGAATGTCTCTTCACAATCCTCGTAAGTTTTGATATAATCGCGCAAAGTATAAAGCTGCGCGCCGAGCTTGATAGCACCCATGGATTATCATTCCTTCCAGATTATTAATCACGCTATATTATATATCTTTTTTTTAAAATATGCAAGGCAAATGTTAATACAAAATTGTTACAAAAAGATTACGCAAATAAACAGCTTGCACAAGTTCATAACGAACAGACGCAAGCCTGTTTTTTTTATTAAAAGCATTGATTGTTAATGATTTTTGTGATAATATTGTTTTATTAATATAAGGAGGATTCCGTTTATGAAAAAACTGTATTTATGCTCGGTTTCATTAATTCTGGCAGCTTTTATGTTTTTTGGTTTGACCGGGTTTGATTTTTCAATAAAAGCAAGTGCGCA